>JAFATF010000475.1 GCA_019244045.1 Acidobacteriota bacterium
TCTGGCAGACTGCGCCCTCTCCCTTCACGAAGGATTCTCCGCACTTTCACCTTCAGCGTGCAACAGCTTGACCCCGGTGACGGCTTCAGCGCGGCGCTGACCTCGTCCCCGACGGTAACGCTCGGCGACGGGGAGAGCGCGACGGCGACGCTGGCGATCAATGCGGCCAAGGCGGCGGCGAAGCGCGATTACACCGGTTACGTCAACATCCTTGACCCGCAGGGGCAGACGTTGCATGTGCCGTTCTGGGTGCGCTTCGTGAAGAAGAAGAAGTAATACGGACAAATGATGAATGACGACAGGTAATCGGGTAGGAGGGAGCCTCACGGCTCCCGTCCTCCCACACCACCGGACATGCGGTTCCGCATCCGGCGGTTCACTTAGAAAATTGAAGCTTCCGCAATTGATCTAGCAGGGCGATGAATCCCGACCGATCAAAGTAGGACTTTGGGAACGCCTCGTTCATGTGCGACGCTCCCGCATTCCACCACGCGCCATGGCCGTTCGTCGCCGACTTCCACGCTCGTCGTTTCTGTAGCCCCCTTTTCATCAAGTTCCTGGCTCTGGTAAAAGGTCGCTTCCATTGCCGCCATACCCGGCAGCGCAGTTTGCGCCGCAGCCAGCCGTCAAGTTCTTCAAAGATCCCTTTCACTTCTGCCAGCCGGAAGTACTGCATCCAGCCACGCAATAGTGGGTTCAGCTCTTTGATTACTTCTGGCAGACTGCGCCCTCTCCCTTCACGAAGGATTCTCCGCACTTTCACCTTCAGCCGTCGCACGGACTCCGGTGCCACCTTCAGGCGTGGCTGTTTATGCCACGTCATCGTGTAGCCCAGGAACTTCCGCCGCCACGGACGAGCCACCGCACTCTTATCTGCGTTGACCTGTAAGCGCAGACGCCTGGACAGGAATTGGCTCACCGACTTCATCACCCGTTCGCCAGCCGCCTTCGTCCGCACATAAATATTGCAGTCGTCAGCATACCGGCAGAACTTGTGACCTCGCCGTTCCAGTTCCTTGTCCAATTCATCGAGTAGGATGTTTGACAGCAGCGGCGAGAGCGGGCCGCCTTGTGGCGTTCCCTCCACTCGTTGACTCGTTAGGCCGCCAGTCATCATCCCGGCTTGCAGGTAACAGCGGATCAAGTACAGCGCCCGCTTATCGCTGATTCGCCGAGCCAGGCGCGACATTAAGACATCGTGGTTGACTCGGTCAAAGAACTTCTCCACATCCACATCCACGACCCAGCGCCGCCCTTCGACCACATAGGCGCGGGCTTGCGTGACCGCTTGCTGCGCGCTACGTCCCGGGCGGAAGCCATAGCTGGATTCGGAAAAGTCAGGCTCAAAGAGCGGACTTAACACTTGATGCATCGCTTGTTGAATGAGCCGATCCACCACCGGCGGAATGCCCAATTGCCGCATTCCGCCGTTCGGTTTCGGTATCTCCACGCAGCGCACTGCCTGCGGTCGATATGTGCCATTCAACAGGTCTGCTTTGATCTGTGCCCAATGTGCTTGCAGGTAGGGCTTCAGTTGCTCGACAGTCATTCGGTCAACGCCTGCCGCGCCTTTGTTGCTCATTACCCGCGTGTAAGCCTTGAGCAGGTTCTCACGCGCGACCACCGCTTCGATCAACTGCGATTCTTCCGGTCTGACGTGCTCTCTCCTTGCCGCGCCGCTTGGCGCACCCGTCTCGCCCCCTCGTGACTTCCGGCCACTACAGCGCAAGTGGGTTTCGGGCATCTCAGCCCTTCTGTCTGCGTCTGCTTCGGCGTCGAAATTCAAGCGTCAGTCCTTTCTAAGTGTTCGGGCCTTGGCTCCGGTCGCGGGAGTTACTATGCCCTCTGCTGACTTCTCTCGCCTCATCGCGTCGCCTTTCGACGGCGCTAGCCCGATGGCAAGTCGAGAGATCTCCCCGGGTAATGTGCATTCACCTTCGCGCTTATGCCCGCCACATCTACGACAAGGCTATCCGTGCAGGTATGGGACTTTGAAGATATGTGCCTTCTCATCCAGCCTTGCCGCCTCGTATGTGGTTTCTGTGCGTCGGACCAGCGTTTTGCCTGCGGCTTCCTTCAGATTCCACCTCGCGATGGACACCCTTGCCGTCCGGCTAACGATTCCCCCTGCCGGGTTCATAAGGGACTTTCACCCTCAAGTGAATGCACCCTGCCGGGCGCACACAAAAAAGTGGCTGCCCGATCATAGGCAGCCGACAGGCACTGTTTCCTTATAGCTTTCTACAGCTCGCTGTTTTCAGGAGCTTCAGAAGAAGTAGCAGAGGGAAGTGAGACCTGGACAGCAGGTAACGGTTGAATCGTTTTCGGCGCAGCGCTCTTGTGCAAG
>JAFATF010000481.1 GCA_019244045.1 Acidobacteriota bacterium
TGCTGCAGGAAGGCCGGCCCGGCGATGCCATTTCGCATCTTCGAATCGCCCTAAAGATTAACCCGAAGCTGGCCGATGCCGAGTTGAACCTGGCCACCGCGCTCGGCGAAAAAGGAGAGCTGGCGGAAGCCGTCAATCGAGCGCACAATGCCCTCGAGCTCGAGCCCAAAAACGCCCAAGCACATCGCATCCTAGGTCGCATCCTGAGCTTCTCTGGGGATCTAAAGGGTGCCAGTGACGAGTTGCGAATCGCCACAGAGCTCGACCCCTCGCGCCCGGAACTGCACGATGAGCTTGGATCCGTCTGGGCACAGCAACAGAAGCTGTTTGACGCACCGAGCGCGGTGGCCAGGTTCAACTCGGCATCGGCCAGCTTCGGGTTAATCTTTAGGGCGATTCGAAGATGTGAAATGGCATCGCCGGGCCGGCCTTCCTGCAGCAGCACCCACCCCAGAGAGTTATGGGCGTGCTCATTCCGTGGATACGACCGGACCAATTTCTCGAAGGTCGCTTGTGCCCCAACCAAGTCGCCTTTCTCCAGCTGAGCAACGCCTTTTTGGTAAAGCGCACGAGGGCGCGAAATATCTTTTTGTTGCGCGATCGCCGCAGCCGCGCTGAGGGAAAAGGCGAGAAGAGTTTTCAGAATCGTTCGAGACACTTCAGGCCCGGGAAGAAGAGCTCGGTTTGCCGGCTCAAGACGTAGTTAAGATCTTACTACTTTCGGCGCCCGTCGGGCAGTCGACGAGATTTGACCGAAGTTCAAACCGCGCAATAGGATGACAAGGGCACATGAGTTCCCGGAGTTTTTCCAAGCTCAACATCCGTCGCTATCTCGTCGTGATCGGGCTGGGGGCCGCGATCGGCGTGGCCGGGTCGTTCGCGGCCGAGCAGTCGAACCCCACTCGGCTTGCGCACTTCACCGATGTCGCTCAAAAGGCCGGTCTCACCATGACCACGGTTTTTGGCGGCATCGATAAAAAAAAATACATTATTGAGACGACCGGCACGGGCGTAGCCATTTTTGACTATGACAATGATGGGTGGCCCGACATTTTCATTGTAAACGGAACGACTCTTGAAGGCTTCCCGACGGAAAAAGCACCCACTAACCATCTCTATCGCAACAACCACGATGGGACCTTTACGGACGTAACCGTCGCCAGTGGGCTCAGGGCGACCGGCTGGGGTCAAGGCGTTTGCGTGGGAGATTACGATAACGATGGCTGGGAAGACCTGTACGTCACCTATAACGGAAAAAATCGCCTGTACCACAACGAAAAGGGCGTATTCGTCGAAGTCGGCGAAGATGCGGGAGTGGCGGGCTCGGGAAAAGCCTGGGGCTCGGGATGCGCCTTCGTCGACTACGATCGCGACGGCCTGCTCGATCTGATAGTAACGAATTATGTGGATTTTGATGTCTCCACCGCGCCAGCGCCAGGAGAGAGGGCATCGTGCATCTGGAAAGGCGCGCCGGTGATGTGCGGGCCACGCGGACTGCCGGGGGCGAAAAATATCCTTTATCACAATCGAGGGAATGGAAAATTTGAGAATGTCACGGTCAAGGCGCACATCGATCAGACCGATGGGCATTACTCGCTAGGCGTGGTCACCCTCGATTTCGACGACGATGGCTGGCCCGACATTTATGTCGCGTGCGACAGCACACCCAGCATTCTGTATCACAACAATCATGATGGCACTTTTACTGACGTGGCGGTCACGGCGGGTGCTGCCTTCAACGAAGACGGGCGCGAGCAGGCAGGCATGGGGATCACTGCCGGGGACTTTGACGGCGATGGGCGCATTGACCTTTTCAAAACCAACTTTTCCGACGACACATCCACTTTATACCGCAATAATCCGGATGGAACTTTCACAGATGCAACGTTTGCCGCTGGACTGGGACTGCATACGCAATATCTCGGCTGGGGAACGATGTTTTTCGATTTCGACAATGATGGCTGGCCTGATTTGATCTTGGCTAACGGTCACGTGTATCCCGAAGTAGACAAGTATCACCTGGGCAGCAGTTTCCAGGAGCCGCGCATCCTGTATCACAACAATGGTAATGGCACCTTTAGTGACATCTCTGCCAGCGCCGGACCGGCAATTACCACCGCCGCATCGTCGCGCGGTTTAGCGGTGGGCGACTTGTGGAATGACGGGCGGCTTTCGGTCGTGATCAGCAACATGAGTGCTGCGCCAAGCCTGCTGGTCAATGAGGTGCGCTCGGCTAATCATTGGATCGAACTCAAGATGGTCGGGACGCGATCGAATCGGGATGCAATCGGAACGCGGGTCAGGGTCAAAGCCGGCAAGCGCGCCCTGGTCGATGAGGTGCGCAGTGGGGGAAGTTATATCTCGCAAAGCGACATGCGACTGCATTTCGGGCTGGGCAGTGCAGCAAGACTGGATTTGATCCAGGTGCGCTGGCCTGATGGAGTTGCGGAGGAGTTTGCGGGGCTGGCAATTGATGGCATCCGCACCATCAAAGAAGGTTCGGGAGTGGCGGCCAGCGACGCTACCAAGAAATAATAGCTCCGGTCGGTACTCTGCCACCGGTGGCCACCATCCTAGGTTGGCACAGTGATTAGGAAAAAGCCCTTCATTGCCCGCCCAGGGGAGGCAGACGTCCATGGGCATTGCAGTTGAGCATGGGTACCATTTTGTACGTCCGGGAGGCGACGTCATGAAAACACTGAGAGTTACCGCGCTCCTCATTTTTCTGCTACCCACATTCCAGGCATGGGCGCAGGCGCCCGAGTCCTTGATTCCGCGAAAAGTGCTATTTGGAAACCCGGAGCGCTCATCACCAGAGATTTCGCCCGATGGCAGGACGCTGGGCTATTTGGCGCCGGAACAAGGGGTCCTAAATGTCTGGGTGCGGACGCTGGGCAAGACTGATGACCGTGTCATTACCCACGACCGCAAACGCGGCATCCGGAATTTTTCCTGGCAGTACGATTCGAAAAACGTTCTCTATACGCAAGATCAGGACGGTGACGAAAATTGGCGGGTATATCAAACCAATGTGGCCAGCACGCAAACCAAGGACCTGACCCCGTTTGCGAAAGTGCGCGCCGACATCGTAGCCCTCGAGCCCTCGCATCCCGATTCAATTTTGATCCAGCTGAACAAGCGCGATGCGAAACTGTTTGACGTTTACCGCGTCAACCTGAACACCGGCCAGCTGGCGCTGGACACGGAAAATCCGGGGGATGTGCTGAGCTGGCAGGCCGATCACGACCTCCAGGTGAGGGCGGCACAGGTGACCACACCCGATGGAGGCACACTCATTCGCGTGCGCAACAATGCCAAATCATCCTGGCGCGAGCTCATGAAGTGGGGACCGGAAGAAACCCTGGGAGTGATCGTGGATTTTTCACCTGACAACCACGCGCTCTGGGTCATCACCTCGCTCGAGGCCAATGCCGCGCGGCTGCTGGCGGTGGATCTTGCAACGGGAAAACGAACGGTCGTTGCCCAAGATCCGCAGTTCGACGTTTCGTTCCTCGTGACCCAGCCCCGGACCCACAAATTAGAAGCGGTGGTATTCCTGCGCGAGCGGCGCGATTTTCAGATCCTTGACCCTGCCCTCAAGGCCGATTATGAGGCACTCAAGAAGCTGCGCGATGCCGATATCAGCAACATCAGCCGCGACTTAGCGGATGACCGCTGGGTAGTGACCTTCGAAGGCGACGACGCGCCTATCTACTATTACTTGTACGAACGAGGCGCGAAAAAAGCGTCGGTGCTATTCAGCAGTCGGCCGGATCTGGAGAAGTACACACTCGCGAAAGTTAGGCCCATTGAATACACCGCGCGGGATGGGATGCTGATCTACGGCTACCTGACCAGCCCCGCAGGCGTGGACGCCCGAAACCTGCCCCTGGTCGTGCTTCCGCACGGCGGCCCTTGGGGGCGTGACGCGTGGGGATACGATCCTTACGCCCAGTGGCTGGCGAACCGTGGATACGCGGTCCTGCAACCCAATTTCCGGGCATCTACCGGATACGGAAAAAAATATTTGAATGCCGGCGACCGGCAGTGGGCGGGAGCAATGCATACCGACCTGCTGGACGGGGAAGAGTGGGCAGTGAAGCAGGGCGTCGCGGACCGCACAAAGATCTGCATCATGGGGGGAAGTTATGGAGGCTACGCCACCCTGGCGGCACTGGCCTTCTCGCCAGATGCGTTCTCGTGCGGCGTGGATATTGTTGGCCCGTCCAATCTCAACACGCTGCTGAAAACCATTCCTCCTTACTGGTCCACTTTTGTGGCGATCTTCCACCGGCGCATGGGCGAGGATGAAGAATTCTTGAAGTCGCAATCACCGCTGTTCAAAGCGGAGCAGATCAAGGCGCCGTTGCTGATCGGCCAGGGGGCCAACGATCCTCGGGTTAACAAAGCGGAGAGCGATCAGATCGTCGCCGCCATGCGCAAGAACCACAAACCAGTTCAGTATTACGTGTTTCCGGACGAGGGACACGGATTTGCCCGGCCGCAAAATCGCATGGCCTTTAATGCCGCGAGCGAAGAGTTTCTGGCTAAATATCTAGGCGGGAGGTTTGAGCCGCCCAGCGAGGCCGAAAGGAAGCTGCTCGAGAGCATCAAGCAGTAATGCCTGCCTCTTTCCAATCCCCGGGACATTCTTCGATTTACATCCCGGGACACTGCCGTAGGGCGATGCCGGCGGCAAAAACCGGTTTCTCGCGGCGTGCCCCCTTGCGCTTGCGCAAGAAGGCGTTTAAGGCCAAGCTCGGCGAACCCGTACTCGCCCGGGATCAGAGGATCAGGAGCCGGTCTGACCTTGCCGAGGAGAGGCGCAACCGGGTCTGGCACCTCACCGAGAGGATGCCTAGTCGATTTTCGAAGAGAAGAACGCAGTGCGGATGATGCCCGTCCCCTCTTTGACGAAGAGCACCCGGTTGGGCTTGATGTCCGTGAGAGTGTCGATCTGGCCGCTGGGCCAGCGGATCTCAAGAAGATCGACTCTTTCGGCTTTTCCGATTCCGAAGTGAACACGCAGATCATTCTGCGAGATGTAGCTGCCACCGCTGCGAACTTCGTCGATCTGAGAATGAGGTTTTGTTTCTCCCGGCGGGTGAGTCACGCATTGGATGCGGGCGCCGATGCCGCTGCGGTTGGATTTTGTGCCAATGGTCTTGACCTTGATCCAGTGGTTGTCCAGGCCTGAATCGCAGCGCAGCAGTTGAGGGTAGTCGTTGATGGCATTGACTACTACATCGATGTCGCCATCGTTATCGAAATCGCCAAAAGCGCAGCCACGTGATGCATAAGGCGTCGAAAGGCCATCGCCGCCGATTTCCGAAACATCTGCGAAATGGCCGTTGTGTAGGTTCTTGTAGAGCAGCTTGCGCTGCGGATATCCAGCTTCGGTCTTCAGCTGCTCCACCTCGGGATAGACATGGCCGTTGCAGATGAGGATATCGGGCCAACCATCATTGTCCATGTCCAGGAATCCAACGCCCCATCCCAGATATTGAGTATGCGCTCCCAGACCGGCGCTGAAGGTCGTGTCTTCGAAATTGCCATGGCCACGATTGTGATAGAGCGATGGTGTGTCACCGGCGAAATTGGTCTTGACGATATCCAAATTGCCGTCCAGGTCGTAGTCGGCCGCCGAGACGCCCATGCCGGCCTGGGGTTTACCATCGGCGCTCAGCACGCAGCCTGCCTCCATACCCACATCAACAAACTTGCCGTTTCTCTTGTTTTGATAAAGCAGGCTTGCCGTTGAATCGTTCGCCACGTAAATGTCGGGCCAGCCATCGTTGTCGAAATCGGCGGTAAGAACACCCAGCCCGTAGGTGCCATTCGCCAGGGTTACGCCGGCAACCTCGGATACTTCGCTAAACGTGCCGTCGCGATTATTGTGGTACAGGATGTTCGTATCGCCCTCCAAGCCGGGCGGCCCGCAGGCCACCATGACTCCCTTGTAGAGACAAGGCCCGGATTCCGGGGTGGGCGCCGTCTTAAGATCGAGCGCGATGTAATTGGCTACAAAAAGGTCGAGGTAACCGTCGCGATCGTAGTCAACGAATGCGCATCCGGTGCCCCAGCGAGTTGTTTTCCCTGCCACTCCTGCTTTATCGCTTACATCGGTAAAGGTGCCGTCTCCGTTGTTATGGTAGAGGACATTCTTTCCGTAATAAGTGACATAAAGGTCATCGAACCCGTCGTTGTCATAATCGCCAACGCAAACTCCCTGGCCCCAACCGGAGCGGCCGAGCCCGGCCTTGGCGGTGACATCGGTGAAGGTGCCATCGCGGTTGTTTTTGAAAAGGTGGCAAATGGGTTCTTCCCCTTTGGCAAAGCCTTCGAGTCGCGATCCATTCACTACGAAAATGTCGAGCCAGCCATCATTGTCGTAGTCATAAAATGCGATCCCGCATCCGGTGGTTTCGAGCAGATACTTATTCTTGTGTTCTCCTCCGAAGAAAGTTTTTACGTTGAGCCCGGCCTGTTGGGCCACATTGGTGAAACTTACGCCTAACTTGTTCGCTGCCGGAGACGGGGAACGGGTCGCAATCGGACGCGACAGCCGGCTGGGACGAGCAAGCGCGAGCACGCCCTCGAGAGGAAGAACCAGCGCGCACCGGCTCAGGGATCGCAGAAATTCGCGGCGTGATGTAGACAAGAGCCTGCTACCGCCCTAAGTTGCTCATGCTAGAATTCGCGATTGCTTTTCTATAGTACCTCATCAATCGCCAGCCGTCCTCGGTCGGCTAACAACATGCCCACGGGCCAAAGCAAAGTTTTGTTGGTCGCGATCGTGGTGCTGTTCGCGCCTTGGGTGCTCGCCGGGCAAGTTTCCGACACCTCGCTCGAGTTATCGCGACCAATCCGCAGCTGGGAGTTTTTGCCCACCGTAGGCACCCGTGCCGCTCTGTTCGGCGACGAGAGCGGTCGATTTGAGGCCTGGGTCTATCCCTTAAAGATCCTTGGTGATTTCCATCTGATCTTTCATGCTGATGGCCGCGCGCTGCCTGCCGAGTCCTTGGCCAGAACCTTAACCGTGCGGCCTGAAGCATCGATTATCACGTACGCAAGCGATACCTTTCGCGTACAGGAAACTTTATCGGTTCCCCTCCATGAGGCGGGCGCGATAATCGAGCTGGAGGTCACGACCGCAGAGCCGATCGAAATCGAAGCGGCATTTAAACGCGACTTCCAGCTGGAGTGGCCTGCCTCCCTGGGCGGCACCTATAGCCAATGGAACTCTACGCTCGCGGCATTCTCCTTGGGCGAAGAGCAGAAAAGATTCGCTGCCCTGGTAGGCTCACCCCGTGCACGATTGTCCGACCGGGAATACGCCACAAATTATTCGGCTTCGTCCGTCAGTTCTTTTCTGCTTGAGCCCATTCCCAGGGGGACAGCCAATCGGACCATCATCATTGCCGCTTCTGTTGAAGGCCCGTCTGACGCCGAGACCACCTATCAGCGACTAACTCGTCTACATGACGAGCTGCTGCGTGATTCGTCCGATTATTACCAAGAGTATCTGGCGAGCACCGTCACGCTCCACCTGCCTAATCGACAGCTCGAGCAAGCGTATGACTGGGCTCGAATCAGCATGGCGCAAGGCAAGGTGGTGAATCCCTATCTGGGGGCCGGTCTTGTTGCCGGTTATCGCACGTCGGGAGGTGGTCAGCGGCCGGGCTTTGCCTGGTTCTTTGGACGAGACGCGCTATGGACCGACCTTGCCTTGGACGCCCAAGGCGATTTCGCACGGGTTCGTGAAAGCCTTGAATTTCTGGCCAAATACCAGCGCAGCGATGGAAAAATTCCACATGAAATTTCCCAATCCGCCAGTCTCCTGCCCTGGTTTACCGCTTACCCGTACGCTTACGCCTCGGTCGACGCTACGCCGCTCTATGTCATCGCCGCGAACGACTATGTCAGCCATAGCGGCGACCTGAATTGGGCGCGTGAACATTGGGAGACGCTTACAACAGCCCACAAATTCCTGCGCTCCACCTATGACAGAAGGGGCCTGCCGCAGAATTTAGGCTTCGGGCATGGATGGGTAGAGGGTGGTCCCTTGCTGCCGGTCGGAACGGAACTCTACCAAAGCGGATTAGGGGCCGAGGCTCTTCATGCCCTGGCTAGTCTCGCGACTGGGCTTCAAAGGCAGAATGGCTTTGCACAAGATTTTGAGCAGAGCAAGGTTGAAATCAACCAGGCTTTCTGGTCAGCCGACAAGAAGCTGTTCAGCTTCGCCCTTGATAGTAGCGGGAGGCGAATCGAAATAGCCAGCGTTCTGTCGACGGTTCCGATGTGGTTCGGATTGCTGGATGCTGCCAAGGCCGAATCCACCCTGAATTTTCTCGCCGACTGGGATCAGGAAACTGATTGGGGCATGAGAATCATTTCTTCCCAAGATCCGCGGTACGATCCGGGCGGATACCACTTCGGCGCCGTGTGGCCCTTATTTACAGGATGGGCAGCGGTGGCCGAATATCACTATCATCGCGCTCTCCCGGCGTATTTCAACTTGTACGCCAACGCTCAACTTACCCTCACCGGCTCACTGGGACATGTGACGGAGGTTTTGTCGGGAGATTATTTTGAGCCTCTGTCGACCAGTTCCCCGCACCAAATCTGGTCGGCCGCCATGGTGGTCAGCCCCTTGCTCATCGGCATGTTGGGACTGACGAGCGACGCACTCTCGCACACTATCACGCTCGCACCGCACCTTCCGTACAATTGGTCGGATTTCGGGGTTGACAATATGATCGCCGGGTCTTGCAAAATCCGCTTGCAGTATCGTCGCCGGGGGGGGGCAATCCTCGTTGACATCAAACGTTCCGGTTCCGGACCGTGCACGCTTCGGTTTTCTCCCGCCGTAAGTCTGCATGCCCGCGTCGCCGCTGCAGAAATAAACGGGAGAAGGCTCACCCTTCATGTGGAGAAGAGCTCTTTTGATCAGCATGCAACGGTAGTCATTCCCTTAAGCCCTGGCTTTAGCAGTTTGCGTATTTTTGTCAGGAACGACTTCGGGTTATTTTTTGACCCTGAGTTGCCATCGCTGGGCAGCAGAAGCCAGGGATTGCGGGTAGTCTCCGAGTCCTGGACTCCGGACGGCTGCGCGCTAGAGCTGATTTTGTCAGGTCGCAAGGGGCATACGTACGAGTTCGGCTTATGGAATTCGGAGCAGATTTTGCGTATCGATGGCGCCACCATTGAGGGAGGCGGAAATCGGGCCCGTATGAGAGTGGTCTTTTCGGGCACAGGGAGTCAAGAGTATGTTCATGCCAAGATCTCGATGCAGCTGCGCAAGAAAAACTAACAGGCCAGTCCGGGGGCATTCTGCAACTGAATGCATGGGTTGGCCGAGGGGGCGGGGCGATCGATTGATTTTATGGCTGATTTGCGCAGTCTTCGCCCCCGCGCTCCTAGCCTTCGCTGCCCCACAGGCGGTTGATTCCGAAGGTCACCAATGGTGGCAGCATGCCGTATTTTACGAGATTTATCCCCGCAGCTATGCCGACACCAACGAGGACGGCATCGGCGATCTGAATGGCATCACCTCGAAGCTCGATTACCTCGAGCAGTTGGGGGTGGATGCGATCTGGATCAGTCCATGCTTTCCGTCGCCACAGGTAGATTTTGGTTACGACGTTTCCGACTACGAAAATATTGATCCCATGTATGGTACGCTGGCCGACTTTGACCGTCTGGCAGCGGAGGCAAAGAAACGCAATATCCGAATCATTCTCGATTTTGTGATCAATCACACCTCCGACCGCCATCCCTGGTTTATCGATTCGCGTTCCTCACGTGAGGCGGCGCATAGGAATTGGTATATATATAGGGATGGCAAGGGACCGGGACAACCCCCAAACAACTGGCAATCGACCTTCGGCCACTCTGCCTGGCAATTCGATCCCAAAACTGATCAATATTATTACCACTATTTTTACATGCAACAGCCTGACCTAAACTGGCGCAATGCCCAGGTGAAGAGCGCCATGTTTGATGTAAGCCGCTGGTGGTACAAGCGCGGCGTGGCTGGTTTCCGTCTGGATGCCGTCGATACGCTCTTTGAAGATCCCGCCTTGCGGGACAATCCAATCCTGCCCGGAACCAACAAATATGGCGATCCCAACATGGAAGACAAATACAACAAGAAATTGCCCGAAGTACACCAAGTGCTGCGTGGTCTGCGTCAGGTGGCCGATGAGTACCAAGCTGTGCTGATCGGTGAGGCTTATACCGAGAACATTGATGAATTGCGGCAGTACTACGGTACGCACAATAACGAATTGCAGATGCCCATGGACTTTATGTTCATGAAGGTAGATAAGCTTTCCGCGCCTGAGTTCCGCAAGCAGATTGCCGCGGTCGACACCGCAGGCGGCTGGCCGGTTTATGTTCTCGGCAACCATGACAATCCGCGATCCTACGTCCGTTACGGTGATGGTCAGCATGATGAAGCCATCGCCAAACTGATGGCGGCTCTCTACCTCACACTGCGGGGCACGCCGATCATGTACTACGGTGAAGAGATCGGAATGACGAATAACGATCCCCAACGCAAGGAAGATGTCAAAGATCCGATCGGCATCACCGGCTGGCCTCAGGAGAAAGGCCGAGATGGCGAGCGTACTCCCATGCAATGGAGCAGCACGATCAATGCAGGCTTCAGCAGAGCCCGTCCCTGGCTCCCTGTGCCTGACAGCTACAAGACTCACAACGTGGCCACAGAGCTTGCACAGAACGACTCGGTTCTCCAGTTCTATAGGAAAATTCTAGCCTTGCGTCACCAGAATCCGGCGCTGCTGGATGGCGAATATATACCTCTGAAGCAGGACGACCCGAGCATACTCTCGTATTTGCGGAAGTATAAAGACCAAACCGTCCTGGTGGTTCTTAACATGTCGTCCGAGCCGCACAAAAGCAGCTTCGATCTGCGGCCACAAGGGTTGCCGTCGGCAAAGGCAAAAACGTTAGTGACGGCAAATGGAGCCGAGGCAGGTCCCGATTTATCTCATTTATCTTTGGAAGCTTTCGCCATCTACATCGCAGAAATCTTGCCAGGAGAAGTGCAGTAGTTGTGATCGCGGGTAGCATAACTTCTGCGCTGCCAATGCCAATTCTTTCTTCAGATGCCTTGTCCTCAACCTCGAGGCTAGCGCTGAGTGCACTTGCCTGTTTCTTCCCCGGCGTCATGATGTTTCACGGCGATGGTTTCGAGGTTGTCGTCAGTTCTTACCTTCGCGCCTCCGACTTTGCTTGTCTCCTACAAGCTGCAAATTTGCAGGGCGGCCAAGAGTTTTGCTTCCGAGCAGAACGTATCTGCACACGCCGGATATCCTATGCGTGTGATACAGCCAGTTAACGGAGAAAAACGTCACCTTCCAGATTCGCGGTCTTGTCGGCCGCAGCGGGGGATCTAGCCCCATCGACTACCCAGTTACGTTTCGTCTCTCGCCGACTCCTTTTGCGCGTGGTGCACCTAAAAAATAAATTTCAGTGCGAGTTGTACAGCGCGACTTCCCCCCGAGCCAATGACCGGATTTGCTGCAGCCACATCCGGGGTTGCGCATCCACAACCGAATCCGCTGGCTGAGGGATCATTCAAACCGAAGCCGTTCTGCCCGCCGTAGGGATTAGCAAAGTTCGGGTGATTAAGGATATTAAACAGCTCAGCGCGGAATTGAGCACGCAAACGTTCGCCCAAGACCCAGTTTTTCGCCACTGCAAAGTCCAAGTTGCGAAAACCAGAGTCGGGAAAAAGATTACGGCGCATGCTTCCGAACTGGCCGAGTGGCGGTGGAATCATGATGGATTTTCCCTTGGCGTAGCAGCCCCAGGTGGCCAATGACTGATCGGCTGGGCCGGAACTATTTCCGCCGTCCAGCGACAGGGCCCGCGAGGCACAGGCGCTATTCGATGTGCCGGGAAAGAAAGGCAGTGGAACTGAGCTTGATTGAAAGTCGGATGGCTTACCGAAAAAGTCCCAGCGAATAGGGGTGCTTTGCGGAGGGCTAACCGGTAAGTTTCCGATGCCTGCAATATCACTTCCGAGATCAATGGGACCCCAAGGCTGTGAGCTGGCAAGGGTGGCGATGGTATTGATTTCCCAGCCTTCGAGCATCTGTGCCGCCCCCTTCCTTCCGGGAATGGCATAGGTCAGCGACAGGGTAAGGCGATGACGGGTATCGAAATCGCTGCTGGCATATTCCCTACCCAGGTTCGTCGAATCCTGCGGCAACCCATAACCGGCGCCGAAATCCCAGTTCGCTCCCACATCATCCAGAGAATGGGAGTAAGTGTACCCCGCCACCATATTGAGTCCGTGAAAGTTGCGCGAAGTCAAACTAAGCTGCAAACCGTTATAGTTGGATCGGTACACGTTGCCCATCTGAAAGATATTGCTGAGGTAGGGGAACTTGGCGTTAAAGGGTCGCGAATCCTGCTCACAATTGGGGTCAGCCGTGCACACGCTTGAGTAGTCGATTCCAAGCGCAGCCTGATTTATGTCACGAATGCCCATCAGTTTACTGCCATGGTTGCCGACGTAAGCGGCTTCGAGCGACAGGTTGGGCGTGAATGCATGTTCTAAGCTGAGGTTCCACATCCACACTCGCGGGGTACGCAGGTGGCGCGCCACGGTCATAATGGCACATGGACTGTTAAAGCAGTTGATTGTGCTCGTACCCACATTGCCGTAAATGGGGCCGTTATCCCAAGGTGGAGTGGGGAACACCGTGATGTTGCCGGTGGTAATGGATCCTCCGGCCGTGTCACCAGCGGCATCAATGATGGCTCCAGTTGGAACGTTGCCCAAGCCGAACGAATTATTGAAGGCAATGAAGGACTGCCAGTTTACGGTCTCATAAATCAGTCCTCCGCCGGCCCGCAGAACGGTGCGGCCGTTGCCGCGCGTGTCCCAGGCGAAGCCGAGGCGAGGAGCAAAGTTCGTATGATCGGGCTCATAGACGCGACTGATCTGTCTGCCCACCTGCACCAGTCCAAGGTTCGGATCGAAGTTCCCCAGATGGTTCTGTGCCTCCTGAACAACCGTCCTGTATTCGGACCGCAGGCCGAGATTGAGAGTCAGATTTTTTGCCGCTCGCCAGTCGTCCTGCACGAAGAGGGCATATTCCCAGTTGTGCAGCTGCAATCTCGGGTTTCCCAACTCGACGGACGCTTTGAAGGGCGCGCCCGCGAAAAAATCCTCCAGCGGCGAAGAGGCGATAGTCGCGTTCAGCGGACTCATAAAGGTGCCGCCCAGAAAAGTGATGCTGCCTCTGGCATTGCCGTAGGCGGCATTAGTCACATCGTTGCGATGGAGTTCGCCGCCCAAGATCACCGCATGCTTGCCGGCGGTGTATGAGATGTGATCGACGAACTGGGTAATGCGGTCGGGCCCCTGGAACTTCGGCCACTTAAATCCCCCCAATCCGGGGAAGAAGTGACCGCCGAAAGATATGCGTGGGAGTCCGCCGGTAAACGGGCCGCTTACCCCGGTGTTCAGGCCGTAGGCAGAGGCAGGGTTGTTGATATCTCCAGGCAGAGTCGGTTGATACAGACGATTGTAGCCGAAACGCGCCTCATTGACCCAACGCGCGCTGGGAACCCAGATCCAGTTGCCACCCACGACCTGCGCCCGAGTATGAATAATAGAGAGCCATTTTCGCTGCAGCTCAGGAAAATCTTCGACCGTGCCGGAATTGTTTCCGAAGAAGTACATCCCGTCAATGGTATGACGGTCACTGAGCTTGTAATCGACTTTACCGATGAAGTTGTCGACGCCGACGTTGTTGTCAAAGCCGTTGGTAATCGAGATGCTCGGATTATTGTTCAGCGGAAATCCTGAGCCGTTGCAGGTGACGGTTCCACCGGACTGTGCGCATCCGGCAACGCTCAAGCTCGCTGGACTGATGGCCATTCCACCGGCCTGTAGATCAGCAACCACATCAGGTATGCTATCGGCACAATCACCCGAGGTAAGAAACAGGCAGGTGCCATTGGACAGCATCGGCACCATCGAGGGGCTGGTTACTCCCCCGAACGAATTCCCCACATCGTAGCGCTGACCTTCATAGGACCCGAAAAAGAAGAGCCTGTCTTTGACCATGGGGCCGCCCAAGCTTCCTCCGAACTGTTCCAAGGTTCTTGGTAACTTTGGCGCCGGCGCCACATTGAAATAGTTGCGCGCATCCATTACTCCATCACGGCCAAAGGCGAATGCGGTGCCGTGCACAGTGTTTGTGCCGGCCTTCAGGCCAACATTTACGACCGCGCCGGGTTTCCACCCGTATTCGGCAGGAGGATTCTGCTGAACGTTAAATTCCTGTATTGAGTCGATGGGCAGAATAGTGGCCGAATCACCGGCGACGCCGGCACCATTGATAATGGCCTGCCCGGAGTAAGGCTCGCTGTTGAATAGCCCATCAACCAGGTAAGCATTGTCTTCAGCACGCAGACCATTCGCACTGGTGGTAGAAAACCCGCCCCCGGGATAGCGCATTACACCCGGACGGAGTTGCAGCAGGTTCTCATAATTGCGCCCATTCAGCGGTAGGCCATTGATTTCCTGGTTGCTTAGAGTTCCTCCCAAGGTGGCAGACGTGGTATTGACCAGCG
>JAFATF010000539.1 GCA_019244045.1 Acidobacteriota bacterium
TTCGTAGGATCTCTCCAGACTTTTTGTTGGGGCAAATGGCATCGCTCGGATGTCCAACCATCTGCAGTGCCTGAAAGAGCACCAGCACCGTAGCCCTCGACGTAATCCTCAACCAGCGTTAGGACTTGCTTTTTGTCATCGCCAGCCTCCAGTTCTATTGTGCACCAAATCCCGATTTCGACTGCCTCGACGTGCCGAAAGCGTCTGGAGCGTGCCAACAACAGGCCGCAAAAAGGTTCGGCACCTTCATTAGGTCTTCATGGTTGGTTATCGCGGGCGAAAACGCCGATGGGCATGATTCGTGAGTCACCAAGCAACTATGGGCGGCGTGAGCAAGATGGCGAACTCTCAATTGGCTAGTAGGCAAACAAAATGTGACACATACGTGCTTTCGACTTTCAACGGCACCCGTGACCCAGATTACAGAAGTAACCTCTTGAGGATTGTCCGGTTACGGCGGGTTTTTGCAACACTCCCTTTTGACAGAGACAATGAGCAGCATGATTATCCTGCGAGCCACCCTGCTAGGGATTGCGCTTCTAATTTCATGCCCAGTCGTTGAAGAGCTTCTTCTTGAGCTGTTCGACCAAGACCCACACTAGATAGGCTTCATCATCACGCAACCGGATTCCATCCTGTTAGCACCAGTTCAGGGATGCTTTTAGCGACAAAACCGATCCCTTCTTCGAGTAGCGTCACGTCCGAATGTTTGGGCCATACATCGTCCCACGCAATCGCCGAGAGAGTGAAACATAAGCTCTCGTCCTGCGCCCTGGTGGAAAACACCTGGCTGAACGGGAAGTACGTTGCTTCGCGGGTCGCTGCAGCTACCCGGTGCGCAGCAGCGTGCCGGCAATATCCGGACGCGATTTCTTATCATCTTCACTGGTCCGGCAATTGGATCTCCGAACTTCTATGTCGCCATTCCTAAGGCGTACCTCGAGGCAGGGCTGGGGATGAACGGCTGGGCCATCGACTACGTGCCCATCATAAACAGAAAAGCGCGAGCCGGGCCACGGGCAGCGTAGCCTATCGCCCTCAAGTTCCCCTTCAGACAGCGGGCCCCCAAGGTGCGCACAGGTCTCACCCAAGGCGTAGATGTCAGAGCCCCGGCGAATCAGAACGATAGGAGTTCCTTTGTGCTCGGCGCGGATAGGCTTACCGGGGGGCACATCGGCTTCGTTTGCCACGCGCGCAAAATCGTCGGGCAATCTCTCGGCCGAGCTGTGATCTACGCCGATTTTCTCTTCGTAAACCAGGTTGCCTCCGAGGTACGCGGCGATCATTGATAGGGCGTACCCCAGGGCAGCCAAGTCGCGGCCACTCGAGCGCGAACGGCGCCTACGAGCGATTAGAGAGCTGCCGAACAAAGTTGCGCTCATGAGGTTGAGCAAGCCATGAACTAACCCAATGCGCCGAGCCGGAGGATCGATATCCTGCCAATCGGTTAACCCGGTTGCCGCAGCGCCTATGGCACCAACCAAGCCAACCGTGACCGCGGCATCTGCCGCGAAACGGTACGCGCGTCGACCGCTCATTGATTCGGCAGCATCGAAAACGACGGCCGCGGTCCAGGCACCGATGGGAACGTCGGTCAGAACAACATGCAGAGGATGCCCTAGCCACGTACCGTGCAGAAGATTCTTAAGTTTTTGACCGCCGCTGAAGCGGAAGGCACTATGCGTGACTTTCTGCAGAGTTTTTTCGGCAGGGTTCATCCATTGCTGGCGGGCAATTAGCCCTCCGATCCCGTGTTTTCGCATGCTAAATCTCCTTGGCTGAGCTGGTGCTGGGCACAATGTCCAGCGGTAGCTTCGATGCCGACGTAAGAACAAGAGATGTCGTGTTTATACCTCCAATGAATTTGGGGCGGACAAAGTGGGGTTGCAGAATGCCGCGCCGCAATCAAGTAGTTCTGATATAGAGGCGCCGGAATGTTGCAAGCGCTCCGGAACAATTCATTTTGCCTCAAAGTTCGAGCACAGTGGCAACTCACGCGACGGCGTTTCTGACCAAGTGCAGACTCGGAAACCATCGCCTTACCGTCGTAGGGCTGTCCCTACCCAAGAATGCGACATCGCAGCGGCGCACAGGACACTCAACAAAGGCCTTTTTCCCCGACATTAGAGGCATCGTCCAGAGCTTTGGCGATACGACGCGCGCGAGCGGCGGGATTGCGGTAATAAAAAATGCCAAGCAGATGCCCACGCCGGCGAGACACGCTCATCTGCTCCCATCCCGCCGCGGCGCGAGGATTGCGCGCAAAGGCGAGGCGCAGAAGCGGAGGCAATTCTTGCTCTGCTTGCATGGTTTCCAGTAGACGCTCGGCCATCTGTTCAGATCGACGGAGGCGGGCTTCGGGACTCTTAACCTGTTCGATCCAGTCTCCGATAGCCTTCCGCGTCGAATGGTTCAGCTCGTCATACCAGCGGAGTAGGGACTTATCTTGACTTAACAGACGTCTCAGTTCACGGGGAAGGGTCGCAATGCGTTCTTCTAAATCCGGTCCCAGGCAGAAACAGGCAACATCTCCAGAACGGACCCGTGCCCCTGCCTGCATACGCTTATTCACGATCATGATGTGACGGCCTTTGCCGGTAGGGAACAGGGCCGTGCGAAAAGCGAAGCCATTGATCTGCCCCTTCACCCGTATGTTCCCGCGAGTACCCCACAGCTTGTTAACGTCGAATGGCACACGGATGATAATCCAGTTCAAACGCGTGCCGTCACTCTCCAGCTTGGCCTCAAAAGTCTTGGCGCGTCGAGATAACATTTCGAGAAGATTTTATTATGAGGCGCGCCTCTGTAAGTTGTTACCGTTGCTGAGTGCGACACCGAGACCTCGTCAAAAAAAGGTGTGACACCTCAATCCTCCAAAACTGCAGGGGATCTTAACTGGCGGCTTGTCAGAGTGCCGTGCGCTTCGCTGCCAAAACATAAACGCAGAGATTCAAGGAGAAAAAAAGGCCCCGCTCTGGCGAGCGAGGCCGCATGAAGCTTTGTCCCTGTGAACGTGGGTAGACGAGCAAGGGCCAGGCGGGCTGTCCCGCCCGGCACAGTACACTTTAGTACATATCGCCCATGCCGCCGTGGCCTGGGGCGCCTGCCGGAGCCTTCTTCTCTTCCGGAATTTCCGACACGAGAGCTTCGGTGGTGAGCATCAACGAGCTGATGGAGCCGGCGTTGGTCAACGCCGTGCGCACGACCTTGGTCGGGTCGAGCACGCCGGCCTTCACCAGGTCTTCGTAATTGCCGCTCTGGGCGTTGAACCCAAAGTTGGCGTCCTTGGCATCGTACACCTTGCCGAGGACCACCGCGCCCTCTTCGCCGGCGTTTTCGGCAATCTGCCGCAGGGGCTCGGTCAGCGCGCGCTTCACGATGTTGACACCGATCTGTTCGTCGTTGTCGAGCTTGAGGGCATCGAGAGCCTTGACGCAGCGGGCCAAGGCAACCCCTCCACCGGGCACGATGCCTTCCTCCACTGCAGCACGGGTGGCATGCATGGCATCTTCGACACGAGCCTTTTTTTCTTTCATTTCAGTCTCGGTCGCGGCACCCACCTTGATCACGGCCACACCACCAACCAGCTTCGCCAAGCGCTCCTGCAACTTCTCGCGATCGTAGTCGCTGGTGGTCTTATCGATCTGGCTGCGGATCTCCTTCACACGGCCTTCGATCTCGGAGTGCTTACCCTTGCCTTCGACGATGGTCGTGTTGTCCTTATCGATAGTGATCTTTTTAGCCTGGCCAAGGTCCGACATCTGCACGTTCTCGAGCTTGATGCCGAGATCCTCGGTGATGGCCTTGCCGCCGGTTAGGATGGCGATATCTTGCAGCATAGCCTTGCGACGGTCTCCGAAGCCCGGAGCTTTGACGGCGCAGACCTGCAGCGTGCCACGCAGTTTGTTGACCACAAGGGTCGCCAGCGCCTCGCCTTCAACGTCCTCTGCCACAATCAGCAGCGGCTTGCTACTCTTGGCGATCTGCTCGAGCAGCGGAAGCAGGTCCTTCATTGAGCTGATCTTCTTTTCGTGGATCAGAATGTAGGCGTTCTCGAGAGCCGCTTCCATGCGTTCGGGATCGGTCACGAAGTAGGGAGACAGGTAGCCGCGGTCGAACTGCATCCCTTCGACCACTTCGAGCTGGGTTTCGAGGGTCTTCGATTCCTCGACAGTGATCACCCCATCCTTGCCGACTTTCTTCATGGCTTCCGCAATGATCCGGCCTATTGTCTCGTCATTGTTCGCCGAGACAGTGCCAACCTGGGCGATCATGTCACCCGAAACGGGTTTCGACAGCTTGTCAAGATCACCTTTCTCGCGATTGCCTTCCTTGTCGAGCTTCCCACAGACTACCTGAACCGCCTTCTCGATGCCCCGCTTCAGGGCCATAGGGTTGGCGCCAGCTGCGACGGTCTTCACCCCTTCCCGGTAAATCGATTGCGCTAGAACGGTGGCGGTGGTAGTACCGTCGCCCGCGACGTCGCTCGTTTTGCTGGCGACTTCACGAACCATCTGAGCGCCCATGTTCTCAAGAGGCTCTTTTAATTCAATTTCCTTTGCCACGGTAACCCCGTCCTTGGTGATGGTCGGAGAACCGAACTTCTTCTCAATAACCACGTTGCGGCCCTTGGGCCCGAGTGTGACCTTTACCGCGTCAGCCAAAAGGTTGACGCCGCGCAGAATCGCCTGCCGCGATTCCTCGCCGTGAACAATCTGCTTTGCCATAATTTGAATCTCCTCACTTTATGAAATTTGGGTGCAGGACTGAGCCTGCGGAATTCGGAGGCTCGCGTCGCGCTAGGATGTCCAACTCGCCTTCTCATCCATTGCGCTCGGCTTGCCGGGACAGATCAACGCCGGGCGCCGGCCGTCTCCTTCTTGGCAGCGCCAGTCAAGATGCCGAGGACTTCCTCCTCACGCATGATCACAAAATCTTCACCATCGATCTTGATTTCCGTGCCGGCGTATTTGCCGAACAGGATCCGGTCGCCTTCTTTAACTGCCAGAGGAAACACTTTGCCTTCGTCGTTTGATTTACCTTTTCCGACGCCGATCACTTCGCCCTCTTGCGGTTTGTCCTTGGCAGTGTCAGGGATGATAATGCCGCCGCGAGTGGTCTCAGCTTCCTCCACGCGACGCACCAAAATGCGGTCATGGAGTGGGGTCAATTTAGCCATAGAGATTGGACTCCTTTCCTTGTAACTGTTTGTTTTTATTGGTTAATTGCTGTCTTGCCTGGGAATGCTGAGATCCTGCTAGCAGTCAATCCCAGCGAGTGCTAATTGTAGAACTTGAGCGCCCGCTTGTCAAGTTGCTGGCCCTTTCGGTGTAGCTCGTAGAGCGCCAGCCCAAGCGCAAGTTGACTCGGACGAGGCACGAAGCGCGGTTGGCCTGTTACACGACCTTGCGTCCGAAGTTGGGTCTAGGCGCCCATGGAAGCTACGGGAGCACTGGTTTCCCAACGATGCCCGCCTGAAGCTACTCGTGGGCCGGATCTATAGGCAGCACGGTGACATCTCGTTTAGGTCTGCTTACAATGAAGGCTGTTATGAGACGAATTGCAGTTTCGCTCTTACTGGTAATGGCGTTGTCGCCGCTCTCAACCATGGCTGGCGAGAAGAGTGCCGAACTTAAGTTTCTGGTGATTCGGGATTACAACGGAAAGCCGGTGCGCAACGCTAGCGTAGTCCTGCATCCGGTCGATGAAGGAAAGCAGGAAAGGGGGGGATTTCAGCTTAAAACCGATTTGGACGGCCGGACCGGGTTCGACGGTGTGCCGTATGGAACCCTGCGGATTCAGGTGCTAGCACAGGGATTTCAAACATTCGGTCAGGATTACCAAGTTAATCAGCCAGAAATGGAGATCACCATCAAGCTGAAGCGACCCAGCGGACAGTTTTCCGTTTACGACGATAAGAATCAGGGTGCGACCGCTCAGGACAAGAAAGACAAGGAATAGTTGCTACCGGTATTCTTGAGAAGCGACCAACAGGTAAGGAACAAATAAGCCACCCTCCACGATCATCAGGATCGCTATTTTATGGACTACCTCCTCAAGACCGAGCCTTCCACGTATTCATTTTCTGATCTCCAGCGGGAAAAAATCACCATATGGGATGGCGTCACAAATCCCGTGGCATTGAAGTATCTTCGAGGTATGAAACCGGGCGAACGGCTGGTGATCTATCACACTGGCGATGAGAAGGCGGCCGTAGGTACGGCAACAGTGTCTTCCGTCGACCCTTCTGACCCGAAGGCTCCCCAGGTCAGAATCAAAGTAGATGAACCGATCGCGCAGCCAAAAACGCTAGCAGAGATCAAGGCCCACCCGGGCTTTGCCGGCTCACCCTTGGTCCGACAGGGGCGCTTATCGGTCGTACCGCTTACCGATGCCCAATACAGATTTCTGCTCGGGTAAGTTTTCAAAGTTTATCGGTTCCTCGGTCTTAAGGGCAATCTCCGGTAGAGTTGCTTGCCTTCTTTCGTGAAGTTTGAGGATCGCGGAAAAAGAACAACAAGCGGTCTTCAGCGAATATCTAGCCACCGCAGCTCGGGCGCAAATTCGGCCCACTTGCCCTGGCAGACCAATGCCAGGCGACTTGTCGGTTGTCTTAACCTTGCAGCAATATGTGCTCGCAGCCTGGTTCGGGGCAAGCGTAACGAATCTTTAGAATCCGCTGGCGATCGATGCTGGTGATGAACATGGGCCGGCCATGCGTTTCACATCGCGGCTGATCGGGAGCGACGATCGGAGCCTCGTCTCTTTTCGGCGTTACATATCCGACGCGTTCGCCGAAGCAGCGGCCGCAGAACCTGTCTGTGCAACGGAAGAAGTCGATGGAGTAATCGGGGCTGTAGGGGGCAATGCAGGGTTCCATGGCGCGATAGTGCTTATCGCACAGAGGTAAGATGTCGGCCCGCATGCGACCAGAGTGTAACACTCACCCTTCAGGGGCATCCCCTTAGGTCGGAACCAGTGTTGTCGAAGCGATATGCAGTGCATTGTTTACGATGCCCGCAAATCGCGGCGCACCAAAGCTGAATCAACGAAGCACCCCATACCAA
>JAFATF010000573.1 GCA_019244045.1 Acidobacteriota bacterium
GTCATCTACGGTCTGGACGACGGCCCGAAGGAAGTAGGCCAGAAGCAGCATCCGTAGCAGGTACGCGCGAGCTAATAGCTGAAAGCTGATAGCTGATAGCTGAAAGCTCCTGACTTCTGACTTGGAGTGAACCCCTAAAATGAGACACTCGCGTTGCAGACACTTTGCATTAAAAGGAGAAGCAAGTGTCCAGAAAAAAGCAAAAAAGGCGGCAGTACAGCGACGCGTTCAAGCGGGAAGCGCTGGAGCGCATGAAGATCGCCGACAATATCGTGGAACTGGCCCGGGAGTTGGGCATAGGACGTCCCCTGCTGTACCAATGGGAGGCGGCCGCGGAAGGACGCGGTCGGAAAAAGCAAGGCAAACGAGGAGCTGTGGCCGACCCGAACAGTGATAGCGGCCCAAACGAGGAAGGCCTGCGGCAGGAAGTGACCTGGTTGCGCGAGGCACTGGCCAAGAAAGTGAAGGAGGTGGATTTTTTCAAGGGTGCCTTGCAAAGGGTCGCGGAGCGACGCCACAACAGCGGCGGCAATGGCGGGACGGCATCTACGACCAAATCCGGGCAATGATGCATTTGCAAGGCAGCATGAGCATCGAGCGAATGTGCGGGTTAGCCCAGGTGAGCCGGGCGAGCTTTTACCGTAGCCTGGCCCAGAAGGCCCCCTGGGAAGAAGAAATGCAGGTGCGCGCGGCCCTCCAGGAGATCGCCCTGGAGCATCGTCGGCGGTACGGTTACCGGCGGATGACAGCCGAGTTGCGGGCGCGCGGTTTGGTGGTGAACCACAAGCGCGTGGCGCGCTTGATGCGCCAAGACAATCTATTGGCGATCCGCGGCCGCAAATTCGTAACCACCACGGACTCGGACCACGAGCTGGAGGTGTACGTGAATTTGGCGGCCCGCATGCAGACCACAGCGCCCAACCAGCTCTGGGTTGCCGACATTACCTACATCCGGCTGCAATGTGAGTTTGTTTACCTGGCCGTGGTGCTGGATGCTTATTCGCGGCGCGTGGTGGGGTGGTGCGCTGATCGCACGTTGCATACTCGCCTGGCGATTACATCGCTGGAGCAGGCCATCACGCTACGCCAACCCGAACCGGGTTTGGTTCACCACTCCGATCGTGGCGTGCAATACGCATCCGAGGCCTACGTCAAAGTTTTGCGAGCGCACGGAATGGTGCCGAGCATGAGCCGGCCAGGCAATCCCTACGATAATGCGATGTGCGAAAGCTTCATGAAGACCCTGAAGCAGGAAGAGATCTACTGCAACGAATACCAAACCTTGGAACAGCTGCAGGAAAATGTGGCGTCTTTCATCGAAAACTACTACAATCGCTGCCGCCTACATTCCGCGCTGGGCTACAAGAGCCCGGATCATTTTGAAGGTCAGCGCAGCGCTGCTGCAGCCGCCGTACTTACGGCCGCCCCGAAGATGAGTTTTTGGAGGCATGAGGAGATCTATCAATCCGATGAGCAACGCAAGCAGTCGGAAAGCGGGGGACGGATTTGAAACCGCCCCCGCCTCATCGTCTCGATGAGTCTCCGGACGGGTATTCCTTGGCGAGTTGCTCTCCAGCATTGCTCGCCTCCGCTTCCCCGTCCGCCGACTATCATGGAATGAAAATACCCGTTCTGTCGATCGAAAATCAGCGAACGGTAACTGTCTGCAACGCGGACTGTCTCACGCTAAGGGTTCACCCCATATCAGCTTTCAGCTATCAGCTATCAGCTATCGGCGGTCAGGTATCGGTGGTCGGCGGATGCTTTCTGCGTTTCTGCAAAAGCTGAACGCTGAGCGCTGATCGCTGAAGGCTTCCTTTTTATATGAAAGATTTTCGCGAACTGAAGGTATGGCAGAAGGCGCATGCGCTTACTCTGCCCGTTTATGAGGTCACCTGCGGCTTTCCGCGGGAGGAACTCTATAATCTCACCAGCCAAATGCGCCGATGCAGTTGCTCGGTTCCTACCAATCTTGCCGAAGGCTGCGGGCGCGGCAGCGATGCCGACTTTGCTCGATTCTGCTCCTTCGCTATGGGATCAGCTAGCGAGTTAGAGTA
>JAFATF010000579.1 GCA_019244045.1 Acidobacteriota bacterium
AATGCCCAGTTTCAAACTCGCTTCGAAGCGGAAAGCTGAACCGTAACTGGCGTGAGGCATTCCGCAAATCGCGAGTAGGCGCGTTCTATGCAAGCCCGTGCCGCGATTTTCTTCGTGGTTGCATGTGACCCGCGTTTTTGGGAAAAATTTTGCGTCAGGCTGCCCCACGAACGACCGCTGGCAACTCGCTCGACTCATAGATCCCCCCTTTTTGCCCGTCAGCCATGCACCTCGAAGCACTTTCCACAGTCGGCACCCGCGTCAGGTCAGGAAGCTTTTTCGTTTTTACACAGATGCTGCTCTGGATTGTTGAATTCCTACGGAAAGAACTGCCGCTAGTCAAACACAACCTTGTTGACAAGTGCCCACAAGTCCACGCACGCGTCGAGATCACAGTAGCGGTGATGGTAATGCTCGGCAATTCCCTCCAACAACTTCTCAGCAAACGGCCTGATAACGTCAGTAGCCGCCACATCCTAGCTAGTAAGCAGGGAATCCTCGTTTGGTTTACTGGTTATCGTTTCGGTTTCGCCTGTGCTCTTGACTGCGGCCTTCTCTTCACGTGGATTGCCTCCAGCGAGCTGGTGCTCTTTTCCTGGAAGGTGCCCAGCCATTCGCTGAAGGTGTCCTCCTCGATCGAGAACAACAGCCCCGGACCAGCTTCGTACATGACCACGGTGAAGTCCTTGGTTAAACCATCATTGCCGACGGGACCGACGGCCAATGGAGTGGCGGACGAGAAGGTGTATCGCCCCCCGGCATCTGGTCGGACCGCAGTCCCCGCGATCGGGACTGCAGTATACTCATCCGGGGTCCCAGATACGAAAAACGCGAAGGGATCGCTGATATCTACCGGATTCGGGGGGCCGCTGGTCCCGGTCCTCAAAACAAGCGACGCAAATGTCCCTTGCCCGATGAAGTCGTACTCCCAGCCCGGGTTCCCGGCGGGCCAGCTGCTGTTTTGGGTGAAAGCCTGCGCCCCGAAGCCATAGGTATGGTTGAGATCCGATCCGTCGGAGGCTATGGCCTCTTGTCGAACCACGATTCCCGTACCCTCGGCGAAATCATCCAGATCGAGGACAAGGGCGGCTCCCAGGTTGGTGGCGGCAGTGTTGTTGGGATCGACAAGGTTGAGGGTTGGATCCGTCGCATACAGCCCGAGTGTGTGAATGGAACCTAACCCGGTGACGCCCTCCATGCTGCCATACCCGAGCACGGTGCTCGAAAAGGAGTAGTGGCCCGCGACTCCGCCCGGAGTACCAGTGGCCATGACGGTGCCCCCCTCGTCATCATCACCTTCGCCCGTGAATGTGGCGCTAAACGTCCCAGCAGCGGTTCCGGCCGCAACCAGTTGCCCTGCCGTGGCAAATTTAGCGTCCTCCGTGTTGTCCAGAATGCCGAACACGTCCTTTGACAGCACCGTACTGTTGAAAGTGGTGGCGCTGCCCTGGCCGTAGGCTGAACCCACAAGAGCATCAAGGAGGTCAACATCGATGATGCGTAATACTTCGGGACCAACGATGTAGTAGACGAGCGAGATGGGTGCATGGCCGTTGTTGGGATCTGTGAAGCCGCTGATACTGCCCCGACCGAACACGTCTGCTCCGACGCCGTTGTCCGTCGCGCTGAGAGTATTTCCCACGAGCACCTTGCCGAAATCATTTTCGTCGTATGTGCCGTGGATGGCGCCGCTGGTGTTCGAAAACACGCCTCCATACGCAACCGTGGATTCGTTCGTGGTGTCCAACCCGGAGAGGGTGAAGGCAAAATTGCCGCCGGCGCCACTCGTTGCCGTCTGCAGGTCGAAACTTCCGCTGGAGGTTGCCGATCCATCAAACTGCGTGATCAGCGCATGACTTGCGTTGATAAACTGAACAGCGAATTTCTCGATACCCTTTACGCCTACATTAGGGTTGCTGGCCGAAACATCAAGGACCAGCGTCCCCGTGCCGGTGGTTGGATTCATCGTCAGCGAGCTGCCGGTTGCCGTGATTACGTCGGGGCTCGTGGGTTCGCCGGGCGATGTGAAGCCGCTTCCGTCGTTATAGTCCTGTTCACCGCCGAGGACGTTACCCTTTGAGTCAAAGCCCACTGCGCCTGTGATGGCGTAGTAAACCGGCCCGGGCCCGTATTGCGGGCTGATTTCCAGCCCGTTCACGTAAAACACGAACACAATGGGAGCCTTCTTCTGTGCGGTGTTGCTTTCAGTGAAGCTGGCCGTTGCTGTGGCTCCCGCCGCCGCGGCCGTTACTGAGTAGCCGCCGGGCGTCGCGTTTGCCGTGCATGTGATCGATGCGGTGCCATCCGAGGCGGTGGTAACAGTGGTGGCGGAGGGGGTGCAGCTCTGACCGGCTGATCCGCGAACGGGCGTAAAAGTAACCGTTACCCCGCTGGCCGCCGTTCCGTTGGAGGTCACGGTCGCTCTCAGTTGGTTGGTAAAGGCCACACCGACGGTTGCGGTCTGTCCCGATCCGCTGGTCGCCATGATCGCCAGGGTGGGAGGCGGAGGTGGCGGACTCGAACTGCTGCCGCAACCCGTCAGGAACCCGAGAACCAGACAAAGCAAAATCGAAGCGAGAACGCTGGTGAAATTGCGGTTCATAGCGTCACCCCTTTCTCGGCGGCGCGTTCACGGGTTATGGCGACACTTCGATCCCGTGCTCGTCGCGCGGTACAGGTTCTGCCGTTTGCCTTTACGCTGATGACGTCTTCGTTGCTCAATCGCGCTTCACCAGAGCGCCGCTGACCGCCGTATCCGTGTCCGTCTGAATGGCCAGCAATTCCTTCCCGCAGTCCACAACGACGAAGCTGAAGTGCATTTCGGGCTGACCCTTTGGCGTGAAGGTGGCCGTGCCCCTGCAGTTCGCGTCGACGCGGTAGGAACCGGTGATGGGCTCGTCTGCGAATGTCAGAATCGTGCCATCCTCGCTACCCGCTATGTGTCCGCTTATCTCTCCGTCGCCAGATGGGTTGACCTTGAACTTCAACTCACCGATAAAAGCTACTGGCCCAGTGACTGCCGCGCCTGCGAGCAAGGTGCCGGTTGTTTCAAATCCAAAACGACCCTCAACTCCGGCATTGGTGCAGGTCGACGAGCCCTGCTTCGCACCGAATCCCGACGAGGTCGCGCCTGGATTCTGGAAGAGGAATAAAAAGCCTGTTGGTGTAACCACAAAGGAGACATTGACATTCTCAGACGCGCCACCGCTGACCAGCGTGACTTGAGCCGTGACGGTGCAGTTGCTGGCGACTGCGTAGGTTGCGGTGAGAGACGAGCGGGTAATCACGCCGCCTATATTTTCCAAATCCTCACCGGTATATGTGCCTTCGGCTGGGTCAAACGTGAGCTGGGTCACGGCGACGGCAGGGGCGCCGCGGCGATCTACGCCGGCGTGCAGAAACCCATAGGTGCCACTCAGAGAGCCGTTTGAACAAGTCGTCGCCCAGGCGGCGGAACTGAGTACGAAGCTGGCGAAAAGGATCATTCGAGAGATGCGAAACGTTTTGGAAAACATGGGGCTCTCCTGTTCACTGCTTTTTTCCGCCTTCGTCTATCCTTTGTTCCCACCCGATCGCCACATTCGGCGGTTTTGAGCATCGGGGTTTCAACCGGGGACCGATATTAGAGTTCGTTTCTCCCGCCAACGGGGTCTTAATCCGGCAGTTGTGCACAATCAACAGCCTGCGTCCCCGCGACATTGGCGCGAAGTACCTTGCGACACAATGGTCGGCGTATGGTTTGTAGGTGTTTTTGTTCTAATCGTGCAACTCTATGAATGCAGGCTGGTTGCACGGACGCCCGCAGTTATTTCAGGGGTTAGTGCTAAACTTACCGGGCGATCTGGAAGCCTGCTGTGGAGGCTGCTGACCAAACCCGCCGGATCCGATTCGACGCCTTCGACGTAAACCTGCGTTCGGGTGAAGTGCGCAAGCACGGCATCAAGCTAAAGCTTCATCGCCAACCCTTCCAGGTGCTCTCGCTTTTGCTGGAGCATCCGGGGGAGGTCGTTACGCGCGAGGAACTTCGCCAGAGACTCTGGCCTGGCGAGACTTTTGTGGACTTCGATACCGGTCTGAACAGTGCCGTCAAAAAACTACGCGACGCGCTTTGCGATTCCGCCGAGCAACCGCGCTACATAGAGACTCTGCCACGGCGGGGATACCGTTTCATTGCTCAGGTGGAAAGTGGCGATTTGTCCACCGGAGTGGCGCCGATCGAGCCGCTCGCTGTTATCCCTTTGCGGCCAAATCCAATTGAGGAGGGGATTAGGGCGGAACGGCCGGCGGATGGAGAAGTCGACGTCCGGCAAACCGGGACTTGGCGAGCGCGTCGCTGGCTTGTTCTAGGCGGTGCGGCTGCACTCGCGCTTATTGCCATCACCTCCGTTATGCTCCGAGGCCACACTGGCCATACGACCCAACCTAGAATCAGATCCCTAGCAGTCCTGCCATTGAGCAATCTCTCGGGCGATTCAACTCAGGAATACCTGGCCGACGAGATGACCGAAGAGCTGTGCGGACGCCTGGCGAGAATCCATGATCTGCGCGTCATTTCCCGTACTTCGGTCATGCGCTTCAAGGGTACGAAGCTCTCGGTACCAGAGATTGCCAAGACGCTTGGTGTGGACGCTCTGGTCGAAGGTTCGGTGATACGGCAGGGCAACCAGATTCGTGTTCACGCCCAGTTGATTCGTGCCTCAACCGACGAGCACATTTGGTCGGATGAATACGACGGCGGGTTGGGGGACGTACTTGCCCTAGAGAGTGAAGTAGCGCAATCCATCGCTCGCAGAGTGGAGGTCAAGGTTACCGGAGAGGAGCGTGCCCGGCTGGTCACGGCGCATCATGTCTCGCCCGAAGTTTACGAGAGCTATCTCAAAGCCGAAGATCAATTCGGCAAGAGCAGCAGCCAGGCCGAGCTTGTACGGAGTATTGACTACTTTGAGGAAACGATTGGCAAGGATGCTAACTTTGCGCCGGCTTACGTTGGCCTCGCGAAGGCATACGAGAGGCTTGGGTCAGTTCTTGGCGGTGCCCCCCCGAAGGAAACGCATCCAAAAATGATGAGTGCAGCCCGAAAAGCAATTGAACTGGATCCGGATCTTGCGGAACCACACGTCTTGCTTGCAGAGGTATATCAGAAACAGTGGCAGTGGAGCGACGCCGAGGCTGAATTCAAACGGGCTCTGGAGTTGAACTCGAACGATGCGGGTGCTCACGTTGGATACGCGAAGTGGTTGCTGTGCCAAGGGCGGACGGACGAGGCCCTGGCCTGGGTCCAGCGTGCCCGCGAACTTGATCCGCTTGGAGGCGCCGGCGTAACTCCGCTTGGCGCCGTGGCCATCACGAATGGCTTTATTTTGTTTCATGCGAGACGTTACGACGAGGCCATCCGGGAGCTGCGAAACGACGATCCGGACCATTGGTATCTGGGGCTCGCCCTCATTGCCAATGGCCAGCCCGACGAAGCGATTACGGTGCTGGAGAAGGCGCTCGGTCCCAACCGGAATCCGGCTGTAATGGGCGTGCTGGTTCGTGCCTATGCGCATGCTGGACGCCGCAAGGAAGCCCTGCGGCTGCTTGATGAGTTGAAACGACGGCAGCAGACAAGCTACGTTGCCGCCGCCCCCTTTGTGAACGCTTATTTGGGACTCGGTGACAACGAGCAGGCACTTGCTCGGCTGGAGCGGGCTTACCAGGAACAATCAAACATGCTGCAATTGATCAAGGTCCATCCGTACTTCGATCCCTTGCGCGGCGACCCGCGTTTTGTGGATCTGGTCCACCGCGTCGGGCTTGACCAGACTCGATAGGCACCTTTCTTGGTTTGGAGAGGCGTTGCTCGCGAATTTAGCCATGCTCCTAGACGTTCTTTTGATTATCTGGGAGTCATCTCATAAATACTCGGTGGGCTACATGTTCTTTCTCGCCCATGTACGACGCACAGGCAATGACGCACACTGTGGCCGATTTTCGGATATGATGCCGCACTACAGATCGCAGGTCCGCTTCGGTCGAATCTGCTTGGAGTGTTTCGATGAGATTGCGACCCCGACGCTGCTTTTCGGCCTTTCTCCTGGCGATTTCCTTCGCGAATGGAGTGGGGGAGGCGCAGACCACGACCTCCGGCGCGGTGACCGGCGTCGTCACTGATCAGAGCGGTGCGGTTGTGCCGAATGCGGACGTCGAGATCAGGGACGTCAACAAGGGCACGACCGAGTCAACCGAAACAGATCGCGATGGCGTGTACCGCTTCTTCTTTCTTTCTCCCAGCCAATACACACTAACCGTAGTAACGACAGCTTTCGCGAGGAAAGCCGAGAGTGTAACTGTATTGCTAGGGACACCAGTTACAGTCAACATCACGCTGGAGATTGCGAAAGCAAACATGCAACTCTTTGTGGCCGCGGAAGCCCCGCTGGTTCAGGCAGACAACGGCGACGTTTCGATTACGATGAGCCAGACGCAGATCTCGGAACTACCCAATCCCGGGAACGACCTTACCTACATTGCCCAGACCACTCCCGGTGCAATCATGGCCACCGACAATGCGCGCACTGGGGGCGGGGGCGGGAACTTTTCAAGCTTGGGAATGCCGGGGACCTCAAATCTCTTCACCTTGAATGGCATGAATGACAACTCGGGCCATCTTAATTTTACTGGCGCTACGGGTATGCTTCTCGGTCAGAACCAAATTCAGGAAGCCACGGTAGTGAGTAATGGCTACTCGGGACACTTTGGAGATGCCCCGGGCACGTATGTCAACTACTTCACAAAGTCGGGAGGGAATGACTTCCACGGAAACGCCAAGTACTTTTGGAATGGTAGCGTGTGGAACGCTACCGACTGGATCACAAAAGCATTCGGCAATCCTCGGCCGTTTGATATCGCCAATCAGTGGGCAGGTTCGGTGGGAGGGCCCATCCAGAAAGATAAGCTCTTTTTCTTTTTCGACACCGAAGGCTTGCGAGTCTTGCTTCCCGCTCCGGTTCAGGTGATTCTCCCCGGCCCGCAGTTCGAGGCGGCAGCCATCGCCCATATCGATTCTATCTTTGGCTCTGCGTCCGCTTCCGATGCTTTCTACAAGCAAATCTTCAGTCTGTATAACCAAACCCCTGGAATCGCAGCAGCTACTCCGGGGAGCTTTTCCGATCCTCTCGGCTGTCTCGACGCAAGCCCGAGTGGTGTGTTCATCGGTCCGCCCACCGCCAAAGGGCAACTCGGCGTGAATCTTCCGTGCGCAATCCATTTTCAGACAACACTTGGGCAGCCGACGAGCGAATCTTTTGTGTCTGGCCGTCTGGATGGGAACGTCCGGGCGAACGATCGTGCTTTCTTCCTCCTCCAATACGACAAT
>JAFATF010000028.1 GCA_019244045.1 Acidobacteriota bacterium
TGACTCAAAATGGACAAAAAGGGCGAAAGAAATTCTCGAGCAAACGGGCGGAGAGGAAGTAGCGTCTACCGGCGAGGAAAGCGCCGATTTTCAGAAGACAGACAAACCAATGCCGCGGGCAAGCTAGCCCGCGCTAGCTAAAGCGCCAAAACGGACCGCCTTACCAGCGGTCTCGCGAATTGACCTTAGGCGCACAACGAGGGGGGCAAGGCTAGGGAACCGTCCCGCGGGAGTGGCCGCAGTCGAAAGTTCATGCCCGCCACGGTATCCCCCTCGCGCTCGCCGGCTTTCGTGTGTGACTGCCTCGCCCGAAGCTCCCTGGGGGGAGGCGGGACTCAGTTCAAGAATCTGTTACTTTCACAACACGGAAAACAGTTCCGTCTCACCTGCACCCTTCCTATTTGCTTCCGCAGGAATATGCCGATGCAGCTCCTAGCAAAGTGGAATGTCGGAGCTCACGGTCGAAGTTTACCTGGATCACGCCTGCAAGCACGCCCGCCTGCACAATGCCTGATGAGAACCGGGCGTTAGCCTGTGGAGGTCTTCGCCGGTCACGAAAGTAACCTTGCCTTGTGGTTAGGGCTCAGCCCGCTCTCCCTCCTTGTGGGATACTCGAAGCCGGGACCGGAGGCGGAGCTTCGACATGTGCCTTGGTCCGCGAAAGGATCCTGATGAAGAAGATCTTCTGTATGACGGCGATTCTAGCCACGCTGCTGGTTGTGTCGACCCTGGCCGAAGAGGGTGCGGAGCTTAAGACGCCAAAGGATAAGCTCAGCTACGCGCTAGGCGTCGATGTCGCCACCACCCTTCGGCGACAATCGATAGAGATCGACCCCGCCGTGTTTATTCAGGGACTGAACGACGCTTATGCAGGTCACAAGCTGCTGCTTTCTGATGAGGAAGCGCGCGGCGTGCTTACCGACATGCAAAAACAGATGCGGAAGAAAATGGAAGAGGCTAGGACACAGCTGGCAGACAACAACATGAAAGCCGGAGAAACATTTTTGGCAGAGAACAAGAAAGTACAAGGTGTAGTCACGCTGCCGAGCGGACTGCAATATAAGGTCGTGAAGGCAGGCGATGGCAAGAAGCCAAGCCTCGACGACACCGTCGTCTGCAACTACCGTGGCACCTTGATAGACGGCAAAGAATTTGACAGCTCCTACAAGCGCAACCAGCCCGCGACCTTCCCTGTGAAGGGGGTAATCAAAGGTTGGACTGAAGCCCTGCAGTTGATGCCGGTCGGATCCAAATGGCAGCTGTTCATTCCCCCCGGTCTGGCTTACGGAGAGCGTGGGGCAGGCGGCGACATCGGGCCGAACGCCACCTTAATATTCGAGGTCGAGCTGGTTTCGATTAAGGACAAGTCCTAAGCCCGGCGGTTCCGGGCCTTGCTTTGGAATCCAGGGATGCTTTTCGCAACTTGCAGACCGGATTTAAAGAGTTAGGTAATGCCGAATGGCAATGCCCGGAACCTGGAGGCTCTCGGGGAGCTTAATTTCAGCTCCGGCAAGTACCTAAATCTGGAATTTCCCTAACTTCCCGTTGTGGCTCCCCTGGCGGGAGTGCACGCTCAAAGGCTGTACAACGTAGTTTGCTTACCTAGCCAATCAACCGTCCGAAAGGACCGATCGGTCACGTGCGTTCCCAGGAACGGGTATTTGTGCAATGCCCGCAGAATCTTACGCTCGGTCACCTCGACGTGAAAATCAATGGTCGCTCAAGCACCACCCCCGTGGCGAAACTCTGGAAGGCAAATCTGCGCCGGGGCGCCCGGAAGCTGCAGTTTATGTTCCCTTCCCACAACGATCGAAAACGCCACCGTGAAATCCACACAAACACTGATATGCGACAGCCAAATGGCCACTGGTGTGTCTTGAATCGAGACGGCGAGTGGCTCTGCCGAGCTGTTCACAACACAGATATGATTCCGACCCCGCCATTACCGGGCGAGTAGAACTTCGGGCCGCAGATCAGACCCAAGAATACGACGAAAGCAAACCATCTGATCCAGAATTCATGCACAGGCGCCGACGCTCGCCAGAAACCGGCGAATTCAAGCGCTTGTGCCGCTGCTCACGGCTGATTCGATCCAGAGCAACCAAACCGGGCGAACCGGCCAAAAGGATGGCGTCTCATTTACCCGTTCAGGACTGCGAATGTCGAAGTGCAATCGACTCCTCTTTCAGCTTCACAAACCACAGATAGATGTCGTCAACCTGCTGAATGTCCTCCGTCAGGATCGGTTGGTCAGCATATTTAACGATTGCTGTCTCATCGTGATGCTGTTTCAGAAATTGGACGAGTTGGTGCAGATCGGCGACCTTCGAGTGCATTATGCGTAGATCGCTGACCACTCGGACTTCCTCGATTTCGAGCCAACGCCCTTCGACCTTCTGCTGCGAATGTTTGGGGTTCATGGGTGGTAAGGCCAGAGTAGCCGTCCGTGTTTGTTCCTGCAATACGGCGAAGGCTGTAGCACAGCCGTGGGGGTAGCATTTCCTTAACTCTGGTCAGCAAGCTTTGGCCCTGCCGAGCTATGGACTTTCGGGTGTAGAAGAGGATCGCCAGTTTCGCTTTATATGCCTGCGAGTCCAAATGGCGACTTGAATGAAAGTGTCGGGAAACCGAGCCGAGTACACCGGTGTCGAATGATCGTTACAAGAGCAGAACTTAAATGGGGAAATATTTTATAATCACTTGCCGGCGGGGATGAGACCAGTCGCCAATATAATCAAAGCGCCAGCCCGTGGACTCCCCAAATTGGCACATCTGCTCGCGGGTGTAAAAGAAAGCGGCATGAGTATTTGCCTCCGGGGGATTCTCGCGTTCAGTAGCTGCCTCGAAGTATGTGGCATAAAAGATGCCATCGTCACGAATAAAGTCTCGGAGCTTGTGAAAGCAATCGACAATTATCTTTGCTGGTAGATGCGTAAATAATGATTGCGCCAGGGCGAAATGGGGCCGCGAACTAAACTTAGTGAACTCGAACGTGCTCGATACCACGAGCTCCGGTTTCTTTACGTTGTAGATTTCCTTGCTGAGCTCTGTGTCAATACCCGCCTGGACCAGTGATGCCTCCTTTTCGATACCGAGATAATGTCCAGGTTCCAAATACCGTACGAAATGCACACCGCCTCGCAAGCAGCCGCAAGCGATGTCTATCAGGTAGTGTTCAGGCCTGAGTCCCTGATTGACAAGATATTCGAACTGTAAGTTGCCGATCTCGTGCCACGCACCACCGACGTACTCGCGGTGGCCAAGGATTCTCACACCCTCAGGCCCCTGCGGCTTGGGAAAGTTGCGGCGCGTTTTCGCTCGAGGCCAGAAGCTCGCCAGCAAGTTCTTCAAATAGCCTACTCCACTCCACTATCCAGCAAAGCAATTAGAATCTAAGCCTGCTGCGTCCGACGAAATGCATTGGACCTATTTAAGATTGGCTTTACTCCCTGTCTCCCTTCTTCTCACGCAGGAAATTAAGCAATAACACACTTACCGCGTACGGTGACGTTCGCAAGCATTGTAGTTCTAACTACCCACAATAGTACTTTCGACATGCTGTTCATGTTCAACAGGACTGGCAGATACCGCTCACTGGCACACTGTTTCCCGCAAACGAAGATTACTTGCTTCAGCTGCCTCAGCGCCTCACTCGCAACCGGAATGTCCCAAAACTGACGCGGTGGTGTAGAGACCACAAACGAGAGGACACGGCGCCAGAAGACATGGCTGGCTTCAAAGCAGCCCATACACATCAAGCTCGGTTCGCGTACTGATATAGACCTTACCATTTGCCACCGTGGGCACCATAAATTTTACCGCGTCGCCGGCTTGGTCCCGGTTTCCACCTGCTTGCGAGCTGTCCCAAAGTTTCTTTGAAAGATCGGTCGCGTCGTAGGCGAATAAGACCGCCGGGCCCGGTTGAAACGGAGCGTTGGGGTTGCTGTGGCTGGCATCAATTGCCCAGACAATACCGTTCAAAGATTGTTGGGATGAGATCGAAGGCGTTGCTCCAGGGAAGTTAAAGGTGAAGGCCGATTGCGAAACTGGTGACCGATTGAATTGTCCGCTGGACGGATTAAACAGCAGGCGCTTCAGCTGGTCACCGGTATTCGCTCCCTGGATGCTGCCAGCGAAATAAAGCGCGTTCTGCCAGAAAGCCGGAGTACAGAAGAAACCGGTGGTAATCTTAAAGGTCTGCACAACGTTTGTGTCCGTCGTGGTACAAGAGCCGCAGAAGTGCCCCATAGAATCGCGATTTAGCAGGTACAGGCGACCTTCCTTGCCGCCGGCCACCAGCAGGTGCGGAGGCCCGGAATTCTGATCCGGTAACAGCACTACTCCGCCCGAACCCAAATCGAAGTCCCCCGAGTCGAGAAACTGCTGGTTAAAAGGGGTAAACCAATCTGCGACAGAAAGGCCAACCGCGCTGCTAAGGTTGAGAATAGAGTCGCCGAAATCGTTGTTTGGCGCTGTACCCGAATTCGCGTCGAAGGTGCCATTGCCCGTACTGAAGAAGAGATTACCAGCGCTATCCACTGCCGGTGCACCGCCGGCCATCCAGATCCCTCCTCTCCTCGCATTCGAACTGTCGCTCCATACAGCCCTTTGGGCCAGGGTTGCGGCATCGTATCCGATGATCCAGCCGTGGTAAGGATCTGCATCCCCGTAGGAAGCCCAAGCCACATAGACTGTGCCGTTGGCCAGAGCTAAGGCGGACCTTTGCAACTGTTTCTGAGGGTTGAACGAGACAATACCACCTGAAGAATCGTATCCCGTTCCCGGTACCGAGGCCGAAACATCGATGGGGCCGCTAAATTTTTCGCTGCCGCTGCTTAAGTCAAGGGCATGCAATCGCGGGTGAAAACTACCCTTGGGGTCCTCCGATGTGCTCGCCACATACAGCGTAGCCGAGGCCGGATCAATGACAGGAGTACCGGTAACTCCGATTTCCGGTTGGATCTGCCGCAAAGGTTTCACATGTGCCGCTGGCACCGGCGTTTCTCCCGCAGTTCCGCCATGAGCGGCGTCCAGAAGATTCACGTACCAGATCTGCGAACATGGGTTGGTGTCTGCGTCCAAGGCGTAAAGACTGTCGTGTTCAGTGGCGACGAAGATTACGTTATGTCTTGACCCGCCGGTGTTAAGGTTTGGCGTCCATAAAGGTTGGGTATAGGCAGCACCGTCGAGACTGCAGGAAAATAATTTTCCGAAACTCGCCTGATTTACTGTCTGCGGGGTTAGCGCGTACTCCTGTACGTTCGTGCCGTCTCGCGACAGATTATTATGGTAAGTGAAGACCCCAGAAAGATCGGTAACAGCGATGCTGGCCGAGTCACTCTTCGTGCTATCAGCAACGCTGGAAGCTACCACCGTGTGCGAACCCGCGCTTGCCGGCGGAGTATACAGTCCTGCTGCTGTGATTTGTCCTACGGCCGCGTTGCCTCCTTTTACACTGTCCACGCTCCATGTGACTCCGAGGTTCTTGGCATCACCGGTCACCGCGGCGCGGAACTGCTGCGTTTGACTCGTTACCACAACCGAGGCCAGCTTCGGACTGACGCTCACGGAAATGTCGGTGGGAGTAGGGGTAGGATTAGTAGTAGTGGTGGTGGTGGTCGTAGTGGTGGGACCGCCAATTCCACCACCACAGCTGACTGCTGCTAAAGTCGCTGCTAACCCGATCCCACTGCACAAAAGCCCAAACAATAACCCTAATCTGCTGGTGGTCACCGTTCTAATCTCCACGGAACAGAATTCTCAGATGCCAAGCCACATTCT
>JAFATF010000056.1 GCA_019244045.1 Acidobacteriota bacterium
AGGCTTGGCCTGATCAGAGAGCGTCCCATGAAGCATGATTCGAGCGAGGTAAGCGCATGCCCAATCAAGAGCCGGCGTGACGGCGTTCGAGTACAACGACTTGCGGCAGCAACTCTAGTGCTCCTTGTGACTACATTGTGCACAGCCACTGACCCTGCCGACGCGAGCAGAGGGAGCCGACTTGCGCCGGAACTTGCCAGGAACATCGCTAACGCACAGCAGCACAAAACGGCGAATCAGCTTGTCCAGGTGATCGTCCAGTACCGACAGAAGCCGACCGAAGTACACCGCCAGCGAGTAGCCGCGCTCGGTGGCATACATCTCTCAGCATTCAATCTGCTCAAGGCATCGGTAGAGAAACTACCCCTAAGTGCCATCGAGCAACTGGCCCGCGACCCTGATGTAGCTTATATTACTCCCGATCGTACTCTTTACCCCACCAGCGACGATCAGTCTGAGCAAGCCGTGGGAGCGGATCTGGAGCAAGCCTCCGGCTGGGACGGCTCAGGCGTGGGCATTGCTGTCATCGACAGCGGCATAAGCAATCATAATGATCTGCACAATCCCAACTACAGCACTTTTCCCTCACGTGTGGTGTACAGTCAGAGTTTTGTGCCGGGCAATGGTGGAATCCCCAAGAGCGTTGCCGTGAAGTTCGACTTATGGAACAACGCCGGTGAAGGCGCGAACTCAACCGGCATTTACACCAACGGTGCTCTGCCTACAACACCGTCGACAGACATGACTTCTTCGGGCGTGAGCCTGCATAGCGGACATGTGCTGAAGGTGCACATGACCTATGATGGCTCAACCCTCACCTGGACCATAACCGACATTTCGAATGGCTCTGCGTTCAGCACATCCGCACCTGTAAACATTCCGAATCTTGTTGGAAGCCCGGTCGCATACGTAGGCTTTACCGGCTCGACTGGCGGGTATGCTTCCACCCAGGACATTGTCACCTGGACCTACAGTAGCGGCGGTGCGACGCCGGTAAACTTTGCGAGCGGCTTCAGTGCTCCCGGGCTTTCCCTCAACGGAGGCGCGGCGATCACAAATGCCCGTTTGCGTCTGACCGACGGGAGCGGTGGGGAAGCACGTAGCGCATTCTTCATCAGTCCGGTGGGGGTACAGTCCTTTACCAACGATTTCACGTTTCAGTTAACCAACGCGACGGCCGATGGGTTTACCTTCACCATCCAGGGAAATGACAGTACGATGATTGGGCCGACGGGCGGCGGGCTCGGCTACGGAACGCCTTCGGGCACAGGTGACGGCTACGGCCATGGCACACACGTAGCCGGCATCATCGCCGGAAACGGGTGGAATTCTTCGGGGTGGATGTTCGGTGTTTCTCCCGACGCGAATCTCATCAATCTGAAAGTACTGAACAGCAATGGGTTCGGACAAGACTCGTACGTAATTTCAGCTATCGAGCAAGCGATCGCGCTGAAGAGCACCTATAACATTAGAGTGATTAATCTCTCGCTCGGCCGACCGGTGTACGAAAGCTACACGCTTGATCCGCTCTGCCAGGCGGTGGAGGAGGCATGGCAGTCAGGGATCGTTGTTGTCGTGGCTGCGGGAAACCTGGGCCGCATCAACGTGTATGGCACTCAGGGATACGGCACGATCACCGCACCCGGCAACGATCCTTACGTGATCACTGTTGGTGCTACGAACACACGTGGAACAGAGGCGAAATCCGATGACACCATCGCCACTTACAGTTCGAAAGGTCCTACCCCGATCGATCATGTTGTGAAGCCGGACCTGGTCGCGCCCGGGAACAATGTGGATTCTTTACTTGCGCCCGCGAGTACACTGAGCTCCTTGCTGCCAGCCAACGTGATCAGCCCTTCGGTTTACGGCTCAAGCGGTTCCGCCAGCTATTTCAAGCTCAGCGGAACCAGCATGGCAGCCCCCTTTGTCAGCGGCGCGGCAGCCATGATGATTGAACAGGACAGCACGCTCACACCGGATACGATCAAGGCTCGGCTCATGAAAAGCGCGAGCAAGAGTTTTCCGTGGCAATCGGTCATTTATGATCCTGGCAGCAACACGACCTATACCGAGCAGTATGACATCTTCACAGTAGGTGCGGGTTACCTGGATGTGGCGGCGGCGATGTCCAGCACCGATGTGGCCCAAGGTGCAGCTCTGTCGCCGGTTGCCGTGCAGAATTGGAATGGCACGATTTCAATCCAGAACCTCTCGCTTCCCGGCACATCGGTGATTTGGGGTGACTCGTTGGTTTGGGGCAACTCTGCAGTGTGGGGAACCACCGTCGTCTATCCCAATTCGCTGATTTGGGGTAACTCTGTGGTTTGGGGCAACTCTGGAATCAGCGGCTACAGCGTCATCTGGGGCACAAGCGTGGTTTGGGGCACAACCATCAATGCGGCAGATGCCGCGACGAACGTTATGGCGTCGGGCGATCCGAATTGAGCGCTGTTTGTCGCAGACACTCGAATCCTGAAGTGTAGTACGGGAATCCTGTTCGCTCAGTCCGTTAGGAGGGTAACTAGCGGCTTTCGCCCGAACTCGACCTGTCAATCGATCCTCGACATTACGGCGGCAGGATGATAGTAAGATCTTTACTCGCCCAAATTTTTGCCCTCCAGCCGTCCCCGTCGCTTCAATCCGCGCTGTAACTGACAAGGCGACTATCTATGGCAGGTCTACAGCACGGGACAACTCAGCCGTAAAGGCTATCCCGCCGTTTCGCTATCCCTATGGATAGCTATTTTCAGGGCCCTTTACAGCAAGTTGATTTGAATGCGAAGCGACACGCGATCGGGGTCGTGGGAAAACTGATCAAGCCCGGAGCTGCGGTGGAGAGCCGCGGCGGGGTGAAGATTGGGCAAAGCGGTGCGCCAGCAATGATCGTCATTCGTCGCTCTTTTTTGTCCGGAGGTGATGTGCAGACGAGCTCGATCATGCCGACCACTGCCACAATCATATCGTGTCCGACAGGCGCGATCTTGTTCCCTCGCTGATTCTCACGGCTATTCTGCTGCCGCGCGCTGCCGGAGCGACCGATGGCCAACGGTCTCGAAATTTGCATGCTCTTCGGAGCCACCGCACAAACACGATCCTGAGCTTCTCGAAGGCGGTAACAACAATCTTTGCGAAGCTCTTAAAGGAATATGTGGTGATTGATTACCCGGAACTGCG
>JAFATF010000192.1 GCA_019244045.1 Acidobacteriota bacterium
ATACGTATTGGGGGAGGGCTGGTGGTGATGACCACAACGCTGCTCTTCCTACTGTCTATGGCCGCCTTTGTCTTCGAGGTCGCCGGTCCGTTCGCGGCCCTGGCTCTCTGGTCCTATCTCGCGGGATCGATGGGTATGATTCTGCTCTGCCTGGGAGCTATTCACGTTCTAATGCGCCGCCGCCGGATTAAATAGAGATCAACCCGAGGCCAGTACCCTGAGGATTTGTTCAGGTTCAGGTCGTGCCGCATAATCTGAGTCCGCGTAGGTGAAGAGTATCGTCTGGTTGCGATCGAGGATGTAGGTGGCGGGTATCGGCAGTTCCCAACTGTCATCCCCGTTGGTCCATGGCAGGTTGATAAATGCACGCCGATAAATTGCCCTTTGTTCTTCCGGAACGGAGTAAACCAACCCGAACTGTCGGCTGACTCGGTTGCCGGGATCTGAGAGCAGGGGAAATTTCAGTCGATGCTGGTCGGCCGTAAAGAAAGATTGTTGAACGGTTTGGGGGGAAATCGCCAGCAGAGTGGCACGAGCGGCCGCAATGCGAGGCAAAACCTGATTCATGGCCTCAAGCTGGCCGACACAGAAGGGGCACCATCGCCCCCGGAAAAAGGAGATCACGAGCCTTGAGTGGGTGATAAGGTCAGCCGATGAGATCGTCTTTCCGTTCTGATCTTGCAGCGCGAAGGAGGGTGCTTTGGCTCCCGCAGGCAAGACTCGTTGCTCGATGCCACTTTCCTTAAGATCGGCAATGACTTTCGAGTGAATAGCCAGAATTGCCTGCGGCACGTACCTGGCAATCAGTGCCTTGCGCCCGGCCAACTGCTCGCCCAAGGATCGCGTACCAGGCAGGGCAAACGATTCATCTAGGGAACGCCATTTCATCATCGGCTCGGAATCAGTGGTCTGCCTTATTTAAGGTCGTTCTCTCGCATTGGGAGCACCAGCATGGATTAGGAACACCAGCATGGCAACAATCAACCGCTGACCGGTGATCTTTTTCAGCACGACGCGTAATTGCCCTCTAAACCGCATCGCGCACAGGCTGACTTTGCAGGTGCCGGTACCATAGCCAAGTAACCGGAGTGGTCCAAGCGCATGCTGTGCACGAGGTATTGTGCCTCGGCGGAGCTAGCACGTTCCATTTAGGCCAGAATGGAATGATGAACCCTACGCGCGTGCGCCCAGCATTCCCTCCGGACGGCATGAGGACGGGGTCGGGAGCGTAGGAGCCAGCCACCCTGCGCGTGACCGGCGTTGAAGTCGTCCATCCAAGGGGCGCGAACCGAGAAGTTTACGGCTGCCTCTTACATTCCGGGAAACTTCATGCCTGCCAAGCGGCGGGCGAAGCTTGGCTTGCCAATCTCCTTAAACATCTTCCTCATTTGCGCATATTGGCGGAGCAAGTGATTGACTTCCTGTACGCTGGTTCCCGAACCGCGAGCGATGCGCTTACGACGGCTGCCATTGATCACCTCATGATGATCCCTCTCATAGGGAGTCATGGAATTGATAATCGCTTCTACGCGGTTGATCTGCTTGTCGTCCACTTTCTCGGCCGCTTGCTGCAGCCCGGAGAAGGCGCCGATGCGGGGCAGCATGCCCATCAGGCTCTGCATGGATCCCATTTTCCTGACCTGACGTAATTGGTCGCGGAAATCTTCCAGCGAAAAACCATCTCCCGTGAGTGCTTTGGTGGCGATCTCCTGGGCACGCTTCTTGTCCACCTGCTGCTCGGCCTTCTCGATCAGAGAGAGAATGTCGCCCATGCCCAGAATTCGCGAGACGATGCGGTCGGGATGAAAGGCTTCGAGGGCATCGTATTTTTCTCCGACCCCGATGAATTTGATCGGCTGGCCGGTGACGTTGCGAATCGAAAGAGCGGCGCCCCCACGCGCATCGCCATCCATCTTGGTCAACACCACACCCGTGAGGGTCAGCTTTTTGTGGAATTCATCGGCGGAGCGGACCGCATCCTGGCCGGTCATGGCGTCGGCCACGAAAAGGATTTCCTGAGGACTCAGCAAGTTTTTGAGCGACTGCATCTCCTCCATGAGTTGCTCGTCAATATGAAGTCGCCCAGCCGTGTCTACGATCAGAACATCGCACCCTGTGTTGGCCGCTTCGCGACGCGCTTCCTTCGCCAGACGCTCTACAGTGGTAGTGTTCGCATCCGCGACCTGCCCCTCGTAAATATTGGCTTTGATCGCCTGCGCCACCACTTTGAGCTGATCTCGAGCCGCGGGACGGTAGACGTCAACAGAAACCAACAGCGGTCGGTGTCCACCATTCTTGAGCCAACTTGCAAGCTTTCCCGAGGTGGTCGTCTTCCCGGAACCTTGCAGGCCGGCCATCAGAATTATGGTAGGCGGTTGCGAGGAGAACTTAAGCTTTGCCGTGTCCCTGCCAAGGATTTCAACCAACTCATCGCGTAGAATCTTAATCACTTGCTCGCCGGGCGATAACGCAGTCATGACCTCCTGGCCGAGCGACTTGTCCTGAATGCCGTCAATCAGCTGCTTGACGACTTTGAAGCTGACGTCGGCCTCAAGCAACGCGAGGCGAATCTGGCGCAGCGCCTCCTGAATGTTATCTTCGTTGAGGACAGCCTGCCCTCGCAGGCTCTTAAAAGTTCGGTTTAGTTTTTCAGATAAATTCTCAAACATGGACGTAACAACCCAGCTCAGCAAATCCATTCTAGCAGCCAAGTGGGCGTCCTAGCGGCTTGAGGCTGCTGACAATCGGTCACTCCGGGACGAGTTTCTCAAACAGCATTATTGAAAAGCGAGCTTCCCCTTGCCTGTGACAAATCTTGCTTCCTCGCGCCCCAGCCGAAAAGAGGGACACCGGCAGGGTTCAATCTTAAGAACACGGTGGTTGTGAGAGTGAGCTACGCACAGACCAAGAGCGGGTAGATTTCGGACAGATGTTTACGTGCAATTGGCCAGCCAAACGCACGCATTCTGTCTTTATAGGAGCCTCTCGCAACGGACCGATAAGGAACGGAACACAGTGCCTCCGCCAACCGGGGCGGGCTCGCAGCACCAGCAATGATCAGCAGCGAACCAGGG
>JAFATF010000352.1 GCA_019244045.1 Acidobacteriota bacterium
TCTGGCCTGCTTTTCTTCTGATTTTGCGATCTGGAAAATCCGGTTTGGTACCTGCTATGTTGACCCCTTCAGTCCGCGCCGCTTCCGATTAACTCTGTGTCAGAGCTGTTTCCTTGCCCATGGCGTTTGCCAACAGCAGAATAGCTCCACAGAAAAGCAGCGTGTCGAAGAAATAGTTCAGGGCAACCACGTGGGTAGGCGCTGCCGCCAGCATTGGCAGATAAATCCACAACACCGTCAGCAGGATCGTGAGTCCTAAAGTGGTGGCGGCGATCCGCGTCTTCTTATTCACGAGCAAGCAGACGCCTGCGAGAATTAAAACCACACCCACAAAATAACTGAAGAAAATTCGCCCGTAAATCCACTCGGGAGTGAGCTTTTGAAGCGGAATTCCCGGCACATATGCCGGGTGCAGCAGGTGCTCCACCCCATAGAATACCGAAGGAATGCCCACAAAGAATCGCGGAAAGCTGGCCCTTTGGGCGATCAGCTGTGCGGGCGGTAGCTGTTTCGGCCGAGTGCTCCAGCGCGAGAAAGCGAAGGCAAAGGCGCGCCGCCGCTAAATGCCAGTTGTCTGAGGGCCAAGGCCCAAAAAAACCTATTCCCTGGGTTCGCCACAACGGCTGGTATATCCATTACGAATACGAAGATCAGCAGCACCATTCCTACCAGAGCCGCTGCCAGGCGCGCGTGGACGAGAACAGAGATGCTGAGCGCCGCGCACAGGAAAGCGAATCCCACCAGATAGACCCAAAAGGTGGGCGCGGGAATCCAGCGTGGAACGAGGGCGGCAATATCGGCCGTAGCCGTGAGATGCTCAGAACCAAAAACGGCCATGGGAATCGCGAAAAACAGTCGCCCAAAGGGCATGATTTTGTCGACCCCATGTTCCTGCGGCAGTTCGTTGAAAACTTGAGTGAGACCGATGATAAAAAGTAGCGATGCACAAACGTAAATCCAGAATACTGTTGCCGCAATGCCAAAGGGCGCGGAGGCCGGAGCAAGTACCGGAACAACGAGCTGTTGGAGACAGCATAGGAGCATGGGCAACGCGGGCGCGCTTTTCGCGTGTCTTTGAGGGCAAAATTCTAAAGCTGTCAATTTAGACAAGCAACCGAACTGTGAGCGGCGCACAAGATCTTGCGCGTAAGATACCGGCCACGCGCCGCCAACGTCGATGACACGCGAAGAAGCAGGGGCGAGTCGGCGAGATTGGTAGACTCGCCCGGGCGGCCCGATCTCGGTATTCGGTGGGAGCCCCGGTCAAGGGTTTGGTCCCACAATATAACCGGGCACAGACATAAAGAAAGAAGGTTCAGGAGCTTCTCCGCCAGACAACGGGTTAATACGACGCTTGAGCCGTATTCGCAAGCGGTGGATGTGGCTGGCGCAAGGATCAAAATGAACCTACCACGCCTAAAGGAACGAACCACTCCCCACAATCGTTATACCTGGTTTACAGGGTAGGAATCTCACGAAGCTCCCTGCCCAGGCGAAAGAGCTTCGAACTCGTTCACAGCGCGGCGAACTGTTACTCGCGATGCGCGACGCGCTGGCGAGCGGTGTACGCGGCGACCTTAAGCCGGTTTCCGCACAAACGCATGCTGCACCAGCGGCGGGTTCCTTTTTTGCTGGTATCGTAGAAGTGCAATACGCACTGTCTACATTTGCGAACACGGCTGCGATCCACATCGGCGAACAGTGTTGCCGCGCTGTGCGCAAGCGGCGCAAACAAGTCTTCCGGTCGCCGCGGATCGAACCACAACTGCGTTGTGGCCCCCGTGCCGCTCGCCTTCAGCCTGGTAAGCATAGGATGCTCGGCCAGTAACTGATTCAGTTCGTCGATTGCGGCAGGATGAAACGCGCTACCATGCTCCCTGGCGACGACCTCTTTTCTCAGCCTTTCCCGCAGTTCCCGCATAGCCTCGACGACCTGGCGGGCGCGGGCCGATTCTCCCCATTGGCGGCGTAGGCTTACCACATCGCCAGAACTTAGCAAGTCGACGGCCTTAAACCAGCGCAAGAGAGCGTCGAAATCAGGCAGCAACTCAACAGCTTTACCGGCCTGGACTGGACACGTATTCAGAAAATCCAGAACCACATAGTTGCCGACCAAGAGAAATCCATCCTTCCAGTCTGAGGCTCGAACTGGTTTGGTCAAACCCATTGCTATGCCTTTCGGTAAGAATTGTAACACCGATAATGAAACTTTTTATCGGTTACCACATCAGATGCTGCAGATGCTTGAGTGGGTGCAGATGGTCCCCGAGCCCGAATGCTTCCAGATCTCAGCGGAGGTACTTCATGACCACATATCAACAAGCTGTCGCCGATGCGGTCGCTCAGAAAAATTCCGCAGACGATGCTCTGCTGACGGCGGCAACGCAAAAGCCTGTGGCAACTAGGTGCATACAAGAGCAAATCACCAAACCGGCGTGGGAAGAGAAGCCTTCTTGGTTTCGAGTGGCGGAGAGCGAGATCGCACTGATCGCGCCCGAGACTCAGCGATGCATGGCTCATCGCACGCGAGGCCACATCTGTGCCATGCCAGTGGACCACACTCCACTTGCCTCTGCGCCGGATAGAGTCGTGGCGATCATCACGCAGGCAGTCGACGGTGTCTTCGATAAGGGCGTTCTAGATCCGCAGACAATCGGGCCGCGGGCATGAAAATCTTATCGGTTAATGTCGGGCTACCACGTGAGGTCGTCTGGAAAGGCATCACCGTGCATACAGCCGTTTTCAAAGAACCCGTCGCGGGTCCCGTGGCCATTCGGAAATTGAACTTGGCTGGTGACCAGCAGGCAGATCTAAGCGTACATGGTGGACCGGAGAAGGCGGTTTACGCTTATCCGGCCGAGCATTACGAGTACTGGCGGAAACAGTTACCGGATGTCTCGTTAACTTGGGGTTCTTTTGGTGAGAACCTCACAACGGTTGGGCTGTGGGAAGACGCGCTAGGCATTGGGGATCTTCTCAGCATCGGGTCTGCCGTTCTTCAGATTACTCAGCCCCGCATGCCATGTTACAAACTTGACCTCAGATTTAACCGCGACGGTATGATAAAGCGATTTCTGGTGAGTGGTCGGAGCGGATTTTATCTTTCTGTGATCGAACGAGGGGAGGTGGCTGCGGGATCAAAGGTTGAGATCTTAGGCCGAGATCCCAATGGTGTCACGGTCAGCGATGTAATGCGGTTATACCTTGGTCAGACACGCGATCCGGAACTGCTTCAGCGAGCTACGAACGTCGGTTCATTGCCGCAGAATTGGAAAACCCAACTAGTTCTGAGAGGGGAAAAGTAGGTCAGCAAAGGGCAATCCCTGCAGCCCAGCTCAGCCGGTGTTTTTCAGCCCGTAATAGCACTCCCCCCACAATTCATTGCAGGTTTCGCTTACTCCTATGGCTCAACCGGCAATACGGGGATTCACAGCCAAAGTATCGTTCCTCATGGCGAACTCGTTGTAGGCACGCCTTTTTCTATCAAGCCGCCACAAGGCAAAGTAAACGCTCGCGGTCAACAGTTTGCCCAGAAGCTCTGCAGTTTCCCGCGGGAAGAAAACTCCTACGCAACTTCCCGCAGCGAGCCAGAATTCGCTTCCGAGAACGATCTTCTTGACCGCGGCGTGAATGTCTTCGGGCCTTTCGCGTAGGTTGATTCTACGAGCTGCCTCGCAATGCGGACGCAATCCGCGAAATTATGTGGGTTGTACTTTTCGCCAATAGGATTGGGCGTCCTTCAGAAGTCTGCGTCCTACGAGCCTGCTTCTCCTCCCACTCATACTCTCCACTTGGGTCCCCTTGGCTCCTCGCACAGGCTCCTACAAGCCGCGTGCACCCGGCACGCGGTCTTGCCGAGATTGATGCAGCACGTGATTATCAGAATGGCGTTTGCAGTCATTGGCTCTTGTTGGTGAAACGCAACAGGAGGGCAACTGCCAAGCCCAACGGCACGGCTCCGAACAAAAACAGTGGCGCCAGAGTGGGCATACTGACTAGGCCAAGCGCTACAAATCCAGCTGCGATTAGAATTCCCGCAACTCCTGAGTCCACTTGCATCACTCGCCATAGGCCGGGATGCGGCTT
>JAFATF010000460.1 GCA_019244045.1 Acidobacteriota bacterium
GGAAATTTCGCCTGAATGGTAACCGGACCACCAAATTCCTCTCTACCCATCGTCAGATCTAAAGCGTGGAGCCGCTGGTAGTACCTCCCGCTTATATCCTTGCTCATCGCCACCACGTAAATCGTTCCATTCGGGCCCGACGTAGGGTCGATAACGGGAGTAGCCGTGATGCCAATTACAGGTGTGACTTGGCCGCAGCCTCGGTTGTCGGAAGGTGTTTCACCAGGCTGAAGCAGCGAAACTTGCCACAGGTTTGCGCCTGTGTCGCCGTCGAATGCATAAACCGTGTCGTGCTCAGTTGCCACATAGAGAACATTGTGTGCGACATTGCCCATCTTTACGTCGGGTCGAAACAGCGGTTGGGCATCCACCTTGCCGTCAGTCGCAATTACGAACAGCTTCCCGAAAGTCGCTGCGTTTACGTTTTGCCACGTAAGCACCGACTCGAGCATATTTCTGCCGCTTCGCATATTGTCATTGTGGTAGGTCAGAACTCCGTTAAAAGTGGTCGCCGCCTGCACAGCATTGCCGGAGCGAACGTACGCCCAATAACAAAAAATCGTCGTAGTTGCGCAGATTAGCAGCGTGATAGCAAGAGCAGACTTCAACGGCATGTGCGCACTCCAGGGGGCCTTGCGGCAGCGTGCATTATAGTGCAGGCACAAGTCGGATGGCAGCATGCAATCAGGATGATCGAACGGCTTGCAGCGACTTCATCTGCTGCTCGGCCTGGGTGGACTCAAGCCATCACAAGCTAACCTCGCGGATATCCAGCTTTGTCTTACCTTGCTTTCGTCCGGGTTGCTGGAAATTGATGAGCAGACCACGTTTTACATTCAGAATTGTCATGTAATTGCGTAGCTGCTGCTCCTCTGAAGCGCCAAGTTCGCCGCTGATCGCCTTTAGTTCCACAATCAATTTGTCATTCCCCAAATGAACAACCAGGTCGGGATAACCTTCCCCGACGCAATGGTCGTGGTATTTCAACTCGACCACCTTCTGGCCTTCGTAGCCGATGTTTCGAAGTCGCAGTCCAACTTGCATGGCCTTGTCGTATACATCCTCGGAAAAGCCTGACCCGAGCGTTTTGTATACGTCTTCGGCTATTCGCCGGATTTCATCAACCCTTGCGTCCATGTTCTCCATCGTAGCGCAAGGGCTTGGCATGGAAGGAGGGAGGACGCCTCGGTGCATTCAGTCGTTGAGCTCAGAATCTGACGAATTACATGCGGTGCCTTCTTTCCGAGCGCCTAGCGCAAGGCATCATAGCGGGCTGCCAACTGGAAAAGCGGACGAGGCAACACCCGGCAGGAACTCGATTGTTTTGGTTGTGATAGCGTACGCAATGCTGGCCGCATGGTTCGGCGAGGCTGCCGCAGGAATGACTCCCCAAGGGGTGGCAGGTTCCCCAGCAGGAACGAAGGGAGAATCGACTTGAACTCAAGAGGAGTGAAATATGACCGAAAGCAATGTACGTGAATACTCGGCACACGCGGCTTCAACCCATACGTTCGGCCGGGTGCTGGCCAACGCCCGTGATCACTACCTGGTAGTAGACGGCCCCGTGCAGAATGGGTGTCCGGGCGAGGCTCTAACCCCTGCGGAGCTTTTCCTCGCGGGGGTAGCCAGCTGCGGTGTGGAGCTCGTGGGCGTATTGGCAAAAGCGGAAGGCATTTCGCTCGCCCGCATTGCCGTCGATATCAAAGGCACAATCGACCGTTCTCGTCCGGTGCGCGCAGACGTTTCACTCTTCAATTCGGTGCACGTGCATTTTCGGATGCAAGGTGTCAGCCGACAACAGGGGGATTTTCTGGTAGGCAGGTTTAAGGCGAGGTGACCACTGTTCGGCACGGTCGCAGTTGCGACCCCGGACGTGAAGGTAGAAGTTGCCGTTGAAAGCTGATAAAGCGTTGCACCTCGGGCTGCACAGCTCACGCGAGATCTTAACTTTTCATGAGTTGCGTAAAGACTGTTTCAACCCCTACGAGAAGGATCCCGACTAAACCTGAGGAAGCGATGTTCGGCCATGAGGTCCTTCGCGAACCATCAAATGGCCAATGTTACTCCTGAAACACTTGGCAATCCCGAGCCGCAAGGCAGAGCAAACGAACCCGACCCCCTGTCAAGACGGCGAAATTGCAAGGGAAACAAGTCGGCAGCAATTCTCCCGGCGCCGCGCCAGCAGAGTTCCGGCAAATCCTTGGGATGGGCGAATCACGAACTTCCGCCGGTGCGAAGCTTCTGGAATGAAGGGAAAAATGTTCTCGAAAACCGCTCCTTCAGCAGAGCACGGGAGCTACGTCAAAGGCATATCGGCATGCATAACTTGAAGCAGTCGCCTTCTCGAGCGGCCCACAGCTACAATTCGAGCTGCGAAAAACCAGGTTATTGCTGCGCCGTTCCCTTGATGATCAGTCCCATGGGAATCTCCTCACCCGAAACGGGAACGCGCACGCTGAAGACCCAATGATCCTGGTCGTCGTGAGAGAGCCCAGGAATCGTAGCGCCGGCTTGCACCAGGCTAAGAGGGCCCGGGTGATTCGTTCCTGTCGCCTTTCGGCTCAAGCTCACCACCTCCTCAAATTTCATTTGTGAGCTGGGATCGTGATCCGAAGCAGGCGGCAGTAGCAAGGCAAAATCGCGGCTGGGAGAAACGCCGAGATGATTTCCGTCGTTGGGGAGGAGTTCGTAGCGCAGATTGTAGAAGCCGGCCTGGATGGGCTGGCCGCGAAAATCGCTGGCGGCTTTGGGGAAGAAGATCACGCCCAGCAGCGTGGAGGGAGCAATCTCGGGGAAAAGCACTCCTTCGACTTCCTTCGCCCCGGTGCTCGGAAGGCTCTTGCGAAGCCACAGCTCACAGACGGTGCTGCCGTCCTCGAGAGTCAATCGATATCCTTTGGCGTCGAGCACGTCCCACACCGCAGAGACAACAGGCGACTCTGAGGGACGATCGACGCGCTCGACCTTTGCCGTGCCGGCGACGGCAAAGGCGCAGAGAGCCAATATCAGGAGGGCCACGGGGAGCAATTTACGCATGGGATCAGTATAAACGCCGCCCTAGCTTCAAAATAAAGGGCAAGGCCGCTTCCGGTGCCTCTTGCATCGGGTCCATCTCGCTCTCCCGCAGACGCTACTAAGGCTATTCGCAACAGGTGCGAGCTCCCTCGATTAGAGCGCGAAATATCGAGC
>JAFATF010000551.1 GCA_019244045.1 Acidobacteriota bacterium
ATAGGTTGTTCGATCACCGTCATCCAACATCGAATAGCCACCGCCTGTGCCGTAGTTGCTGGTCGTACCCCAATGCGGCAGGTTGTAACCAAAAGAACGCCTGATCGGCTCCGAGCTGTGAGAGTCGCCAACGAAGTAACCGCTGCCTGACGCTTCGCTCCATTGCCCTACGAGATTCCAATGCCAGGCCTGAATGCTCAGCTCCGTGTTAAGGCGATAGCTAATAGGCCCCCGCCCCCGCGGAGCATCGCCGCGACATCGGTCGGGCCGTACAAGGTCATAACGGACTTCAGAGAGCATCGCGGTCGATACCCGCTCCCCGCGACCGCACGGGGCTAAATGAGTTCACTCGCATGAGCCGGGGTTACGTCGATGAGCGCTTGTTACGCCGCCGCCGATGATGCCATCGCAGGCAAAAAAACAGCGATATAGAAAAAATGATTTGATCCAGATACCTTGCGCATTAGCGGCAATCGATGAAGTGTTCCCCCGGGCCCCTTCGGGAAGGTGAGCAATTTTAGCGCAACCACTCCAGCGTGGGGGCGACACCTGAGGTGAGAAGGAGGAAATAAGACAATCGAGGCGGCAGAACGGCTGAGCACAAATCCGAGTGAGTCGCGGCAGTGCCAATCGGCCGCGACCGCCGATTGTAACCGCTTGCACGCTGAAAGTTTTAGGGCCGGGCTGCGCAAATCTCCGGTGCCGCTTTGAATCCACAAAATTGTCAAAGGCAAAGTGCAAAGTGGTCATAAGCGGGGTCCTGCCGCAGTACAGTTGGCGACTGAACACAGACAGCGCATAATTTCTCAGATTGTGTCGAACAACGACGAAATCCGAGTTCGTGAGTACCGGAGTGAGCGAGGTGAGCGCGTGCATGTGCTCGTGATCGGCGGAACACGGTTCATTGGGGCGTATGTAGTGCGTGGCCTGGCGGCGCGGGGCCATTCGGTTACGGTATACCACCGCGGCAATACGGAGGCAGACTTGCCGGCCGGTGTGCGCCATGTCCACGCTCCCAGCGCCGGAATTCCCGTGTTGGAGTTCAGCCGGGCGCTACTCGAGCCGCGGCCTCACGTAGTGATCCACATGACCGCCATGGGGGAAGAGGACGCGCGCGCAGCAGTTCAATTCTTTCGCGGGCAAACGCGACGGATGCTGTTAGTCAGTAGTGGCGACGTCTATCTCGCTTATGGCCGACTCACCGGCCTGGAGCCGGGCGAGCTTGAGCCCGTGCCGCTTAGCGAAAACTCGCGCCTGCGCTCCGTGCTCTATCCCTACAAGGCCAAAGCCGCATCTCAGCACGCGCTCGAGGTTCGTTACGAAAAAATTCTGGCAGAACGCGAAGTTCTGGGAGACAAGAGGATGGGCGGCACTGTCCTGCGGCTACCCAAGGTGTACGGCCCAGGGGAAAACGCAGATTTCGCAACCGTCCACCGCTTTCGCAATCACCCAAAGTGGCGCTGGACGCACGGCTATGTCGAGAACGTGGCAACAGCGATTGCTCTAGCCGCGCTCGATGAGCGGGCGGACGGAAACATCTACAACGTTGGCGAGGAACGCACCCCCACGGTGGAGGAGCGATTGCGCGGCCTGCCCGGCAGCGATATGCCGAGTGATGAGCAGGCAAATTTTAATTTTGCCCAGGACATTGTGTACGACACCTCAAAGATACGCTCACAACTGGGCTATCGGGAGCCGGTCGAGTACGAACTGGGAATTCGCAGAACAGTTGTCTCTACCTTGCAGTGAGTCGGGTGCAAGCGTGTCCTGGCGACGCAGCTAAGCGAGCCCAAGCACATTCCGCTGTCCATTGAACAAAGTACGGCGTAACCCCGGGTCGCGTTGCACAAGTAGAAATCTCAATCTCAACCTGATCACAGCAGTTTCCCGAGGCGATCGCTCCCTGGCACTCTGAATACCAAGCTACTTGTTTCCGAGTGGCCGCTTTGTCGCCAGATTCAAAACCTTCTTCGCCACGTTATAACCACCCACTCGCAAAGCACCGCTGCCAACCGACAATTCGCCTGCCCGTAACTCGCCGGTGATGGTACGCGATTCGTGCGGGAACAAAGTGATGTAATTGTCGCTGTAGGTGATTGGAAGGGCTTCATCTCCGTCCAGTCCACGGGTCACTTCAACGCGGATGAAAAAGGCAATGTGATTCGAGCTGTTGGTGAGAGTAGCGGTGACAATCTGCTCATCGTCGCGGCTCGCCACCGAGGCGGCCAGCTTGATATCGGCCGCCGGCATCCGATTGAGGGCAGTCAAGTCCGCCCACTGGGATAAGTTGGTTGTGAACTGCTCGTCGTTGTTCGCATCGCCCAGTTCATCATCCGTGGTGGATGCCCAGTATACATTCTCACCTAGAAGCTTGCCGCCACTGTCGGTCAGTTGGCAGCGTACCAAGTAGGCGGAGGTCAGGCCAGCGATGCGAGGAACCGACATGGCCAGGACCGAGGAGTTAGCGGGAAGATCCACCACGGCGGAGCGGTTGTATCTGCGGCTGCCGTCGAGGTTGTAGAACGAAATTGATGCCTTGCCCTGCAGAGCTCCCGAGGTGAGATTAACGGCATACACTCGTCCAGTGCTTCGGTCTGCGGTCGCGTAGTAGTCCCACACTATGCTGACCGGCTGTAATCCCTTTTTCGCACCAAAATAGCCGCCGCCCTGCTTGAAATAGTAGTCGTATAGATGCCCAAAGAACGATGGCCAGGGGCTGTCCATCATCCAATGCATCAACATCTTTCGGTTCGACCAATGCGTGGCATAGGATTCGTATTGTGCACGCACGTCTTCGTAATGCGCCAGCTGAGCTTTTTCGGTGAACTCCTCTACCGTGTGGGAGGGGCCGTACCGGTGATCCAAGGCGCGAGTGATGTTGGCCAGTGTGTTGTTTCCGGCCTCATTGGCGCCAGCATGAAAAAACCAATACTCGTTTACGGGCCAAAGCTTATCGGCGGGGATGAACTTCTTAAGGCTATCGAGTGGCAGGATAGTCTCGTTGTCCCCTTCTTCCGCGGAAGAACCGCGCGCAGGTCCGTATTTATCGCTGAACCAATAGTAAGGCGGCCGCCAAACATAAGGTCCTCGCATGTGAATCCCGCTCCAATAGCGGTTCCTCTCCGCCACCGTGTCCACTATGGCATTCTGCCAGTGCAATTGCTTCTCAATTTGGTGATAATCGTTGAGAACCGAGTCGGGAGGCAGGCCATCACTGCCATTGGCCCACAGGATTACCGATGGGTGGGCCCGTAGTTCGAGCAAGCGCGCGCGCAAGCTGGCTCGCGCGATCCACTGATCCTCTGCACTCCACAGATCCCAATGCTCCCACTGCATGCAGCACATCCAGCCCAGCATGACCGGGATGCCTTCACGGTCGGCACGCTCAATCATGCTGTCATCGGCGATCTTGAGTTCCCAGCGAATCAGATTCAGGCCGAGGTCCTTGATGTAGCGAATATGGGTGGCATCGCGCTCCTCGTCGTTTTTGAAAAGCAGGTCGGGAGCGTACGCCGCGCCCCGAATCAGGTAATCGTGCCCGTTAATCTGCAGGTAGAAATTACCCCCGCCGCTCCCGATATTGGGAAAGCTCATGTCGTTGTCCCGGAGCTGAACCACTTTCCTAATGCCAAAATCAATTTCCTCGGAATCGGAACTTCTACCCTCGACGGTAAACCCCAGCCGAAGGTGATAAAGGTTGGCATTTCCCCATGCATAAGGCCACCAGAGGTCGGGGTTGGCGAGTATGAGTTGTCGAGTGTCGGCGGGCGTGAATACGCTTTCCTTACTCTCGTTGACCAGCAATGTAACTTGCTTTTCGAACGTCAGCGTCTGTTTTCCCGGCCGTGTAATCTCGCCATGAAGGATTCCCGAAACAGGCTTTCGCGTGTGGTTGCTTAGCTCGCAGTACACACTCAATCGGGCGGGGCTGGTCGCGGGCAGGGGCAGGTCGCTTGTAACATACGCGTTTCGTACGGTCACCGGACCGGTTGCCGTGAGAAATACCCGCTTCCATATACCTGCGTTGCGGTCGGGCACGAATGGAACATTGATCTTCTCGATCGCATCGTGATAGCCGATGTATTTCCAATTAATCCAGTCAAGCCAGCTGTCCGCAAGCTCGAGCGGATGATCACCGATCAGAACCCCATTTTCCGTAAGCAGCCCTCGCTCCGGAGTGACCTTCACTGCCAGGGCATTGTTAGCCCCGGCCCTGATTCGCCTACTGACATCGAACTCAAAGCCGTTGTACATGCCCACTGCTTGGGAGCGGTCTGCGATCCTGCTGCCGTTAAGCCAAATGTCCGCTCTGTAATTGATGCCTTTAAAAATCAGCGAGTAAACCTGCTGATCCGCCGGGGCCGTGAACGTGGTTCGATACCACCAGTCCTGTTTCCATAGGTCACCGGGAGAGGTGAGATTCATTCCATAATAAAGATCCCCGTACACGCCATTGTCTTCCAGCACCTGCAGCACCGTCGCGGGCATATGCCGAATTGGATACCACTGGGAATCATCAAAGCTGGTCTGGGAGATATCCGAACCTTCGATGTTGTTGGCAGAAGCCATTCGCCAACCATGCTCGAGTTCGATACGATTGGGAGACTGCGCTGAAGCGACAGGGAGGAGAAACAGCACAAAGCTAAACCCTGCGGCCACTAGGAGCGAATTTCCTCGTCTTATCAATGTGTTGAGCGACTCGCGAGAAACAGCTGGGCTGCCGATATGGCTAGAAAGAGAGCTTTAGTCCAAATTGAATCTGCCGCGGGGCGCGCGCCGCGGTAAGGAAGCCGAACTGTGACGTGCCCAGGACGGTGCTGTTGTTCGACTCCTGGGGCCCCGACTGCGAAAGCAGGAAATTGGTGTGGTTTAGAAGATTGAAGAACTCCGAGCGAAACTCCAAATCGAAGCGGTCAGACAACCTTAATGTTTTGAATAGTGACGTGTCCCATATCACATAACCGGGTCCTTGCAGCGTGTTTCGGCCCACGTTCCCGAAGGAACCAAGTTGCGGATCGGTGAATGCACATGTATTAAAAAAGGTGCCGGGAACGCATGGCTTGCCAGTGGGATCGCCAACCTGGTTAGGCCGTTGAGAGTTGCCTTCTGTACCCCCATCAGAATTGGAGAAGTTACCATTGCCATCGGTGACGGTGAACCAATTTCCAGAGGAAACGGTTGCCACCCCGGCGAGTTGCCAACCGCCTACGAGATAGTCGAGTCCAGGGCCCACACCGCCCGCGACGCGCTTGCCACGTCCCAAGGGCAGCTCATAGATGTAACTGAAAACGGCGCGGTGACGAACACTGAAGGATGAGTTGCCGTACTCCCGCTCGGGATGCCGGAAATCCCGAAAATCATCATTATTTTGCGCTCCGAGATTAGCGTTGGAGGCGTTATCTATTGAGTGTGCCCAGGTGTAGGCAGCCATAAACGAGAGGCCATGCGAGAACCGCTTCTCCGCGCGCAGCTGCAAGGAGTTGTAGCTGGACGCTCCACTCGAGCGAAACCAGTCGATGCCGCTATCGATCAGCGGCACCGGCCGACGCGGCGCCGTCGGCGCCACGGGGTCTGGTGTCGGGAGCGCCTGGTTCCCGTTAAAGAACGTGTACAGCTTGTTTCCCTTGGAACCTGCATAGCTGATTTCGAACACCGTATCAAAGCCCATCTCCCGTTCGATCGAGAGGTGCCATTGCTGGACGTAAGGGGTTACAAGGTTGGGGTCGACGGAATATAAAGTAGGCGTATTAGGATCCACCAGCGCGTTCGCTGGAAAGCCCTGGAAAAGGAAATTAATGCCGGGCAGGGCACAGTTGACCTGTCCGGCCGTAGGGTTCGCCGCCGACGCTGGGCAGGGATTCGTAAAAGATTGGGTGACGAAGAATGGTGGATTGAACCCAGCACTGGGATTCGAATAAGGACCGTCCTCCTCTCCTCCGTAAAAAATTCCATAGCCGGAACGCAGAACAGTTCGTTCGCCAAGCTTATAGGCCAGCCCCAGGCGCGGGGCAAAATTGTTGGTATCGGTAGGGACCAGACCTCTGCTCCCGGTTGCGCTTATCGCAATTTGCGAGGCCAGAATGGGCGTCAGCTGCATGGTCTGACCCTTCGGGACAATGATGGTGGGAGTGTTCGGATGGCTCAGATCGAAGGTGCCCTGCTCGTCGTGTGCCTCTTTGACGGTGGTAAACAACTCGTACCTTAATCCGAGGTTCAGGGTGAGGCGCGGGGTAATCTTCCAATCATCCTGACTATAGAAGGAACAAACCGGCCGGCGATAATCCACGTTATGCAGATTGTTGATGGCGCCCCCATCGGATAATCCGGCCATAAAAGAGGCGAAACCGGAACCCCCGGTGGACGGCGCGGCTGGGTTGTCGGTAAACCCATTGGCAAAATCGAGCGTACCGCGGGGATCAGCCGGCTGAAAAATAGTGAACTGCTCCCGGCGCATTTCACCACCGAACTTGAAGGTGTGCATGCCTTTCACCCAAGTTACGTTGTCCGAGATGCTGTAGGCGTTTTGAACCTCGAGCGAAGGCAGGAATGTCGGACTGCCCAGCTGTGGCGCGTCGCTGAATGTAAGCTGCGGTAACCCGCCCGTGTCCGGGCCAAAAGGCACACCCGGAAAGCCCAGATCAGCCGACACATTGCGATTGAAATTCAGCTGGAAGCGGCGCGAGTGGATACGGTTGTAACCCAGCCGGAATTCGTTAATCAGTTCTGGACGAAATACGTGAGTTTCACTGGCCGCAAAGCTGCGATAGGCGTTGTCCTCGTCGCCGCTAAAGAATCCACCACCATCGGCGAATCCCGGAAAGGGGCCGGGGATTAAGCTAGGCTGATCTTCATAGCTGAAGCGGTAAAACGAATTGTCCTTTTCGCCGAACTTGTGATCGATGCGCACATCAAAGTTATTGCGGGTTTCCTGCCGCACTGGGTTGGTTGTGAAATTAATGGCCGGATTGTTGAGCACATTGGGCTGAGGGTAAAGCGCGGCAAGGCGCAGCGCCAAAGGATCCAGAAAGCCGCCGCCGGGAGCCGAAGGGGTGCTTGGGATGATGTTGATAGGCAGTCCGCTCACGGGATCGTAGCCAAAGGGGAAGCCGCACAGGCCGGTGGCTGTTCCGGGCTTGGTCAGCGTACGGCGGGTATCGAAGATCTCTCCGCTATATGTCGGTCTACCATTGCAGTCCACCGCCGGGTTTCCGTTGGGATCTACGGCCGGGGTCGTGTAATCAATGAGCTGGGAGAAATCTCCTTTTCGCTCGGCCAAAGTTGGCAGAAGGAAAGATTGTGTTTGTGCCTGGCGGATGCGCAAACCTTCGTAGTCGACGAAGAAAAATGTGCGATTCTTCCACAGCGGGCCGCCTAACTTGGCCCCGAACTGGTTTTGCTTGTAAGGGGGCGTTCCCTTCGTAGGGTCGTCAAAGAAGTTACGGGCGTCCAAATTTTCATTGCGTAGAAATTCCCAAGCTCCACCGTGAAACGAATTCGTTCCCGATATGATCGCGGCATTGACGATGGCGCCATTGCCGCGGCCAAACTCTGCGCTGTAGGCATTGGTTTGGACTTTGAATTCCTGTAAGGCCTCAACTGACGGCTGAATGACGTAATTGGTTTCATTCAGCAGGTCGGGCAGATTCGAATTGTTGTCAATACCGTCGAGAAGAAAATTGTTTTGCAATGATCGTCCGCCGTTGGCACTGAACCCGAAACTGTTTTCATCGCGCGCACCGGGTTCGCTGGGCGAGGTACCCGCCGTAAGCAATGCTAGTTGTGCAAAATTCCTACCATTGAGGGGAAGATTCTCCACCCGCTTTGCGTCTACTACTTGCCCGAGTTCGGAGGTTTCGGTCTCCAGCAGAGGCGCAGCGCTCGTAACCTCGACTGACTCGACTGCCTGTCCCACCTGCAATGTGAAATTGGTCACGATCCGTTGCTGTACATCGAGGTCCATCGCGGTTGAGACTGCCTTCTTGAAGCCGGGATGTTCGACGGTTACTGTATAGCGGCCGATCTTTAAGGGGCTCGCGACGAACTCACCCGATTGACTGGTGCGCACGGCGAATGTAGTTCCTCGCTCCACATCGGTTACCGTAATCTGCGCGTTTGGCACCAGTGCGCCGCTCGGATCCTTTACCGTACCCACGATGGCACCCGCATCTTTTTGCGCCAAGCCGGGAACAGAGATGGTGAGCATCGCGATAAAGGCGACCGCGTAACGGGCATGCGACTCGAGAGTGGATCGAGACATCCACTGTTTGGTAGAGGCTTTCATAAGGAAACTCCTTGCGACACCGGCGAGTAGAATCGGGCAGTACTCTGCCCAACGAATGCGTCCTTTGATATGACGTTGCGCAGACCAGCTATGCGGTTCTTACCGTTACATTTACTTTCGTGACCGATGTTTGTCAAGCGAAACTTGTATTTCTGCGAGCGAGCTCTGAGCGCGAACAGCCGACACAGCAATCTAGAACTGCGGCGCACTGAGCGGAGTGAACAGTTCGAGGCTAAACATACGTTCGAAGGACAGGCGCTGTGTTCGACTATTTGTTAAAGCAGAGCTCAGGGCACGGAGCAACTATGGCGCATTTCTCTGCCGCTGCGAAACGGACTGCGGCAATGAAGAATGGGATCCAGTGCGGACGCGGTGGTACAAAATTTCCTATCCGGGAGGGTGAAGCATCGGAAATGGCATCAATGGCAGCCTATTCATTATCATTGTCCTCTGGGCGCGATCTCTATTCTGTACCGCGGGCCCAAGTTTTACCGTAACCGTTCCCGCTGCGGTCCACGCGCAACCGATTACTGGCCGGGCTTATGTGATCATCAGCCGCAAAGAGAGCACGAGCCTTTTGAATCTGATCGGCTCCTGGGAACAGGAGACGCCTTTTTTCGGAGTTGACGTCAACTCGTTGGAGCCGGGGCGGCCTGCGACCATTGATGCGAAGGCCATCGGCTACCCAGTGCGCAGCCTGGAAAAGATCGCACCCGGCGACTACTACGTTCAGGCACTAGTCAACGTCTATACGTACTTTCATCGCGCCGATGGCCATGCTATCTGGGTACATATGGATCAGTGGGAGGGGCAGCAGTTCAACAGTTCTCCGGGGAACCTGTACAGCGCTGTGCAACGCGTACGAATTTCAGCCCGCAATTCGATCCGCCTGGAAGCGAGCCGCGTGATTCCGCCGGTTAAGATCCCGCCGGACACGTTGTGGGTGAAGCACATCAGGTTCGAAAGCCGGCTGTTGACCACGTTCTGGGGACGGCCCATGTTCGTTGGGGCGACCGTGCTGTTGCCGAAAGACTACGACCAACATCCCACCGCCAGCTATCCGGTGATCTATGAACAAGGACATTTCAGCCTGCGCCCACCACTATTTATAAAGATGGAGCCTCCCGAGCCGGGATCGACAGACGGGCAGGTCGGCTACCAGACGTTTCAGGCATGGAGCAGTGCCAGCTTTCCACGTATGATCGCGGTCACTTTTCAGCACCCAACCCCCTATTTTGATGATTCCTACGCAGTGAATTCAGCCAACAACGGCCCGTATGGCGATGCGATCATGCAAGAGCTGATTCCCTACATCGAGGAGCACTTCCGCATCATTCGGCAGCCGTGGGCGCGCGTGTTGATGGGCGGCTCTACTTGCGGCTGGGAATCGCTCGCCTTGCAGCTTTATCATCCCGAGTTCTTTGGTGGTACCTTCACTGGATTTCCGGATCCGATCGATTTCCGTCATTACCAATTGGTGAACATCTATGAGGATGCCAACGCTTTCTATGCCCCCGGATTTGAGTGGCTCCAACCTGAGCGACCTCTGATGCGTACCTCCGAAGGCCAAGTAGTTGAAACCGAGCGGGAAATGAGCTTATTAGAAGATGTGCTCGGCTCGCGCGGGCGTTCCTGCCAGCAGCTTGAGGCCTGGGAGGCCGTTTACGGGCCTGTGGGCGGGGACGGATATCCCGAGCCGGTATGGGATAAAGGTTCGGGCAGCATCAACCATAAGGTCGCCAGCTATATGCGTGACCACGGCTACGACCTGCGCGTGTATGCCGAGCAGAATTGGGCCAGGCTTAGCTCCCAGCTTACTGAGAAGGTATTCATCTGGGTAGGGGACATGGATAACTTTTATCTCAATCTCGCGGTTTACGATATGGACGATTTCTTCAAATTGCATCCGGAGGCACATGCCCGGTTCGAATACGGTCGTCCGAAAAAGGGTCACGGGTGGCTTCCTTGGGCGCCCGCAGACTTCATCAAGTTGATAGGCGAGCATATCGCGGCGCACGCGCCGGTGAGAACCGAGATCAGCCAGTGGCAATACTGAAAGGGCGTCGGTGAGAATTGCATTCTGGATGATGGGGTGGGCGGAGCGTCTTTTTGTCCTTTGGGGTGGGTATCGTGATCACCTAATGTTCAGATTGGAACGGTTTGCACAACTATGGCCACCATGAACCGCTCATCCTTTTTATTTCATCGTCTTCCGAGAAGGCCATGCGCCCAGCATGTCAGCGAAATTAGGTGACCGATTCGAATCAAATTTCGCCTACTCACTCCGGGAGCGGAGGCGGAGCAAGGGCTCCGAAATCAGCGCTCCCGGGCTGGCGAACAAAAGAATCCGACAGATAGGCGGCTCTTTGTGCTAATGACTATTTGACCTTGGCAATTGGAATGTTTATCGCCCTGAACTTACCCAGCCTCGCGAGACTTCTTGTGACTTTGCTACCGCAGCCTCTTAGCCTGGGCCAGCATCTCGTCGGCGCGCGCGCGGACGCGAACGTCCTCTGTGAAGTTGGCCCACCGCACCGTGCGAGAGGAGTCCACCAGGAACTCGGCCGGCCGGGCGACGGCGTGTCCCTCAGGTCCGGCGCCTACGTGGACCAAGTTGTAACGACGTATCACTTCGCCGGTTGGATCGGAGAGAATCGTGAAGGTATAACCCGCCTTTTTGCAGAGATCGCGCGAGACTTGTGGTGGATCAACGCTGATCGCAACCGGTCGGACACCGGCTGCCTTAAATTCGGTTAGTCGCTTCTCGACACCTCGCAACTCGAGGTTGCAATAGGGTCACCAATAGCCCCGGTAAAAAATGAGCAGCACCGCCTTAGGTGCAGGCCCTTGCGGATCGTGGTCCGCAGGTGCGAAAAGCTGGCGAAATGAAACCGGCTGTCCGTTGCTATCGGCGAGCGTAAAGTCAAGCGCCCGTTGGCCCACTCTGGGCGCAGCCGCCGCAGCTGGCACCGAACGTGCGTGGAAGAAGGTAATGAATACCAGGCTCACTAAGAGCAGAGAACTTGCGGCGCCGATGGAGGTCAGGATTTTGACCTGGTGGACAGGTGCTTTGCCAAAAGCCCGCTTGATCCCCCTGCCTAGGAACAAGAGCGCGACGATGCCGAGCAATAGGCTCAACCACGGTATCGCTTGTTGCATGGGAGGGTCGGCAAAGAAAATCACATTGCATAACAGCGCCGCCAAGCCGAGCAACAAGCCCCACCATACATCCAAATTCCGGTTCTTTTCAGTGGCATTAGGCATGACCGGAGGTACTCTAGCACTTACATCCAAAGGTGGTCGACTTAAGTGCCTCCCGGTGCTGCCGTTGGCACACGTGCAAGGTCTTAATCTTAAGTTGCGGTTTGCGTGTTGCGAGCTCGCATCTCGATCGCGCCCCAACGTAGGTAGATTTCTCTGGTACCCATAGCAGGCTTGACTCCCTGGCACCCGAAATGGAATCTTGAAAAGGAATCTCGCAATGGAGTGGTCTTATGGGCGACACCACCTCGTCCCTTAAGCGGAGGCCACCCTGTGGGAGCGGCCTCCTCATTCTGGGCCAGAAACTAGTCTTCATCCGGATCTCCCAAATCGCTGGCCCGCTTGACTGTTCGAGCATCGAAGGATACTCAGCTCTGGATCACAACCCATTCACGCCTCTTGGCCGAAAGTATAGAACAGCATTCCGGCGTGCCCTCTGTGCGCCTCTTCATAGAAGACGGCGAAACGAAAGTGAATGCCTCGACTCGCCTCTAACTGATGTTATAGACAGCCCCGTTTCACTCAGCGACCGCATCACGGAACAATTTATCCGCTACTTGTATTGTTTGCCGCATGAAACCCTCTTATTTAACCGTGTGCTAGCCTGGAAACTGTATTCGCGTCCCAGCACGAGGAGAGGTCTGCCTACATCGCGGCAGCGTTTTACGTGACCAGCGGCTCAACTCCCGGAATATAGTAC
>JAFATF010000623.1 GCA_019244045.1 Acidobacteriota bacterium
CAAACTGATCGACCTTGCGGACGTTGAGTTGTGGCGAGAACTAGGTCTCGCTTATCGCCGTGACCGCACCTTACCTCGGTCAACCAGCGCTTTTATCGCGCTGCTTCGTGAACGGGCCGGCAGGAAGTTCGACGCCTCGAGCCAGGCTCCGTGACACATCTTTTAGCTTATCTCCGGGGCGTGATGGGGGACGGCTGGGCGGAGAATTTGTCGTCGATTGCCATCGGAGCCTACAGCGCTACAGCGATCGCCACCATACGTATACCGCAAGGTCGGCGCCCTTGTCGTGCAGCAATACGATCGATTCAACCGCGTGCCGGCACGCACGCGGCGATGGGCCCAAGTAGCGCCTCCCGGAGAAGGTAGGCTCAAACCACCAAATTTTGGTCCGCATCCGGCATTGCTTCGATCAGTTGACCACCAACAAAACGCGCTTCTTGGAGCGCCGAAGCCTAGCCGATCTCTTCAATTCAATCGCTATGCGACAAGCCGTTGTATTTTGAATAGCACTTATGAAAATTTCGAGTTTCCCTTGCCGGTGATCGGCGGGTAAGGTATTAGGTATCTGAATCATTGGTAGGTGTGTCTCATGAGTGAACTCGAAAGCGGATTGCACAAAGTCCTCGAAGAGCATCAGCATGAAAGCGGCCTGCACATCATTGGCGGGCGCAACAAGCTAGTGGCTCGCCTGGCCGAGTTCTTCGAACATCTTGCCCGCGGTGAGCAGCAAAGGAAAGAGGAAGACTCGCGCAACGCCAACTAATCTTGGTGTAGCTCCTCGAGAAACTCAGCTAAATTCCCGCGCTGACCTAAGCTCACCTGTCCGCTCGTCGTCAGCTTTCGCCGAGGGCGCCGTGCGCCGGCATCGATAAACCCAGGGGGGTCTCCGTATCTGCCCGAGAGCAATCGGCCGTTGCCTTCGGGCCTGTTTAGCTGTGTGGCGTCTCGCCGGCAAGTAATTTCAGCGCGTGTGGCAGAATGTCGATGACCGCTTGCAAGGAGTCTACGGCGCCCGCGGGGCTGCCCGGTAAATTCAAAATCAGACACTTCCCTCGCAGACCACACACGGCACGACTCAGCGCCGCCAGAGGAGTTTTCTTGGCACCTTCCGAACGCATGCGTTCGACTACCCCTTCCACCAGCCGTTCACAAACCGCGCGGGTTGCCTCGGGCGTGACATCGCGTTCGGCGACGCCGGTTCCGCCGGTAGAAACTACCAGCTGAGCCTTTTCCGACAACTGCAACAGGGCATTTTCGATATGCGTGCGATCATCGGGGGCAACTTGCGTGGCCACGATGCGGAAGTTGTGGTCGGCCAAGATCTTGATCACGGCGGGTCCGGAGAGGTCGGCCCGTTCGCCGCGTGAGGACGAATCGCTGACCGTCAGCACGGCGGCGGTGAATGTCTCAGGTGTCGAGGAGAACATCTTCCGATTCTGCCGCGTCGCGGTTCGCTTCATCGAGCAGACGTAGACCTTCCATGAGCAGGCCCTGCGTATTGAGAGTGGTGGTTTGTTGCGACGTCTTGCCCTCGAAATCAACTTGGAAACTTCCACTCGTCCAGCGCAAGACTTTGAAAACCGCCTCATCACCGCTCATCGGCCCATAGCTGGCGTGCCTGACCTGTCCTTCCTGAAAATACATTTCGCAACGGTCTTGCTCGTTGCTCAGGGTCAGACGGCAGCTCTTACGGCCCATTTCGAGGGACTGTACCAAGTCAATGACGTTCATTTGCGCCAAGCTGCCGCGCAGGATGCCGTCCCCCGAGGCCGACCTGGCCATCTTCTCGAGGGCAATCTTATCAATCACCTTCTTGATACGGTGCGTCGCTTCCTTGAGAAAAAACGGCTTCTCAACGTACTCATCGACTTGTTCCTGTGCTGAGATGCGGTCGCTGATATCGCTTTTCGTTGCCAGCAAAATAACGGCAATGGCGGCGGTTGAGGGACGGCTCTTCAGCTTCTCAATGAGCTGATGCCCGTCCATCCCGGGCATACGGAAATCGCTGACCAGCAGATCAGGAGGGTCATCGACCGCCTTCAAAAGGGCGTCGGGACCATCGCTGGCTGTCTTCACCTCGGCGAGCGAAGACAGGCTCTGCTGCAGTAAACCCAGCACCATGGGATTGTCATCGACCACCAGGACTTTGACGTTATTCGACATACTCGATGACTATTACCGGGGCGTTCCTTTCACGAGCCCTGCACGATGAAATTCCCCACTCTTGCCCCCCGACTTGGTCTCCAGCCTGACGTCATGAATTTCAATGCCTTTGTCGAGCGCCTTACACATATCGTATACGGTCAATGCGGCCACACTGGCCGCGACCAGTGCTTCCATCTCGACCCCGGTCACAGCTGTGGTGGTTACTCTGGAGGTAATAGCGACGCCATTCTCGCACACCCGAGTACGCACATCAATGTGCGCCAGCGGCAACGGGTGGCACAGGGGAATCAGTTCGGCAGTGCGTTTGGCCGCCATAATGCCCGCCACTCGCGCCACCTCGAGCGCATCGCCCTTGGGATTGGCCGGCAAGGCTTCGACCACCTCCGACCGCATGGCGACAAATGCGCTGGCTTCGGCCGCGCGTCTCGTGGACGTCTTTCCCGAGACGTCGACCATCCGCGCCGCTCCCCGGCTATCGAAATGGGAGAGCTTTTGCCTCATGCCTGGGTATCTTACACGCGCCAACCGTTCTTTGCCCCGCTCCCGGCTTCGAGGGCCCCCTTAGACCACCGATGTTGTCGCTGCGAGGCCAGGTAAACAAATTACCGCAATAAGACAGGAACCCATTCCCCGGCAGTGATGTGCGGGCGATCTGGAGGAATTACCAGATAGCAATTTGCGCGTGCTACGCTGGCGATGTCGCCCGAACCGTGCCAGCCTGCCAGCTCGACTTCTGCACGCTCAAAAGCGCCGGAAAGAATGGCAGGCAAAAATCGTTTCAGGCCTGTTTTCGATTTGATTTCTGCCCTCAGGCGGGCATAAACAAAGACTGGTTTACGGATTTTCATTCCTGACAGTGCGGCGAGCATCGGGCGTACGAACAATTCAAATGTCACCATGGTCGAAACCGGATTGCCGGGCAGGCCGAAAAAGTACCTGTCGCGTATACGGCCAAACACGATCGGTCTGCCCGGCTGAATTTCCGATCCGGTGAAGAACAACTCAGCTCCTAACTCGGCCAGAACGCGTTCGACCAGGTCGTACTTTCCCATGGAAACGCCGCCGGCGACCAGCAGCAGGTCCGACTCGAGTCCCGCCACGAGGAGTTCCCGTAGTCGGTCGGCCTGGTCGGGAGCGACCGGCAAACAGCGAGGCTGAGCGCCCGCCGCCAGAATCTGCGCAGCCAGTGAATAGGAATTTGAATTGCGAATCTGAGTCGGTCCGGGCACGCTTTCAATGCTGACAATTTCATCGCCGGTAGCCATAACCGCTACCGCGGGTTTCCGATATACCTGGACGCGGGATTTGCCGACCGCCGCCGCTATGGCGGTTGCCGCCTCGTCGAGTCGCGACCCGGGAGGGAGCAGAAGATCTCCCGCCCGCGCCTCTGAGCCTTGGGCGACGATGTTCTCCTGAGGCGCGATACTGCGCACTACCTCGACGCGATTGCCTCTCGCGATCGTGTATTCCACCATGACGACCGCATCGCTGCCCCGTGGTGCGGGGGCGCCGGTCATAATAGCCACCGCTTGCCCGGGAGCCAGCCCGCCAGGAATATCGAAGAAGGCGCCGGCTCGGATCTCGCCAACTACTTCAAGTTGGGCGGGAACCTCAGTAAGATCGGCGGCGCGAACCGCATAGCCATCACGCGCTGCGCGCGCAAAAGGGGGGAAGTCGCGGTCAGCGTGAATGGGCTCGGCAAGGACACGCCCAACGGCTTCGAGCAATTCGAGCCTCTCGACCCGCCCAGGCGGCAATTGCAGCGCGTGCTCCTCAACCACCTGGCGAGCATCCTCGAAGCTGAGGATTTTGGGGAAAACAGCATTGGCCGACATGGGCACCTGCCATCATACCCTGTGCGTACCCTCGTTGCGGGCAGCGCCCAGGCTTCGATCATGCAGATAAGATAGCCCCGGACAAGATAGCTGATGGCAATTTTCTAGGCAGCAGGGGCAAGGCCAGCTGGTTAGAGCTTTTCAAGCACCTGGGCAAGGTAAGCGGGATTGCGCGCCTGGGCAAGGGCGGCCGGCAAATCAATGATGCCGGCGCGGAATAGCTTCTCAATTTCGCCATCAAAGTCCTGCATGCCCTCCTCCTCTGCCCCCGAGCGCGCATACTCGGCGAGCGTCTGTCCTACATGCTGACCGTGCGCAAGGCATTCGCGAGTGCGCGGGTTGGCCTTGACGATCTCGACCACCGGAACCAACCCTTTGCCATCGGCGCGGTGGATCAGCTTCTGGGAGATCAAATAACGGAAACTCTTAGCCAGACGGCCACGTACGGAATCGTATTCTGCGGGATCAAACATGCCAACGATCCTCTCCACAGTTTTGGCGGCATCCACCGTACGGATGCTGGACAATACGAGGTGGCCGGTTTCGGCGGCATCGAGCAACAGCTCGATATTCTCCCGCTCCCGGGTCTCTCCCAGCACCAAGACGTTGGGAGATTGTCGCAACGCTGCCCGCAAGGCTTGGCCCGCACTAGGGGCGTCACTGTGCACTTCGCGTTGATGAATGGTCGAGCATACATGAGTGTGCAGAAACTCGATCGGGTCTTCAACGGTGATGATGTGATAGGCGTGCCGGCGGTTAATTAAATCAATGAGGGCGGCCAGCGTCGAGGACTTTCCGGAGATGACGGGCCCGGTTACCAGAACAATGCCACTGTCGAGGTCAGCAACGCTCGCCAGCTGAGGAGGAAGAGCGAGCGATGTCAGATCCGGTATGACAGTAGGAATGACGCGCATTACGACAGCACAACTGCCGCGCTGGATGAAGGCATTCACGCGGAAGCGCGCCTGACCCGCCAAACTAAAGGAAACGTCGCACGATCCTTGCTCGCGCAACGTGGTCAGGGCCTGCTTATTGTTGCCGATCAGGTCGGAGGCGATATGGCGTGTATGGTCGGCCGTCAACATGGCCAAACGCGGTATTTCGATGGCAACGAGCTGGCCATGAATCAAGATTTGCGGCGGGCGCCCGGGAGAGAAGATAAGGTCGCTTAGCGCTGGCGAGGCACGCAGCATGGCGGCAAGCAGGGCTTCCGTCGTGCCCGAGCGTGCGCCTGCGGGTAGGTCCAGCGAAACCGAGATGGGCCCTGCGCCGGGTGCCGCCATAGTCTCTGAGCAGTAAGCCCGCGGGGGGGGCGGTTTGCGGGGCGAAGCTCTAATTTAGCGACAAACGAGGCAGGTGTTCTAGGGAGAACCGTGCGCCGCATGATCTTTGGTAATCGGCGGCGAATTCGGGCGCGCCAAATCAGGGGTCCCGAGATCCGCTTCTTTTTCATGCGTTTGCCGCCAAAGTTAGGGCAGAACTAGACGATCGAGGGTCAAGGCTAGAGGTCAGCAGGTTGAAGATGAGGGGCGGAGGCCGCTGCCGCCCGAATGTAAAAAGCCAGGGAAAACGCTTTACTTAGTTTTGCTCTTTTTCTTACCGAAGCTGGTCTCGACGTTCGCCCCAATACTGGCCAGCATCTGCTTGGCCGGCTCGGCGAACTGCCCGGTAGGTTGAAGTTCCAGATACTTGTTGAAAGCGTCGGCGGTTCCGGGCGGAGCCACCATTTTGTCGCCTTGCAGGGTGGCCTTGCCAATCATGTTCACACCTAGCCAATAATAGGCGTCGGCGCGATTTGGATCGGCGGCAATTGATTTCTTGAAGGCGTCAATGGCTTCATCGACCTTGCCGGTATTGGTCAATACTGCCCCTTCATTGAAATAGAACATGGCGGCGCGCGTGGGATCGAGCTGGGCAGCCTGCGAGTACGCCTGAATGGCGGCGTCGGTCTGGCCTGCCTTGGCTTGCGCCTGCGCCAGATTATTGTCATAGTCGGCCATAGGTTTGATGGCGATAGCTTTCTGGTAGGCGGTAATCGCCTGCTCATACAGCGGCTTGGCGGCAGTACGATCCGTCGCTTCCGTCTTTTTAGCCTGCGCCGAATAGGCGTCCCCCAGAGTAAACCAGATCAGGTCGCGATTGGGATCGATCTGTGTGGCTTCCGTCATGGCCTGCACCGCCTGCTCAGGATTGCCCGCTTGCATGGCCGCTCGGGCATTTGAGAGTTTCTCGTTCAGTGACTTGACTGTGAGTTGCTCCTTTTGAGCTTTCTCTTGCTGTTCTTTCTGCTGCTTGAGCTGTTCGGGGGTTAACCCTTGGCCTTGTGCAGCTCGCTGCTGCTCCTTTTGCAGGTTGATATCCAGGCGGTTCTGCTCTTCATCGAGCGTAACCGGCACTCCGTTGTAGTGGAAAAGTTCTTTGCCATCTTTCAACAGGGTCACAATGTACTTTCCGGGAGCAACCCCCAGCGAGAAGAACTCGCCTTTGTTGTTGGTTTTCAGCTCGTATTTTCTGCCGGTCTCGGAGCTGACATATTGCACGATGGCGCCCGCGACGGGCTTGCCTTCGACATCTTTCACCGTGCCCTTGACTGTGCCGGTTGCTTGCGCTAAAGCGGCCGGCGTGCATAAGGCGGCTATGACAACGCCCAACAAAACGATTTGCCAATTGCGATTCATGTACTTAGCCTCCCCGGCTCAGAAACAAATGCGGGATGCGAGCATTCGAGATTTCGGATCTTCGATCGCATCGATCGCACATCCCAAATCTCACTCAGACCGTGGTCCTCTCAGGCGCCAGATAGGGAATGGAATCCTCGGCCCCTGCTTCTCGGAAAGCGCGCAGTCGCAGCACGCAGCTGTCACAAACACCACAGGCCTGATCCTCGCGGCTGTAGCAGGACCACGTTAAATCCAAGGGCGCTCCCAATTCAAGGCCAAGGGCCACAATCTCGGCTTTATGCATGGCAATCAGCGGAGCAACGATTTCAATTCCGCCTTGCCGGGTGCCGGCACGCACTAACTCATTAAAGGCCTGGTAATACGCGGGCCGGCAGTCCGGATACCCTGAGCTGTCCGGTTCGACAGCGCCAATCCATACTTTGGCCGCGCCCAGCACCTCCGCCCAACTCACCGCCGCCGACAAAAAATGGGCGTTGCGAAAGGGAACATAGGTAATGGGAATGCCCGGTCCTGTAAGCTGCGATTGGGGTACCTCGATCGAGCGGTCGGTAAGGGCCGAGCCACCGATCATGCGCAGGGCCTCGTTGTTCACCACCAGGCGATCGCCAATATTCAGCCGGTCACAAATGGCTGCAAAGGAGCGCAGCTCCCGCTGTTCCGTTCGTTGCCCATAGCTGATGTGCAGTGCGGCTGGGTGGTAGTCGCGAGCTGCCAGGGCGGCGCAAACGCATGAATCCATGCCTCCGCTCAATAACACCACCGCGCGCTGAGTGGATCGCATTACGGGCTCGGTTGCCTCCTGTCGTCTGGTCTGGGCACACGCCTCGAACTAAACGCCCTTCATCGCCGGATCCCAGATAAATTTGTGGATTTGCAACCCGAGTCTGGCGGGCACACTGTCGGCGAGCATCCATTCGGCCAATTGACGCGGGTCGAGGAGACACTGTGAGCTGTCCCGCGATCCCATGGCTTCTCGACGAAAAGCGGGCGAAAAAATCACTGAACCCACCCGGCCATCGAGTTGGTGCTCGGCGGTAAAAGCACAAGCAAAGTCGTAATCGGTGCGATCACTGATGACGAATTTCACTTCGTCGCGGCTGGTCAGCGCGTCCAGGTTCTCCATGTGGAAGGTGTCCGGCTCGCCTGAATTCGGGCACTTGACATCCACAATCTTGACGATCTGCTTCGGTACCTTGTCGAGAGGCCGCTCGCCGCTGGTCTCAAGCAGAACGCTGTAGCCTGCGTTGAGCAGCCAGTCCATCAGGACCAGTACCTCGCGCTCTTGCAACATGGGCTCACCCCCGGTGATTTCCACCACCCCGCCACTGGGGCTAAGACGCTCCACTTCGGCCACTATTTCGTCGAGTGCCATTGTGCGTCCGCCCGTGAATGTGTACTCGCTATCGCACCAGTCGCAGCGTAGATTGCAACCCGTCAGCCGCACAAAAACGCAGGGCCAGCCGGCGTAGGAAGATTCGCCTTGAATCGACTTGTAAATTTCGGTTATGTGCATGAGCCTTTCCGCGCTAGGGCTCAATATCTGGACCAGCAGGCAATCACTCTGACTCGAAGTAGCGGGCCGTGGTCTCCTCCGTCTCATAGACGGTCACGTCCTTGACCTGCACGCGCCCATTAGTTTCCCCTTTTAGCCTACGACTGGTCTCATCAAAAAAATACTTGGCCAGGTTTTCCGCCGAAGGGTTCAAAGTTTTAAAGGGCTCCAGCTCATTGATCATCTGATGATCGAGCCGGTCGATGACGTGCTTCATGAGATCGCGAAGATCCTTGAAATCGATGAGAAGCCCGGCTTTGTCGAGCTCGCTGCCGGCCAGCGTCACCCGCACCTTGTAATTGTGTCCGTGCGGGTTCTCGCACTTGCCCCGGTAATTGCGCAGGTAATGTCCTGCGGCAAAGGAGTCTTCGACGGTCACTTCGTACATGCAGACCCTCAAGCGCAGCACTGGCTCGAATGCTTCCCGGCCAGCAAAGGCTTTCCCGGCCAGCTGCCTGCGACGCGCCGACAAGCCGCTATCCACGAGCGGGAATTGCTGGTCGGGTAAGCACCAATCGTCCAGCCTATTTTACAGGGAAACACCAGGGCGGGACCTCCTCCGTCGCTCTTCTCGCGCGAAAAACTCTTCCACCTCGGTAAGGTCGATCGTCTTGCGGTAATTGGGCAAACTATTCAGAAACACTCGGCCATAGGTCATCTTCAGAATGCGGTTGTCGAGCAAACAGAGCAAGCCCCGGTCATCAAGCGAGCGAATCAACCGTCCAAAGCCCTGCTTCAGGATGATTACCGCCGACGGCACCTGATATTCAAAGAAAGGATTTCCTCCGTCCTCCGCAATCGCGCGCACCCGGGCCGAGACGACGGGATCGCTAGGAACGGCAAAAGGCAGGCGATCAATAATTACGCAACTGAGCTGCTCGCCCTGTACGTCGACGCCCTGCCAAAAGGAGGCGGTGGCGAACAGTACCGCGTTCTCTGTCAGGCGAAACTTTTCAAGCAGCGCGCCTTTAGGGGCCTCGCCTTGCACGAACAGAGGAAAAGGGACCACACCCTCGAGGCGTCTGTAAGCTTCCTGCATCTGGCGCTCGCTGGTGAATAAACAGAAGGCCCGCCCGCGTGTGATCTTAAGCAAGCGGGCTATTCGATCCGCCGCTTTCTGCGAGAACCCGGGACTGGCAGGGTGGGGCAGATCCGGGGGTACATAGAGCAACGCCTGATTCTCGTAATCGTAGTGGCTCGACAAAACCAATTCGCGTGCATGTTCCAGCCCCAAGCGGCGGCGAATATACTCAAAACCGCCTCCCACCGCCAACGTCGCCGATGTCAGCACGACCGATTCCATTCGCTCAAAAAGATAGGTTTTCAGGATCGGGGCCACGTCGATCGGAGTCGCTTGCAGGAAGACATTCTGCCGAATGCTTCCGCGCCGCTCGATCCAGAACACCATGTTGCGGTCTTCCGATTCCATGAGAAACACCAGTTCGAGTCGCAACTCTTCGATCCGCCGCAAGAAGTGAAAAACCTCTTCTGGCTTCTGCGGGAGGTTCTCCAGTTCCGCGCCCAGTCGCACCAGAGCGCGAACGAAGGCCAGAAACTCAGAGCCCTTTTCTTCCAAAAACTCGCGACGAGTCTCAAAGGCGAACTTCCCATCGCCGGGTGGAAGAGCGGAGAAGAACAACTGCGAGCGCTCATGCAAGCTGCGTGTGGCACCCTGAACTGGCGCAGAGAGCAAATGGTTCTGCCGCAACGAGCGCTCTACATCGCGGATAAGATCTTGGATTCGCAAGTTGCTGACGGTTTTGCCGAAATAGCGGCCGGCAATATTCTCAAGTTCGTGGGCTTCGTCAAAGATAACTGCGCTAACGTCGGGCAGAATTCCGGTCGGACCGTAATCGGCCGCCTGTTTGATCGCCAAGTCCGCGAAAAAGAGATGATGATTGACGATGATGATGTCGCTCTCGACCGCCCGCCGGTGCATTTCGGTAATGAAGCAGCGGTCAAACGAGCTGCATTTGCGGCCCAGGCAAGTCTCCTGACCGGCATCGAGCTTCGACCACAGAAGGCTGTCTTCCGGCAGTGAAGCCAGTTCGGCGCGATCGCCTGTCTGGGTGGTCTTTTCCCATGCGGCGATGGCCGGGTAGTGCTCGGTTTCGTCAAGCCCGCCGAACACCGGCTGATGGCTAAGGTCCAAAAACTTCTTGCGGCAAAGGTAATTGCTTCGCCCCTTCATATAACAAACGCGGAGCTTGGCCTCACCCCGAGGATAGAGCACCTGCTCGAGAAAGGGGATGTCCTTAGAAAAGAGCTGCTCCTGGAGATTCTTCGTCCCGGTCGAAATCAAGACTCGCTTGCCGGAGCGGATCACCGGCATCAGGTAGGCCAGCGTCTTGCCCGTCCCGGTCCCGGCCTCCACAATCAGGTGACGCCGCTCCTCGAGAGCCTGCTCAACTGCCTGCGCCATCTCAAATTGTCCCCGGCGGAATTCATAGGCTGGGTGGCTCGCCGACAGCAGCCCATGGGGGGCAAAGAACTGGTAGAGGGTATGCTTTGCGGGAGCGGAGGAGGCCGGCTGAGAGGTGGACGCCACGGAGTCTCTATAATAACCGGATAGGTAAAAAGCGGTGCCAGCCAAATGGCGATCGTCGGCGACGGGTACGGCTAGCGGTGAATCGCCGATGAGATCGGGTGCGTCACCGGCAGTGATGCTCGACAAACAGGCGCCCACGACTCGCCAAAAGGTTTCGATCATCGTCCTAGTGGGCCGCCCCAATGTTGGCAAGTCGACTCTCTTTAATCGTCTGGTAGGAGTGCGGCGGGCCATCGTAGGCGATGAGCCGGGCATTACGCGTGACCGGTTATACGGTGAAGCGAGCTGGCGCGGTCGAACTTTTCGTGTCATCGATACGGGCGGAATCATTCCGGACGAAAAGGACCTGCTGCCCTCTGAGGTCTTTCGTCAGGCCCAACTCGCCCTGGCCGAAGCCGACGCCATCGTCATGGTGGTCGATGCACGCAGCGAGCAGGCAGCCCCTGACATCGATCTTGCGCGTTTGTTGCTGCGCTCGGGCAGGCCGGTATTCCTCGCCATCAATAAGGTTGATAGTGAAAAGCAGGAGAGCTTGGCGGAAGACTTCCGGAACCTGGGAATCAGCCGTCTGTTCCCGATCTCGGCGGAGCATGGACGAGGAGTCGCCGAGTTGCTGGACGCTCTCGTTGAGACCCTTCCCGAAACAGGCACCGAGCCGGAGCCAGAAAACGCGCCTGCGGAAGTGAAGGTTGCAATCATTGGACATCCGAACGTCGGAAAATCTACGCTGCTGAACCGCTTGACCAACTCCTCGCGGGCTATCGTCTCACCCCTTCCGGGCACCACCCGTGACGCGGTCGACGAGATCGTCGCACGAGCCGGCCGGCGGATACGCTTTATCGACACGGCAGGCATCAGGCGCAAGGGCAAGACCCGGCTCATGGCCGAGAAACTGGCGGTGGTCATGGCTCGCAAGCACCTGGAGTCAGCCGATATCGCGCTTCTGGTGCTTGATGCGACCGAAGGGGTGAGCGCACTCGATGCCGCTATCGCCGGTTACGCGCATGAGAGCGGCCGATCGGTCGTCATCGTCGTCAACAAATGGGACCTGGTTACGAGCGGGCAGGCGCGGGCCATAGGCGAGGCCAAAGGCCGCCGTGTCGAGGAGAGTAGGCGAGGGAGTGATCAATCCCGGTACGCGCAGCAGCTCCGTCAGGCACTGAAGTTCCTATCCTACGCCCCCGTCGTTTTCATCTCGGCGGCACGCGGAGAAGGAGTGCACAAGCTCTTCCGAGTGATCGACCAGGTCGCCGCCGAACGGCGCAAGCGCATCGGCACGGGAGAGATAAACCGCTTTCTCGAAACCATCGATTTTGAACGAGCTTCGGCTCCCTTCAGCAGACGGGTCAAGATCTATTACCTCACTCAGGCGGCGGTCTCACCACCTACCTTTATTGTCTTCACCGATCGTCCGGGAAAGCTGCACTTCTCTTATCAGCGCTTTCTCGAAAACCAGATCCGCCGCGCCTTTGGCTTCATCGGTACGCCGATCTGGATCAAAAATCGCGCACGCCAGTAGGCAAGCTAGGGGCGGGCCATGGTTGGAGAGGGAAACTCAGTCTGGCGTCCAGGCTGCGTCAGGGCATTGCGGGGCGGAAGAATCAGCCGGAAATCCTTTACCCGAGAATCAGGGCTTCGTCAGGGATTTATCGGCGACCTTCTCCACCTCGCTCCCGGTGCGCGCGGATGCTTCTGAGCTGTAAATGTCATCCAGCTTCTTGGCCATAGCCCATTTCAGCTCTTCGATGCCTTTGCCGGTAACCGCTGAAATTGGGTATAGCGGCAATTTGCGCCTCTTCGTGTAGTGCTTTAGTTTCGTCAGCTTGTCTTTGCTGGCGATGTCGATTTTTGACGCCACCATCATCATCGGCTTCTCGTCGAGGCCGCTGCCAAAGCTTTTGAGCTCACGCATGATGACTTCGAGGTCGTCAATCACATCCATGCGACCGCTCGAATCGGAAACATCCACTAAATGCACCAGCAGCCGCGTCCTCTCAATGTGCCTGAGGAACTGCGTCCCCAGCCCGGCGCCTGAGTGGGCGCCTTCGATTAAACCGGGAATGTCGGCCACCACGAAGCTGAATTGGTCGGGAGCGCTCGCGTCACCGACGGCAACCACTCCCAGGTTGGGTTCGAGAGTGGTGAAAGGATAATCGGCGATTTTCGGCCGAGCAGCCGAAATGCGGGAAATAAGCGTCGATTTGCCAACGTTGGGAAATCCCACAAGGCCGACATCGGCGAGAAGCTTTAATTCTAAACGGAAGACCCGCTCCTCGCCCGCCCGCCCCGCCTCGTGCTCACGTGGCGCCTGATGAGTCGAGGTGGCAAATCGCGCATTGCCTCGTCCCCCTCGTCCGCCGCGAGCGATGACCATGCGTTGATCGGGAGCGGAAAAATCTTGGATCTTCTCACCCGTCTCCTCGTCGTAGACGATTGTCCCCACCGGTACCTTAAGCACCACATCCCCTCCGTCGCGACCTGTCTTGTTGGCACCTTCGCCGTGGCGACCGCGTTCAGCTCGGTATTCAGGATTAAAACGGAAATGGACAAGCGTATTGTGGCGCTCGCTCGATTCCATGATGACGTCACCGCCCTTGCCGCCATCGCCGCCCGAGGGCCCGCCCCGGGGGACAAACTTTTCCCGGCGAAATGCCAGACAGCCATTTCCGCCGTCCCCGGCTTTTACCCGAATTTTCGCCTCGTCAATAAACATCAGCGTCAGGGCACGACAATCCGCACCCGGCTCGTCGACCTGAGCCAGGCTTATTCTTGCGCCCCTCCGAGTTCTAGCTAAATTATTGGCCGGCAAGAAGAAAAGCCCCGAGCTCGGCCGAGGCTTGTCTGCTAGAGAGAGCTGAGGTTAGCTCCTTTGAATGTCCATGGGCTCGATCATCACGAACTTCCCCATCGAACCTTTGTCCAGGAACTTGATACGCCCGCTGATTTTAGCGAAAAGGGTATCGTCCTTGCCGCGCCCGACGTTCAGGCCGGGCTTAACTCGAGTTCCGCGCTGCCGCAAGATGATTGTGCCTCCCGGGACCACCTGTCCT
>JAFATF010000670.1 GCA_019244045.1 Acidobacteriota bacterium
TGTATGACGAGTGGCACCAGGGTGCCCGCATCTTAGACCTTGGGCATAGGTCAAAGCGGCATGCTGCTCTTCGAAACGCAACGTTCATGTCAGCAATCTGGTTCAGTTATATGGCTGGATCAGTGATAGGTACATGGATGAACTCGCGATGGACCATTCGGGCCATGTACCTTCCCGTTCTTTTGATGGCGGTCGCCGCCGCTATCGATCAATTTCTGCCCTTGTCACTCGAAGAGGAACAGGAGCAGACCTAAGTCATGGATTCGTAAGTCTCGTCCGTGCGCGCCAGTCATTTAAAGAAAAGCCCGCACTCCAAGATCGCTCTATGGCTGGGGACACCATCGCACATCGCCTTTGTTCTCATGCATTCGTGTTCGTTGTCCGATTTTACCTCTCTAGGGCGGATGCTTGAAGGGGCAGACACCCACGGCAAGTAAGATTTGGTGGCGGCAATGAAAACGTGGAACTGTACCACGTGTCCGCGGACGGCGCCCAACCGGCTGCGCTTTCACATTCAGCTCGGCCGGAAGCCGCTAAACGATGTGTCCGGCGGTCAAATGCATTCGGCCCGCAGCGGGCAAAGGTCTTGCGTGACATGCGATCTACCCCGTCGCGAGCATGATCTTTTTCAGAGGTGGTCAACACTCTCGGCTGAACGGGACACGGAGCCGAGCTGCTGATCGGCATGTCTGAGGTTCGACACACGGCAGCCATCACGGAAAGGCACGCGCCCGAGCAACTGTGTCCAGATACTCGCTCTGCAGTTTTCGAAAGTTGCGCGTCGTTAGGTTGAGTGCGATTGGAGAAAGGCGATGATGGTGGTGCTAGACCAGGTCGCGGATTACGATGGGTGAGCTCAGACTGTTGGTATCAACATCGCGGGGAAACTAAGCGGCCGCCAGGGTCGTCCTTAAGCGTCGCAAATAATCGAGCGCAGACTGGATTTCCATCTCTTCCGATTCAATAGAAGGCCCTTTCTCCAATTGAGTGAGTCGCTGTCGCATCGCGTTCTCGGCTCTGGCTATTCTGTGCTGGAGCTGTTTACCGTCGAATTCCAACATGGCGGCTGCGTATAGGGTTTTCCATTCATGTGGGAACCCTGGGACGCGTATTCGATACCTCTGCTGCGCTGCGGTTCGTCGAGTAGGTTGGTTTTTTCGGCCGGGCTCAGTCGCGGTTGGGTAGAGACTCTTCCAGTGATTACTACGCAGTTGCGATGGCTTAGGCATGACTGAACTCCCCGCCAAAGCGCGGGCCGCAAATTTAGGACGCCCACCGCCCCGGCAATTCGATGCTACTCACGATGATATTGACATTATGCTCAGCGCTGGGCATTCGGTCAAGAGCAATTTAACCGTAATTCATTGCCTTCGAATTTAACCTCTTGGTACCGGCACGAGTTGGCGCAGCGTGGCACGCCCGGGCCATTCAGTTCGCCTTCGCAGGCTGCTGTAATGCTCCCCACATGATGCGAAAAAAGAACCCCGCCGCCGTGGCATTGGGTCGTAGAGGCGGCAAGGCCTCGGCGGAAAGACTCACCGAGAAAGAACGGCGCGAGAAGGCCCGAAGGGCCGCCCAGGCTAGATGGCTCAAAACTTTGCGGGCTGAAAAGAACTAGCTGTAACCCAGAAGCGCCAGTCGTCGTCTCGGCTCGACATACCGCATTAAATAGTGCCGCTCGCCGCGCTGCCTTCGCCCAGCCAACCAGGAAGAGGACTTTCGTCGGGAGTGCCACGCGTCCCTACGAGCGTTAATGGCAGGCCGTCGTCGCGACAAAGTTACTTTCGATACCCCGCCTCGGCCTTCCATCTTCTAGCGCGGACCGGTAGTGAACTACGATCAAAGCTTGCGCCGAAAGAGTCATTGTCACCGCGTTGGCGGCGCAAAATTACAGGCGAGATGTCTATACGGTTAGATACTCTCCAGCGCCGCTCAAATAAAACGCGCCATCCTAGGCGTTGAGCGCGGGAAATAGGTGAATGGGGGCCGTGCCGCAAACCGACCTTGCGGATCTAAATGCCGCGCTAAAATCCTTCAGCCGCCAGAGCGGGTTGCTCATGCGCGCGAGCGGCATAGCCGTCGCTCTTTTCCACAAAGGTTCCATGATTTGCCGCGCGAGCATGGGAAATCTTGCGCCGCCACTCGGCTGCCGACTAGACGTAACTTCCGGTCTGTCCGGAGAGTGCATCCGCACCGGCAAGGCTTTGCGCTGCGACGACTCGGAGCGCGACGCGCGTGTTGATGTTACAAGCTGCCGCCGGCTGGGGGTACGCTCCGTCCTGGCAGCCCCCGTCCTCTCTCAGGGGCATGTCGTTGGGCTAGTGGAGGTCTTCTCTGGGCAGCCGACGGCCTTCGACGATGGGGATCTCGCCCTACTGGCGCGCTTCGGTCATATGCTGCTCCGCAGCCCCTCGCGGTTCATAAACGTGCCTCTTCCCAGTCTCTTAATTGAGAGAGAACCTGTTCACCGAATCTTCTTGCACAACCTGCTCGATACTGTGCTCTCGTACCGAACCGTGCCGAGCGTAACTTCTCCTCCTGCACGGTTTTGGGATGATGTGTTTATTCCTTCGAAGCTGCCTTGGAAATGTTTTGCCCAATCCCTTTTGCTGCACATCATTATGGCCTTTTTAGCAGCGGCCTTGCTTAAGGTTTTCGTCTCGCGGCCGCATATGCTCTACCCCAAGGTTGATCAGGCAACCGTTTACTACTTACCTTTCGAGGATCGCTCGCATCGCGAATCTCGAGCCTTGCCTTGGCCAAAGCACAGGAAACAGGTGACCCGGTTGACCGTCCAAGAGCCTCTTGTGGCAGTGCGCCGGGAACGGTTCAGGCGCACTCCGGCTGGCATTCCTTCACCAGTGTGGAAAATGAAAGCCGATATGCGACAACTCCAGTTACCAGCGTGGAACTCAGCGTTGCCGGCCATGCCCATGGTAGCCAGCGCGCGAATTCACCCCATCAGCTACCCCGCTGTGGCGATTATTTCGCCACCTCCCGATACGTCCAACTTGTCGCGATCAAGAGTTTCCGTATCTCCCCAACTAGCGGTAATTGAGCCAGCACCCCTGATACCCGAGTCTACCCTCCGGAATGGGCCCATGAATAACGACGTCTTAGCCGTGGTACCGCCGCCGCCGGCTATCGACATCAAGGGGCGGCAGTCGATCTCGGGAGTTGTAGAGGCGACCTTGCGCACGGTGTTGGGATGGGTCGTGCCCCCGCCGCCCTCGCTGCATGGGGTCCCGCCTGCTGCCGGCGCGGTTGTCGGGTCGTTCGCCGATACCCATATTGTGCCGCCGCCTCCCACCATTCAAGGTGCCGAAAATTCCACCTGGGCCAGTCGGGAACACATAGCTGCCGCGGTTGTGCCTCCCCCGCCTTCAGCAGGGGGTTTTCTTAATGCTCGCCACTTGCAGTCACTCGCAGCCGCTCCTCTCAATGTTCGTCCACCTCACGGGGAAACCAGGGCGGCGAGCGTAAGAGGGGGAGGATCGATCGAACCCAAGCCACGTACGGCAGAGCGGGAAGCCGCTGGCCGAACGGTCGATGGCGGCAACGAATCACCTCGCGGCAGCAAAGAACTGAGTGTCCACTTTGTGGGTCCGGTATTGCCTCTTCCCCGCTCCTCCTATTTTTCGAGCAGCGAGGTCTTTATTGCGGAAGAAAGACTCAGTCGCACTCAGATGCGACTCATAAAGCTCATTTACGAGTATCTGCCTTACCAAAAGCCACTCTCCGACTATGGTCCGAACTACCCCGCGCTCGAGAAGCTGCGGGTCACAAGGGATCCGAACTGTGACGAGGCGCTAATCGACGTGATAGCTTCGGCCCACACGGCAGGTATGCCCAACCAGCGGTTGCAACGAGAGCCCAACTCCTTGGGCCAGGGACAAAGTACGCTGGCCTGCTTTCGCACTACCGCGGATGATTATCGCAAAGCGGCGGCTCGCCAGCACCAATAGCTCTGGAGTGCTGGCCAAACCGGCCAGTTGCGCTCTAAAGCGCGTGTCGGAAAACTCGCGTCATCTCGCATCCATCCAGCAGCCCCCCCTCAATTTGTTTCGGCTTGCCAGATGGCAAGTGTGAGGTCGAATGTAAAACCGAGGATGATGATTGTGTTCTCGGGGGACACCATGCGCGATGCGATGTTGTTCTCAGGAATGCGAAGGAAAACGTAGCCGATCGCCTCAGCCGGATTTTCGCAAATTCCTCACAAAAGGGAAATAGCGTTCCAAGTCGGTGATTCCTCCGTCCGGGAACTGCTCGAGATCCCATTCGGAGGTCAGCACCACCTTAGGTTCCGACCACGAGGGAGCACTATCGTCGAGTAAGGGAATAACAGTGAGGAGAGCCTGAATTTCCGCTCGCACACGAGCGAGATCCTGCTCCTTTTCGCGCAAAACAATGCAAGGGTCTTTCACAGCTGCCAATCCAGTACGCGGCAGCTTACAACGAGAACTGCGAGTTAGCACTCTGTGGAAATTGAGGATATCTCGGGCGATGCATGCTCGCCACCGGGGAGCCAATCGTAAACGTCCACACTCCATGGGACTGCCGCTGAACGTTGGTACTTGAGCCCTAGTGTGCAAAGTTCTGCTACTAGGGACTAAAGTCCCGGAGAAATCGGGCCCATTGACTTCAGCAACATCGCGGATACACTGTCCCCCTAGTCAGACCGTGCGGTGGGGGAGTTGGCTCCAGCCGAAAGCCGCGACCAATTGTTCTTTCCAAGAAGCAAGAACGCAAATTGTTTCCCAACCGATTTTCCTCAAATCATGCCGCTCCCCACCCCGTGTTTGCGGGCTGCTACAGGCAGGCAGCCTCGGCCAAGGTTATATTTCGAAGCCCGGCACGGCTTGAAAACGATGGCGCGAGTACTTGTGTGCGTCAGCGCTGCGTCTTTGTGGGGAACGATCTGCGACCGACCAGCAGTTTCGGAAGGCAATGAGCTTGAATCCGCAAAATGGTCAACTATGATGTGCTACTCCGCGGATCCTGTGATCCATGCCGCTTTCACCAAGCACGCGAGCTCTAGGGCGTGGTTGCTAATCAATGACATCGCGAATCTCTAGTTGGGTTTAAGTGCCCTCCGCAGGGCGTCTGCGACACGATGGGTGCCTATTTTTCCGATCTCGCGCGCCTGTCGAGATCAAGCGCGGGAATTGTGAGATCTCCCGTTTGGGAACCCTGTCCGTTGCGACAAGAATTTGGGTCCGAGGCTTGGCGCGATACACCAGGCTCAACCCATAAGACGGCATACGCGGAACTTTATCCACCCGTCGCCATCTAAATACCTTTGAGGCATTAACGGGTGAATGCCCGTGAGCACGAAAGCCCTGTTGTTTGCCGGTGCACAAAACCTGCAAATGCCTCTCGCGGAGGGGCTTCGAACGGTTACTGGCTTGTCACGGAGCCTCGGCTATTTGACGTATTTTCTTGGGTAGTTGATAATGCCCGACGGTGCTCAAAGGGGGAGCAACCTGATGTGGAAGAACAAGGATGCTGCAACGGCAGAGGCCATGGAGGGAAACTCGGAAGTGCAGGAAATTTTGGATACTACGAATGAAACAGTGCGACGGATGACCGAGCCGTTTCGCGGCAACATAAGCACCTACCGAGAAGCGGTTGAGCAATTCACAACCAATGCGCTAGAGTTCCTGAAATGCATTCCGACCTTGAATCGTACGCGAGATTCCTACCAACGAGCGATGTCAATAAGCTCTGAGGTACGGCAAATTTTGGATACTGGGGATGAGACGCTACGTAAAATGATGAGCCAGATCGAAGAAGCTGTGAATGTTCAGTTGGCCAATCGCCCCGAGAAGAAAAGACCCGAGGTGGTCAAGGTCGAGCCTCTCAGGTCTGCCGAGGACACAAACGGCGCCAGAATATTGCCTTAGGCGCAGGGACGCCTTCCCCCGTTTCACTACCATCAGTACGCCACACACGCCGTCAAATTCTTCGCGAGTCCAGTCGGTTGGATAGCTTGTTGACTTTGACTTAGGGCCGAAGCGCCTACTGGGCGCTTCGGCCGAAGTGTAAGATCTACCGAGGCAAGTTCGTTAAAGACGTTGTGGTCTGAGTCCCAATCGCTCCGCCTGAGACAACTAAGTTTACGCGCCGGTTCTGGCGCCGTCCCTCCGACGAATCATTCGAAGCAATCGGATCATTCGGTCCGAATCCCTTTGCCGCCACTGAGCCAGATGGTACTCCTTGCTGGACCAGGTAGGACCGAACCGTCTCCGCGCGTTGCTGGGAGAGTTGCTGGTTATAACCCGCGCTGCCGGTATTGTCCGTGTAACCATCAACCTCAACCTGAATGTCGGGGTAGGCAATTAGAACTCCGGCTACTTTTGCCAGGCGCTCGCGCGCGTCTGATGTCAAGCTGGCACTGTTGAGCTTAAAAAGCACATCGGGCATATTCACGATCAATCCCCGTGCGCTGTCCTTGGTTTGCAAGACCTGATTGAGCTGTCCGAGAAGTCGTGCGCGTACCTGTTCCTTGTCATTCTGCGCTTGCTGCAACTGTTGCTGGCTCTGTTGTAATTGCCCCTGCACCGCTTGCGCCTGCTGCTCAGCCTGCTGGCGCGCCGTCTGCTCCTGCTCAAGCTGCTTTTGTGCTTGCTGGGCGGCGGCTTGTTGCTGCTGGAGCTGTTCCTGTGCTTGTTGCGCTAGACGCTCCTGATCTTGGGCACGTTGCTGGGCGGCAGCGGCTTGCTGTCGAGCCTGCTCGGCTTGTGTCTGAGCTTGCTGCGCAGCGGCCTGCTGATCAGCTTGAATCTGCTGGCCGGAACTCGCCTGCTGCTGAATTCGCTGCTCTGCTGCTTGTGCCGCAGCGGCAGCTTCTTGCGCAGCAGCCTGTGCTTGAGCGGCCTGCTGTTCGGCTGCTTGGCGGGCAGCTTCGGCTTGTTGCGTCTGCTGGGATTGTGCATCGGCCTGAGCCCTTGCCTCTTGCGCCTGCCGAGCTTGTGATTCTGCCTCCGCCTGTGCCTTGGCAGCCTTGTCGGCAGCAGCTTGCTTCTCTTGATCAACTTTGGCCTGCTGCTCTGTCTTCAGAGCCGCCACCCGCGCCGCTTCTGCCGCTTGGGTTGCTTCGCGAGCGATCGTCGCGATTGCTTTATCATTCTGCTTACGACTGTAGTAGTCGTCTGCTTGGCTGAGTAGTTGCTGGGCGCGTTGGAGTGGGGAAGCGGCATACTGGTCTGCGTGGGCAACTTTTGCGATGCGTACGGCATTGCGCGCCTCCCTCAAGCTAAGAGGCACATGCTTATCGATACCGTATACGGGCTCCTCGATGGGTTGGTTGTGCGCGGAGTACAAAGTGCCGGGAATAGCCTGGTAACTCACATCTACAGATCGAACCCACCCTTCGGTTTTATTTCCGGGTTCATTCTGGGCCACCAGCTTTTCACTGGGTTGCGTGACGGCGAAATAAGGTTCCGCGGTGAGAACCAAGGCAAAGGCTTGCATCGGAGTACTGGCGCGGATCGAACCCTTGCCGTCGTGAACACTCAGCTCACCAAGATTTGAGGCAACACCCTCGGGACTGACTGCCCATAGCACATAGGTAAGGTATTCCAGCCCAAAGCTGTTTGCAGGCTTAAGGTGCTCGACTTCGGCCTTAATCTGGGTGGTTGCGGACTTTGTGTCCACTTCCGCTTTGCCAGCCGCATCGGGGATCAGATCAGTTCCCTTTAGGGCAATGTCACTTTTACTGCCCTGGCGGTAGTCAATCGCTTTGGTTGATTCGGCAACCAATTGAATCGAATTGAAGTTGCTGGATGCCTGCGAACTCCGGCCGGCATCATTATTCTGACCGGCACTGTTATCATTCTGACCGACGCGGTTGTCTTGCGCCCAGCAAAGTATCGAGACGACAAACAACGCGAAGAACGAGAGAACTAGAAGGTTCTTAGCTGATCTCACAATTCACCCCCGGCAGACTACTTTCCTGATCCTGCCTGCATAGATTTGTCTTCACACCTTTAAGGTCAGCCTAGGGCTGAGTCAGTGCTGAATCGATCAGGAATTTACGGTAGCTTTGCAGAGAAACTCCGTAGGTGAATTACTGGAGGCGGGACCACATTTCAGCTAAGGCATGGTTGGTGCCAGTGCATAACTCTTTGCCCGACTGCAGGCCGACGTTCGCAGGCCTTAGCGCCGGAGGAATGTCAGGAGCGGCATAGCCCGCGCATACCCATGTCAAACTCTAGCACCTGTGTCATCAAACTTTGGCATCCTGCCAAGGACCGCCTTCACCAGTCTTCTGCGGGCAACCGGAAGATGAATCGTATTTTTTCAGGGTTGATCCTCACAACCTGATGTCTCGATAATATTCTCAAGAAGGGCGTGGAAGACGCGGAACGCAGGGATCGCCGGTGCCTGGGTGCTTAATCTGGATGGCACACTACCGACAGGTCGTAAGTACCACGGTGATCATTTCCCCGTGTTTGGCACCGTAGACTTTTTGCTGCTCGGTTTGGGTTTGGCAAAGAGGGTATTTATCGGCTCCGCGTCCCTCGATGCAGAGCAATAGGATGATGTTAAAAGAAAGACTGCGAACAAAAGAAGACATCCGCCCAGCGCTCCGTGAAAAGTTTTGTGCCGGTCTGAATGTCTCAAAAAACGTGAGTACGCACAAAGAACGATCGGCCATGTCCTTTGGATCGTCAGATGAAGTAGAATTTCGCTGCCTGGTCAGCCTGTATTTTGAGGGATTAGCGCGACATGCGTGTTCGCGCAGGGACGGCGACCCACCTCAGCGCATTTGACTATTGGTCATCGCGAGATGTCTTACTTTGCGATAAGCGCAATCGCACGGAACTGGCAGCGGCTCAAAAGAGTGCTTGGGGCCGCACTACGCCCGCGTGCGGCGAGATCAGGGGCTGCAGGATATGCCCGATTTGCTTCCGACCGATCAGAAACGGACACTGATCATGGGGCGGAGCGCAAGGCTGGGATCTTATCGAACAACACCGCGACCATAGCTGCGGTTCGCGAACCCATCAGACCTGGATTCGCGCAGTCCCTCGGCTGCGGACAAATACTTGTGGGCCGTTTCCGAATTGTTCGTTTCATCAACAGTGGTGGTATGGGGGAGGTCTACGAGGCCTGGGATTCGGAACTCGGCGAGCGGGTCGCGCTCAAAACCATTCGACCGGAAATAGCTTCTTTTCCGCCGGTGATCGAGCGATTTAAGCAGGAAGTCCGGCAAGCCCGCGGCGTTTCGCATGTTAACGTCTGCCGGGTGTATGAAATGTTCAGCCACGTGCAGGATTCGGGCGATCACGTCTGGTTTCTTACGATGGAATTGCTCGCCGGCCGAACCCTAAGCGAGTATCTCTCCCAACATGCTCCAATGTCGGCCAAACAGGCACTGAACGTGATCGAGCAGATGGTGTCCGGACTCGCCGCTGCCCACGAACATGGAGTGGTGCACGGAGACTTCAAGAGCAGCAATGTCATGTTGGTCGACGGGCCAGCAGGCAAGACCCGTGTTGTAGTAACTGATTTCGGGTTGTCATTCAAAGGCCTGGCTGGTCGAGGCACGCGGTCAGAACAATGCAAAGTGGGTACACCACGCTACATGGCTCCGGAGCAGCTTGAAGGCAAGGAGGTGGGCTTCGCGGCGGACCAGTATGCTCTCGGTGTGGTGATTTGTGAGATGCTCACGGGAGTCTGTCCACTGCCCACGGGCGCATCATTCGACCGCAGCCAGGATCTGGCATGGGCGCATATCGTGAACGCCCGGTGGGAGCAGGTGGTTCGCAGATGCCTGCAAGTCCGGCCCGAAGATCGTTTTCCCAATATACGAGATATTACATCCGTTTTGACCCGAGGTCGGCGGCGTGGGATTCCCTGGGCGATGGCAGCCGCCGTTCTATCCAGCATTGCGCTTTTTGTAGCACTGGAATCCGGGCAAAGCGGAGAGTTTGTAGAAGCGGCAGCGCAACTCACACCGGATACAGACCTCACGAGCCGCCCCAGTCTCGCGCGTGACGGCCGAATCATTGCGTACAGCTCCGATCGCGCAGAATCCGGCAATCTTGACATTTGGGTGCAGCATCTGCCCGTGGGGACTCCGACCCGGCTGACGACTGATCCGGCCGAAGATGTCGACCCTAATATCGCGCCCGATGGCAGTGCTGTCGTCTTCCGTTCTGAACGGGCGGGAGGAGGCATTTACATCATCGACATTGGCGGCGGACGGGAACGTCTCCTAGCCCCGGACGGACGCAACCCTCGTTTCTCGCCGGATGGGCGCTCGGTTGCGTACTGGGTTGGAGATAACGATAGCACCATCGCATCAGGAAAAGTCTTCCTCTTGTCCTTAGCCAATCGTGTTTCCACTCGTCTGCTTTCCGACTTCACCGACGCGCGCTATCCCGTCTGGAGCTCCGACGGCTCGCACATCCTCTTTAGCGGATGTAGGGCGCTTAACCAACCCCTGCCGGGGTGTTCAGAGTGGTGGGTCGCCACCCGAGATGGCAAAACCATCAACGATACCGGCACGCTTGCATTGCTGCGCAAGCACAACATCCAGCTGGTGGACCTCATTGGTGGCTGGTACGGAGACAAGGTTCTGTTTAGCGGAAGACAGCAGTCCACTACTAGCCTATGGGAGGTCACTATTCCACTGAGAAGCCTGCGGGCAACGGGAATCCCCCGTCCGATAACGTCGGGAGAGCCCCGTGCCGTTGCCCCCTGTCTGGCGAATAGTGGAAGCATTGCTTTTGAACGTCTAACATCCGCGCTTCACGTCTGGCGAATCGAACACTCATCCGATCCTGGCAAGGCGCTGGCCAGCAAGCTGACGCACGACCCTACCTTCGATGTCTCACCCGATATCTCAAGCAACGGACAATGGCTCGTGTTTGCCAGGGGCTATCAAGGCCATCGCGACCTGTGGGTCCGAAACATGATCTCCGGAAAAGAAGCTTTATTCTACGCAGCTCCAGGAGATAAGCTCTCACCCATTATCGATAATTCCGGCACCGTTGTTGTTCTCGAGACTCGCGAAAAGGAAGTTCCCAGCCTGTTCATCATGGTCCGTGATCAGTTTACCCGTACACTAGGGGCACGATGCAGTAACCCGACCGGCTGGTTCGATGAGACCCACTCTGTTTTTTGCCGCCAAGGTGTACCTTCGGTGATCGCGCTGGTTAATGTCGACACGGCAAAAGTCACCACAGTACTTGAAAAGGCCAACCAGTCCTTGAGCGAAGCAACTTGGTCGCCTCGCAGCCAGTATCTGCTGTTTACTGCTTCGCCGGACGGCGTGAGCAAACGAATCTTCGCGGTGCTATTCCCGAAATCCGAACGCCAGCCCAAAGGGCAGTGGATTCCCTTAACGCCTAAGGCCGAGTTTAATGACCGACCTCGGTGGTCGGGTGACGGGAAAACCGTATTTTACCTTTCGAGACGCGATGGGTTCTCCTGCGTGTGGGGCCAGCACTTCGATTCGCAATCGGGGCGAGCAATCGGGGTACCTTTTGCCGTCATGCACTTTCACGACCCTCGATTTTCTCCTCACGTTGTACTGGATCGTGCATTTAACCTTTCCGTTGCCGGAGATTCCGTTTACCTGAACATAGGAGAAATCAATACCAGTGTCTGGGTCGGTCGACTCAGGCAGCCTAGCCTTCTTTCCGCCCTTCGCGATTTCCGCTAATTTGTCTTGCGAAGAATGTTCCTGTATAGTGCCCCGCGGGGAGGCGGGGTATGCCTGAAAAATCGTCTGCCGGTAAGAAGCGTCGGGGACGGAGACGCGGTGGTGTACGTGCACTTCGCGTACCCATCAAGAGATCCGCGAAGATTACCAGCCGAGATGTCGAACGGGCCATCGAGGAAAAGCTAGCCTCAACCAGAACGGATGTCTTTGGCCACAACGATACTTTGGTCATCGTAGTCGAGCAGCAGGGGCATAGAGGAGATGCGGAGTAGCACGTCGGCGGGCCAGAGGAGGCATCCTCATGTCGATATGCCTAGTGAGCGCGCCGACAGTGGCTGAATTTGCCGATCCGGAAGAGATTGGCAGCGAGGCCGTCCAAGACACAGCCAAAGATCCACAACTGGGTATCCTGAGCCTGGCTGCCGTGCTTGAGCGCCGCGGCGAAGAAGTACGTTTGGTCGATCTCAATCGCGCATACATCAATCATGTGCATTCTGGTGCCGCCTCGAATGGCAACGACTTTTCCGACGTCGCGGCCCACCTGATTGTCGCCGGCAATTCTGAAGTTTACGGCTTCTCGACGATCTGCAGCAGTTACCCCTTAACCCTTCGAATCGCCAAAGCTGTCAAGGCACTGCACCCGCAAGCAACCATTCTGCTCGGTGGCCCACAAGCCTCCGTAGTCGATCTTGAGACCCTGGCAGCATTTCCCTTCGTCGACCTGGTGCTGCGAGGGGAATCCGAGCACACCCTTCCCCTGTTGCTTGCCGAACTCCGAGGTGCACGAAGGCTTGACCAGATAGCGGGGTTGACCTACCGAGTTGGGGTGCAGCCCATACGAAACCCTAACGCGCCCGTGATCGCAGATCTGGATGCTCTGCCATTTCCCGCCTATCACCTGAGCCAATACCTGCAGAACAGCGGCCGAGCCTCGCTCGAGCTCGGACGCGGTTGCCCGTTTGCCTGCACCTTCTGCTCAACCAACGATTTTTTTCGGCGTCGGTTCCGGCTACGTTCTCCCCAGCGCGTGCTGCAGGACATGAGGGCCATTGCACTGAATTACTCTATTCGTCACTTTGAACTTGTTCACGATATGTTCACCGTCGACCGGCACCGCGTGCTGGCGTTCTGTGAGGCGATGATTTCGTCCAACGAGGGCTTCACCTGGTCATGCAGTGCCCGGACCGATTGCATTGATGAACGGCTGCTCGAGCTTATGGCCAGAGCGGGCTGTAGCGGCATTTTTTACGGGGTCGAAGTGGGCTCGACCAAAATGCAGAAGATCATCGATAAGCATCTCGACATCGAGCGTGCTCGCGAGATCATCGAGGCAACCGAAAAGGTAGGCATGGCTAGTACGGTTTCTCTCATCTGCGGCTTTCCAGAGGAAACCTGGGATGACATCCGGCAAAGCCTCGATATATTCATGCGCTCGGCTGGTTGCCCGCGATCTCACCCGCAAGTTAATCTTCTCGCGCCGCTCGCCGCAACCCCTCTTCTTGCCCGGCACAACAATGACCTGGTGATTGAAGAGCTATGCTCGTGTGTTTCGCACCAAGCTGCTCGGCAGGATCTCGCAGATATCGAGATGATCCTCGCACACCCAGCAATCTTTCCGAACTTCTATGTCATTCGAACGCCTTTCCTCGAAAGGGATCGTCTGCTAGAACTGCGAGAATTTACATTGATGGGTTTAGCCCGTTTCCGCTGGTTGCTGGTGGCGATCGACCAGGGCACATCCGGTCTCCTCGATTTTTTCTTTGCCTGGCAAGAACATCGGAGTCGCATCCGCCCTGCGCTGACCCGGTCTGATGTGCGGCAGTATTATCGGACAAACGAGTTTTGCCATGACTTTACATCGTTCGTCGGCAGACAATGCGAAAGGACGCCAGCTATCCAAGCGCTGCTCGAGTACCAAAATGCGCTAGTTCACAGCTTGGCGGCCGAGTACCCAGTCGTCCCCTCTTCCGACCTCCTTCTCTGTACCGATACGACTGACCCGGCATCGATCCCGGTCAGGTGCGAGCGTGTCGAGATTTTAGAGCTGACCCAGGAAATCCAGGGCGTAATCGACGCATTAAAGTCCCGCAAGGCGCCAATTCCTTCTCGGGGACGGTATTTTTACCTTACCCGGCCAGTTTCGAGCACGAGCACGCGTCTTGAGCGGATTTCTGACTGGATGGCATATCTTCTCCGCCTGTGCAATGGTAGGAATACTCTCGCCAAGGTGATCCATCAGTTTGCCCTGCAAATTCCTGAAGTTCAGAAATCGCTGCGTGCCTATGTGTGTCTGCGTCTGCTGCGCGCAGCGCAATGTCAGAAAACGGTCGACGTTTACCGCCAGGCAGGCGTTGGCACAGCAAAGAGTCGCCCGAGGCTAACGATTCGTCCCGCGGCGCGCGGGTAGTGATGGTCCAAAGCTTCTTCACGAAAGTGCCGCAGTTTGGGATTCCGCCGACGTCAGGCTCGCCTAACAACACCACCAAAATGGGCGCACCGCCGGCGATAAACCACCTCGGCTGCCACTCCGCTCACTGATTTGCCCTCCTGCCTTGTTACGACGGTGCCTTCAGGGCCAGTGCCAACGCCGGCTGTCACTTACGGCAAGAATCCTACCAATCCAGCAGAGTGTAACCATTTGATGCCAAAGGTGAAAAGAACAAAAGAACACCCGTCGGCAGAGCGTCGTCTAACGGAAACAAGGGGATCGTCAGCCAGTCATCCGGGCACCCGTGAAGCTGCCCCGATTACCCACCGCCTAAGCCGGAGCCTCTGACACTGCTTGTATCTGTAAGTCATAAAAGACCTTAGCGGAGATTACCTTGGTAACCTTGCCCACCCGCCCATGAGAGCAGATGATGCGCAAGACTTTCGATTTTTTACTCCCCGACGAAAGGAGGCGTAGTTGCCAGAGCAGGGCGAGGCACCCGCTTCCGGGCGGGTGCCATTGCTCTTTGCTGGAGAAAACATCTCAGACAAAGCTCAAAGGCTCCGGCTTTCGGCTAAATGGCAAGGTATGCAATTCCTAATTATTACCCTCGATTCGGTCGCCGAAAGCATCTTCCGCCGCATAGCGCCTCAAGTGAGCGCGACTGTGGATTTCCGGGGCGATGCGAAAACCGGTTCTGCTGCGCTGGAGCAGAAAAGATTCGACGTGGTAGTGATCGACTGTGATGATGTTTATCGAGGGAACTGGCTTCTGCAAACAGTGCGCAAGACACGTCCCAATAAGAGCTCAGTGGTCATAGCCATCGTCGACGGGGCAACGCAGGTCGTCGATGCTCTGGATCAAGGCGCGAACTTCGTGATTGCCAAACCGCTTTTCTTTGAACGGGTGCGCTCCGAGATTCGCCACGTCTGCACAATGCTGGCGGCCGGCCAGCGGAGCGACAGACGACATGTTGTACGCTTGCCGGTGTATATCACCTTTGGACAGGTACTCGAACGCCGGGCAGAAGCGGTTAACTTGAGTCTAGGCGGAATGGGGGTGCGTGTTTCCCAGCCTATTGATGAGGACGAAATCATTCACGTGCGATTCTCCTTGCCCGGGTGCAATAAGCCTGTGCGGGCGCGCGGCGAGCTTGTTTGGTCTGACCGCGAAGGCAACGCCGGCATCAAGTTTATTGCCGTACATCAGGACGATATGACCCTGCTGAGTCGCTGGCTTGAGCATGCTGCCCTTGGTGTCAATAGTGAGTTGACGAAGCAGTAGTCTCATGACAATCGCGCAACATTACTGCAGATTTCACTTTAACAAACTCTGCGTTGGCCTAGCAACAAACCGCGCAAAGCAGCGAAGAGATTCCCAAGTGTAGCCCCAGTTGTAAACTTTTTTCCACAGCAACTTCGGAGAGCATAAGTTGCACATCACGGAATTTTTGCCTGAGTCTCTCCCGAATACTTGCTCTCTCGGTTGTTTTGATCGACGGCCGTAACCACATAGAAGTAAGTTGTCCCATTATTCACAATGTCATCGGTGTAGCTCAAAGTAGTTATACCTGACGCGATTCTCACATAAGGCCCACCCTGATTCGTACTCCGATATATGCTGTAGCCTTTAACCATCACGCCGGGCCGCGGAGCCGGGGCATGCCAGGCCAGGACAACGCTGTGAGGCTTTCGCTTTTGGCAGGCGCCTGCAAAAAATAAGCCCGCGAGAGCGACTATCGCCATAGCCGAAACCAACAGAAATAGGGACTTTCGATCTCTCAAGACATGAACCTTAGCGTCCGCCCGCAAGACAACACAAAGCTACTTCAGGGTTAGGGCGCTGGGGACGAGGCCTTTGAGCCTCATTTAAGCATGCAGCCGCCTCCCCTCCGCCGTGCGAGCTGCCGGATGTAGTAACTCCAAGGTCAGCGTGCTTTGGCGAACTCAGGGCACCTGTATTGCATCGGCCACTAATCCTTGAGACCCGGTCGGTATCGAGTACCTGTTCCCGCTCCGCGAATTCCTTCAATTATCCTTTCTAACATCCAGAGTGGTTTCAGCTGCTGTGCTGTCAATTGCGCGGTCATTGAGGAATCGCTGAATAGAAACGTCTGAAGTTTGTGCTGCTGTCACGGCGGGCGACCTGATGAAGTCCGGTGAAGATCCGGGTTAGGTTAGGTCGTCTGTTGCATCGCTCTTATCTGCCTGACCCTGAACGGAGCAGCGGAATTCAGCATAGTATCAGCTTGCAATGCAAATTCGGCAAAGGCCTCCCTTTTATTATCGAAATAAACCGGGTTGAGCGGATTGCGGTCGACCGGCACTCGGGAACTGCCGCGACTCGCTCGTCCTTGAGCTTAGCAAGACACAAGCACTCTATACTGCTCATTTACTTGCGCAATAGTTCTGGATGTTGACGGGTCGGGCAAGTAGGTAAACACACGGGTTGGTGGCTACCGAGCAGGGAAACCTATCTCACAGGGCAACCTAGTTGGGCTGTTCCCGAGGTGGATCCTCGTTGCCTTGTTGCGCGCGATTGCGGTGCCCATGGTGGCTGCTCTTAGACCGCGGGTAAAGTAACGCTCCAGCCGACCCGCTGAGCAACGTCCCCACTTAGGCGACAAAACAAGCGTGCGCAGTGCCGGAATCACCGCGACTCACTTTGGCAGCCAAGTCTTACTCCTGCATACTGCGAGCAGGTGGCTTCTGAGCGGACAGAAAGCGGAGGCGTGGCAAGAACAGATGAGCGTCAACCCGTCGCGCACATAGCCTATACAGGTTGGCAGCGAAACCGAAAAAGTTGCTACATCTGAGGTGCTACGCAGCCTTCAAGAAAGTGAATTCGCGAATTCACCCAAGCCCGACCGACAAATGCGATCCATTGTCACGCGTGTCGGAGCCTTTCCGATGATTCGGGCCTTCCGAGGTGGTCACTGTACCCACCTTCTTACGTTCGTATATCTCAATGGGTGCCAACACGGCCTTCTTCGATTTAGCCATAGTCGCCGGATTCTGGGTTTCCTGGACCTGGCCGGTCCGACTGAGTAACTGGAACAAGAGTTCGACGCGACTCGAAACTCCCAATTTTTCGAAAATCCGGAACATATAATTTTTCACCGTATGCTGACTGATGGCGAGACGCGTCGCGATCTCGCGATTCGACAACCCTTCGGCCAAACATTTGACAACATCGCGCTCCCGGTCAGACAAGACAGCCAGTTCCGCGGTGGTAGCTGGACAGATAGAGGGAACGGTGCTGACCAGTTCGACTAAAAAACTGAGTTCCGTGGTATTCGCCCAGATCTGGCCTTCGCTGACCATCAAAATGCATTTGCACAGTTTTTTTACCGGCTGGTTACGACAGAATATTCCCCTCGCACCGGCACGAAAAGCCTGAATCACGTTTTCCTGAGTCGATGAATCCAGCAGTACGATCGCCTTCAGGTCGTGAAGAGTTCGCCGCATTTCCCGTAAAAGTTCCAGGCCCGCGCCCGGCCGCTGATCCAGCATATCGCTTATAAGCAGAACGTCCGGAACTGAGTGCACCACAGTTTCGAGCACTCCCTTACAGCTGGTACTGAGATCGATTGAGATGCGACGATCCTTTGCGATGGCGTCGGCGAGCAGTTCTGTATGTATCACACTGTTATCAGCGACAAGAACGCGTATTCTGCGTTGGTCTGGCTGGCTGCTGGGCATGGACTCCTCCAGAGATGAGTGCCTAAAGCCTGAAACGTTTGAGGGGTCGCAGCTTCTTGGCAAGCAAGCTCGGGGAAAGCGTGCGCCAAAACACCTGGTACTAACGTCGAAGCCTGGGGGAAAAGCAACTCGACTCGATTGAGTTCAAATTTTTATCAGTCGGTCTGTGGAAAGTCAAGCTGCTTTACCAGATTTTGCAATCTTTTAACCGCTGAGTCGCAAAAAATTTCAACCTTCGATGGCTTTTGGTATTCGAGGTATTGCGGCGTAGGATCCACAGCCTTCTAGCGTTGAAGACAACTTGCGAGGGCGTGGGACGACGCTTGCCTGTGACGTCACCAGATCCGCGGGGCTATCTTCGAATCTTATGATAATCATTGACTTGCGGGGTTTTTTCGAAAGCCTTGGAGTTCTGGCGCAGCTGCCGTGGGTTTAGCGGCTGGCGGAGAACTTGGACTTGCCCTTAGAGAAGTTCGTCTCTATACACACCAACTACTTTGGTTCCGGGCGATACGTCTTTGACGGCGGGAATAGCACCCCTAAGCCGGCTGAGTGTTGTGTCCCGAGTAAATTCCGCATCTTGCAGCAAGTTGCAAACTGACTTAGTCTTTCTCGCAGATCAGCACTGCTTCTTGCAGTTCCCCCCGATTTCTCCCCCCAAGAAACCAGTGCGGTACCCAACATTCGGACACAGCAGATGTGACCGAGAAGGCGGAGCTGTGAGTGCCTCATATCAGATTGCAGATTGGCCACAGATTGACCCCGGCTTGCTGATCACGCCCCCCCCCAAGTGGTATGCCGTTCAGACCCGATCCCGCCACGAAAAATTGGTCGCTTACCAACTGCAGATTCGGAGCATCGAACATTATCTTCCCGTAGCCACCCAAGTACACCGCTGGAGCGACCGCCGTAAGAGGGTCGAAGTACCCCTGTTTTCCGGATACGTTTTCGTGCGGGTGGTTCCGAATAACCAAGAGCGGGTGCGCGTCCTACGAATCAACGGAGCGGTCCGCTTCATCGGCAACTCGGCCGAAGGTACACCTATTCCTGACCAGGAGATTGAAGGCGTAAGAATGCTGATCGAGCACAATATTCCTTGCGCCACCTATCCCTTTCTCAAGGTTGGCCAAAGGATTCGGATACGAGGAGGCGCTCTCGATGGGTTGGAGGGGATCTTTCAATCACGGAACGGCGAGGAGACGCTTGTCGTCTCGGTTGATGCTATTCAGAGATCTTTGTCGGTTAGCATTCGTGGCTACCACATCGAAGTTGTCTGAAGCTCGTTTCCGCAGCCGCCATTCGTAGAAAGTGATCGGAATCTCATCTTAGCTGCGCCAACCAAGCAGATCCGATGGAGTTCGAGCCGCGAGCGTCTACGTTGCGCCGGACACACCAGCTTTCCCGCGTGCAAGTAAGGCAGGTGCTATGAACAGAATTCAAGACTTTGAAGAAATCAGTGAAGACCTATTCTTCACCGCGGGTAGTCCTGCGATGCGCAAGCTCCGTACGCAGGCTGAGCTGCTGGCCAAAGTCAATGTTCCAGTGCTTATCGTAGGCGAAAACGGCAGCGGTAAAGACGTCGTTGCGCGCCTGATTCACAAGTTCTCTGTTCGCGCGGCATGCAGATTCGTAAAAGTCAATTGTGCAGCCCTTCCCGGAGATCTTTTAGAACGCGAGCTTTTTGGTTACAAACCTGGCGAATTCACGGCAACCAAGGGACCTGGAAAGTTTGAGCTCTGCGACCAGGGCACTATTTTGCTGGACGAGATTGCCAAAATGCCGGCGGGACTGCAGGCGAAATTGCTGCACTTCTTACAAGATCGGCAGATTTTCACGTCGGATGGACAGTCGACGATCAGTCCGGACGTACGTATCCTGGCCGCCACAACTGGCGATATCGAGCAGGCGCTTAACGACAAGAGCCTGCGGGAGGATCTCTACTACCGTTTGAGTGCCTTCACCCTGCACGTGCCCCCTTTACGTGAACGAAAACAGGACATCCCACTATTGCTGGGGCATTTCATAAACCAATTGGCGCGTCATTATGGATTGAAACAGCGTACCCTCTCACCCACTTGGCTCGAGGCCTGCCAGGGCTATTCCTGGCCGGGCAACTTGCGGGAATTGGAAAATGTCGTGAAGCGATACCTGGTGATGGGTGATGAATCGGTACAAACCGGGGAATTCGCTTTGCAGTCGCCCGTGCATGTGCGAGATGCCGATTGGCCAAACTGTTCTCCTCCGGAGACAACTCCCTTACGCGCCAATGCGCACATCGAAAGCCCGGCTAGTCTAAAGAGCCTCGTGCGGACGATCAAAGGCGAAGCGGAGCGCAATGCTATTGCCAGCACGCTTGAAAAGACCCACTGGAACCGGAAAGAAGCTGCCCGGCAGCTTCGGATCAGCTACCGCGGACTGCTGTACAAAATTCAAGAGTACCAGCTTGCGCCTTCGGCCAATTACCTGACCGCATTGCCGAGGAATGCCAGCTGTAAGCGCAGCGGGGAACAACACTAAACATTGCTCTCCGCCCGGCATGACGAAATAGAGCTTGACATGACTTTCAATGGAGTAGACATGAAAACCGAATTCAGCAGGATGTTTCGAAATAGCCAGGTTCTTGCGGTGATTTGCCTGGTGCTTCCGTTTTCACTCTCGGCGCAGTCAACCAAAGTTGCGTCCGCCATGAACAACGCCGCCGCACCGTCAGTACCAGAGGCGCGGCCCAGCAGCGTGCCCATGAGTGCTAAGTCGCATGATGATACTTTCGTGATCGGAGTTGATGATGTTCTTGCCGTAAATGTGTGGAAAGAACCAGATATTTCGAGATCGATCCCGGTGCGCTCCGATGGAAAAATCTCGCTGCCGTTGGCAGGAGAAGTTACCGCCGCCGGCCAGACGCCGAAGCGGCTCGAAGTTGAAATTGCCAAGAGACTGCAGAACTACATCTCTGAGCCTGAGGTTACGGTTATTGTTCAGGAGATCAAAAGCCAGAAAATCAACATCCTGGGGCAAGTCACGCGACCTGGCTCCTATCCTCTAGCCAACACCATGACGATTCTCGATGCTATCGCGTTGGCTGGAGGCTTTCGCGATTTTGCTAAGCAGAAAGGAATCTATGTTCTGCGCCAGAGTGCGGATGGCGGTCAGGTTCGTCTGCCATTCAACTATAAGGATGTAATCAAGGGTAAGAACGTAAAGCAGAACGTCACACTCGAGCCGCGTGATACCGTCGTCATCCCGTGAGGTACCGATGATCACGACCAGACAACTCGTCCTCGTGCTATTCGTGGCAGTGGTGCCGCTTTGGGGCCAGACCAACGCACAGATCGACAGCCCAACCGAGAATACAGAGTCAGTGCCCAGCCAGACACCTTTGCTCAATCAAAGCTCCTTAGCATACTCTTCGGAGTTGGAGCACACCAATTATGTGAGCGGAGGCGTGAGCCTCGGGGCCACCTTCGATGACAACACTCTCAATCGCACGGCGGATCGCCTGAGCAATTTCACCTACTCGTTCCTACCCTTCGTCGAACTCGATCACTCGCGCTCACGCCTGGCCTGGCAGCTGGATTACGCGGGCGGCTTTGTGCTGAACCAGCACGTTGCGGTCGACAACCAGGCGTCCCATGATGTCGGATTGCGGGCGAGCTACCGCCTCTCTCCCCACGTGACCCTCGCGCTGCGCGATCACTTCTTCAGGACGACCGGGTTTTACGACCAGGTGAACCTAAAGTTCACCCCGCCCAGCGGCGGATTGCTCGAGCAATCCAATCAGTTTGTCATCACGCCCCTGGCACGGCAGGTCGGGAACGCGGCATCGGCCGAAGTCGATTATCAGTTTGCCCGTGACAGCAGAATCGGCGCGAGCGGTAGTTTTGATCTCCTCCATTATCGCGATGTCCCGCTAGCGGCCAATCTGATCGATACACAATCGGTTCGCGGTGAAGTTTTTTACAACCACCGTGTTTTTTCGCAGAACTGGTTTGGCCTAACCTATCGATACGACAAGATCAGTTTCTCTCCGCTGCCGGAAAGAGCGCTGGTCAATAGTCTTCTGCTAACCGACACGGTTTATCTTTCGCCAACCATGACTTTGGCTGTGTTTGCCGGGCCGGAACAGGCCAATGAGAGAATTTGGTATCCCGGGGGGGCGAGGGTTGCGTCGGGACTGGTCCATAGCAAGCCTTTGTCGCTGGCTGTGGGGACGGGTTTTAACTGGAACGGCAGACGTACAGGCGTACTAGTTCAGACCTCCCGCCTGGTAAGCGACGGAGGAGGCGCATTGGGCGCCGTGCGACTGCTCAGTGCTGAGGCCGCAGTGCGGCATCAGTGGACGAGGTCCATCTCCGCTCAACTCGGAGCAGCCTACGGAAACAACGTTCCCTTGAGCAGGGCGAATACTCCTTATTTGTCACTAAAAATGGTGTCCGCGAATTTTTCCCTGACGCGCAATCTGGCGAATGCCTTGTTCATAACCGTCGGTTACTCACGCGCCATCCAGCAGGAATATCAAACGGCGCCCGGCGGACCCTTCGAGATCAACCACAATCGTGCGTGGGCGACGCTTTCCTACGATTTCAGCCGCCCCTGGGGCAGGTGAGCATGCCAGAAGAATTCGAAGGTGCACCGGCCGAACGGCCAGATTTTAAAGAGTACTGGGCGCTGGCTCGGCGACGCTACTGGTATTTCATTATTCCTTTCTTCCTGGGATGGGCCGTGGTCTTTGCCATCGGCTGGCTGCTGCCAGCGGTTTATCGATCGGGAACACTGATTCTCGTGGAACAGCCTGCGGTTCCGCAGCAATACGTTCTTCCAAATGTCTCCAGCAATCTTCAGGATCGGCTCGATAGCATTACGCAGCAGATCCTCAGCCGCACACGTTTGCTGAGAATCGTCGATAAACTGAACCTCTATGCCGAACAACGTGCGCGCAACAGCCCGGACGAGATCGTGGATCGCATGAGAAAGGATATTGAAATCGAACTGGTTCGCTCCACGGGCGATCGACAGGTGACAGCCTTCAATGTTTACTATTCGTCACCTGATCCCCGGCTCGCGCAGCAAGTCACGAGCGAATTGACCAGCCTGTTTATCAGCGAAAACCTGGAAGCTCGGCAACAGCAATCGGAGAATACTACGCAATTTCTGCAGAGCCAACTCGAGGACGCGCGGCGAAGCCTGGCAGAACAAGAGCAGCGCTTGCGCAAGTATAAAGATCAGTACTTAGGCGAGTTACCCGGCCAACTGCAGAGCAACATTCAAATTCTTTCGGGAATGCAAACCCAGCTGCAACAAGAAGACGATGCCCTCGGCCGTGCTAAGCAACAAAACGCGTACCTTGAATCTCTATTATCGCAATACCGCAGCTTAGAAGGCTCGACCAGTGCAGGCACAACTAATGTGCCAGTGGGCCTCCCGGCAATCGATCAGGAACTAGAGAGACTGCGGGCCCAGCTAGCAGACCTAAGCTCCCACTATACCGATCGCCATCCCGACGTTCGTAAGCTTAAAGAGCAAATCGCTAAGACGGAGAGAATGAAGGAGAGGCTCACCACCGAGCTTCAAGCCAAGGCCGTAGCGCCAGCGGGCACCGACGCCAATAAACCTGAATTGGCTGGGTCTGGGGACGGCAAAGTGATATCCCCGGCTGTGGAGGTTCGCAGTCAGCTTAAGGCAAATCAAATCGAGATTGCGAACCGCCAGCAATCGATTAAGGAGTTGGAGGCGAAAATCGCCGATTATCAGGCTCGTCTCAATCGAACTCCCGTGCGTGAACAACAATTGGCGGACCTTACGCGAGACTACGACCAGTCTCGCACGAACTACGAGTCGCTGCTGGCCAAAAAGAACCAGTCAGAGTTGGCGACTAATTTGGAAAAACGGCAGCAGGGCGAGACCTTTCGCATCATCGATCCGCCCAGCCTGCCCAGCAAACCCTATAAGCCGAATCGACTGGTGCTCGCTTTGGGTGCAGTGTTCGCCGGCCTGGTGCTGGGGATCGCGAGCGCTGCAGGGACAGAGTTTCTCGACGACCGTGTTCATAATGAAGATGCACTGAGAAGGCTGCTACCCACGGAAGTGATTGCTGAGATCCCCCCGGTCCTTAGCGGCGAGGATGAACACGCAAACAGGCGAATGGCTTGGGCAGCAGCATTAAGTGCCGGCCTGTCCCTAATGGCGGTACTAGCAGGGACGGCATTTACTTTTCTAAAGGGCTGATCCGTGTATAAGAATTTTTACGGTCTCAAACGCAACCCCTTCGAAATTACGCCCGATCCGGCATTTCTGTTTCCCACCCGCCGTCATAACGAGGCTTTAGCTGCTCTCTATTACGGGGTACGCCGCCACAAAGGGTTCGTCGTTATGACGGGCGAGGTGGGGACGGGCAAGACCTTGCTGGTCCGTTGTCTTTTAGATTTGCTGAACCGCAGCGAAGTCAATTACGCCTACGTCTATAACACCCGGCTCTCAACGCTTGAGTTCCTGCAATACATAGCAGGAGATTTTCACCTGTCGGCGGCAGGGAAAAGTAAAGCTGAGCTGTTGCTGGATTTGAGCAGCTTTGTTGTCAAGCGCTATCAGCAGAAGCTAAGTACCGTGCTGATCGTCGACGAGGCGCATCATCTGGAAATCGCAGTGCTCGAGGAGATTCGACTTTTGACAAACCTGGAGACTTCGCAGCAGAAGCTCCTGCAAATCCTGCTCGTGGGCCAGCCCGAACTCGATCAGAAGCTGGATTGCTACGAACTACGTCAGCTCAAGCAGCGAATTGCCATACGAAGCAGTCTGGGAGCACTGAACGCGTTCGAAACACAGGGATACATCGAGCGGCGGCTTGAGTTAGCCGGCTCGAACGGACGCGCGCTGCTTTTATTTCCACCCGCCACGGTGCAGGCTATTTTCGAGATGTCAGGCGGCATACCACGGCTGATCAACACCATTTGTGAGAACGCCCTGATCAACGCCTATGCGCGCAAGGCAAGCTCAGTTCCACCTGAAATTATCCAAGAAGTCGCATCGGATCTGCGTCTCGAGAAAAACAGTTCCCCGCAGCCGTTCAACAACAGAATGGAAAATCAGGACCTCTGGCAGGCAACCAAAACCCTCTTGGAGTTCCGCCAGTTCATGAAAGCTTCCCAATGAAGAACTCCAGAACTCCCGATGCCGGTCACCTGAGGAGGGCGCGAGCATGAGCCGTATATTTGAGGCCCTTCAGCAGTCCGAATTCGAACGGGGCATAAGCGAGCCCTTCCTGGCGGTCACCGACCTACTACGTGCTGCTGAGATCAACCGGACGGAAGCGGCCGAGGAACGCTGGCCAGAACTTGAGCCGTGCAGAAATCAGGAAAGTGAGCACGCCAGACCTGAGCACGGGGAAAAAATCCTTCGTTCCGCGGTCGGGTCCGATAGCCGCCTAGTCTCAATAACGGACGCCTGGAGCCTACCGGCGGAAAAGTTCCGCCTGCTGGCCCTCCGACTCCGCCAATTGCGCCATAAACGGCCAATTACGACGGTTCTTATTACAAGTACATTGCCACAGGAGGGAAAGAGTTTTGTCGCCTCCAATCTTGCCGTGATTATGAGCCGCAAGAGAGATCAAAAGATCCTGCTGATCGATGGTGATTTACGCCGGCCCTCTCTCGCCAAAAATTTCGGTCTCGGGCAGCTCTTCGGCCTGAGTGAATGTTTAAAGAACGGCACGCCTATCCGCGACAGCATTTATTTGCTTGAAGATCTAGGTTTCTGGTTCTTGCCTGCAGGCATAGATTCAGAGCACTCGCTGGAATTGATGCAATCCGGCGGATTATCAGAAAAGCTGAAACAGCTAAGCAGTTCTTTCGACTGGATCATCATTGATTCTCCGCCGCTTGTGCCCCTGGCCGATACCCCGTTGTGGTCGAAGCTAGCAGACGGCACCCTGCTTGTGACACGCCAAGGAAAAACGGAGAAACGGATCCTGCAGTGCGGCCTAGAGTTGCTTGATAAATCCACTCTTATGGGTGTAGTTCTCAATAGCAGTCGCAGCGCCGACCGCCCAGCCTATTATGAGCGCTATGGTTACGGGTCACCGGGGGTGGAACAAGGTGGCGCAGTAACCTCCGTCGAATGAATTAAGTCCCCACCTGTTAGCAGCCCGGTTCTTTGGCTGTGTTCTCCAGACCATGCCGAGGAGATAAGTCGTGAGCATTCGCCAGTCGAGCCGTAGTAGCACTACCCTACCGTTCGCCCAACCATTCCACTTCGTCGAACGCCATATGTTGGATGAAGGTACCTTTCAACGCATGATATACATGGAACGAAAGCGTAGCGAGAGATCTCGCAAGCCGCTCCTGCTGATGATGCTTGATGTCGGGAAAGCTTGTTCCAGTAATGGTCATAGCTTGCCGGCTATTGTCTCCATCCTTTCTGCGCGCACGCGAGAAACCGACCTTACAGGCTGGTACAAGAACGGATCCGTTGCCGCCGTTATGTTTACGGAAATCAATCTGCAAGACAAAGACCGTGTTCTTTCGACCATTCTCCACCGGGTCAGCGACGCCCTGCGCGAACAGCTGAGCATGGAGCAGTTCAGCCAGATTCAGGTGACCTTCCACGTCTTCCCAGAGACTTGGAACAACGAGTCAGCACCAAGTCGCACAAATCCTACCTTTTATCCTGATCTGGAAAGTCAGGCCCGATCGAGACGATCCCTGTTGCTTATGAAGAGGCTCATGGATGTGGTCGGCAGCGTTCTAGCCCTGGTGGCCCTGGCTCCGGTTTTTCTCGCTATTGCCTCCGTCATCCGGCTCTCGTCGGCCGGGCCAATATTGTTCCGACAACGACGCATCGGGCATCACGGTGTTCCGTTTGATCTGCTGAAGTTCCGGACTATGTATGTGAATAGCGATTCGAGCATTCACCGTGAGTACGTAAAGAAGTTGGTGGCCGGAAGAGCGGAAAAGCAAGTTACTAATGGCAATGGTAAACAGGACGGCGTTTACAAACTGACTTCCGATCCTCGCATCACGCCGGTAGGGGCGTTCTTGCGGCGCTCGAGTTTGGACGAGTTGCCACAGTTCATCAATGTACTGAAAGGCGAAATGTCGCTGGTTGGGCCGCGGCCTCCGCTGCACTACGAGGTTGAAGATTATGCCCTTTGGCACCGTCGGCGCTTGCTCGAAGCCAAGCCGGGTATTACCGGATTATGGCAAGTGAACGGCCGGAATCGGATCACGTTCGATGACATGGTCCGGCTCGATCTGAGGTATGCCAAGACATGGTCGCCTTGGCTTGATCTCAAGATCCTGCTCCGTACACCACTGGCCGTAATCGAAGGGGCACACTGAAGTAAAAGGAGCTGAGAAGTTATGTCCGCGAATCCAACTACCGTCACAAAGCCACTTGAATCTGTGCAGCTGTATCCGGCAGTCAGAAAGGGTTTTGGAGCGATCAGGTTTGGTGTCATTGGGTATGGCTACTGGGGGCCCAACGTGGTGCGGAATTTGCATAGCATCGCGGACGCCGAAGTTGTTTCCGTTTGCGATAAAAGTTCCAGCTCCCGCAAACGGGCTCACAAGAGTCACCCTAGTATTTACGTCAGTGCCGATGCCCAAGAAGTCATCACGTCTCCCGAAATCGACGCGGTTGCCATTATCACTCCCGTGTGGACGCACTTTGAATTGGCCAAAGCCGCTCTTGAGAACGGGAAGCATATTTTTGTCGAGAAGCCATTTACGAGCAATGTTGCTCAGGCAGAAGAACTGATCGAGTTGGCGAAGCGAAGAAATCTGAAGATTATGGTCGATTATACCTTTTTGTTTACAGGGGCAGTAAAGAAGATCAAACAGTTGTTAGGTGAAGATCATCTGGGGAAGCTCTATTACTATGACTCCACGCGGGTCAATTTGGGTTTGTTTCAGCATGACATCAATGTGATATGGGATCTTGCCCCGCATGATCTCTCGATTATGGACTACCTGATTGGAAGCAACCCCGAGGGCCTGGTGGCAACCGGGCAGCGCCACTTGAATGGGTTTGAGGACGTTGCCTTCATCACCTTGTACTTTCCCGAAAACATCATTGCTCATGTGAATGTGAACTGGCTTTCCCCCGTCAAGGTCAGAACCACCTTGATTGGTGGCGAGAAGCGAATGCTGGTCTGGAATGATCTCGAAGCCGACGAAAAAGTGAAGATCTACGACCGCGGCGTCGATATCACAAACCGCGAAGGTGTGTACGAATTACTTGTAAATTACCGCTCCGGAGACATGTGGGCGCCCCAGCTTGAGCAGGTCGAGGCCCTGCGCCAGGAGTTGACGTATTTTGTCGATTGCATGATTAACGACCGTGACCCCATCAACGACGGTGCAGCGGGGCTTCGCGTCGTCAAAATCCTCGAAGGTGCCAATAAATCCCTCAAGAAACGGGGCGCTTTGGTTTATCTCTGAGCGCTGCCGGTGCACCGAATGGCTGGAATCACCGCATATTAGAATCGCATGCCTTCTGTACGGGAATGCAAAATCGGACTTCTGGGTTGCGGGACGGTTGGCCAAGGGGTTGTCGAGCTGATCAACCGTAATCGCTCGGCCATCCGGGAACGATCCGGAGTCGACCTGAGCCTCACGCGAATTCTGGTGCGCGACATGAGCAAACCTCGCTCAGGAGTCGAGTCGAGACTGCTGACTAACGAGCCGGAACAGGTCATCAGGAACGGCTGCGATGTTATTGTCGAGCTAGTGGGCGGCCTGGAACCGGCCAGAAGTTTTATTGAGCGGGCGTTGAACAATCGCAAGCCGGTCGTTACTGCGAATAAGGCTTTGCTCGCCCTGGATGGCCTGGGACTTCTCAATCGAGCTGCGGCCAACCGCGTTCCGTTTGGATTCGAAGCCAGCGTGTGCGCCGGGATTCCAATTGTTCGCGCCTTGCAACGTGGTTTGGTCGGCAACACCATTCAAAGCATCACCGGAATTCTGAACGGCACCAGCAATTACATTCTCACTCGAATGGATGAGTCACATCTCGAGTTTGACGAAGCCCTGCGCGAGGCGCAGGCGAAAGGCTTTGCCGAGGCGGACCCGGCGCTGGATATCGAAGGTCACGATGCCGCTCAAAAGCTGAAAATCCTATCGGAGTTGGCCTTTGCTGGAAGCCTGCCTCCCAATGGGGTGCGAGTGCAAGGGATTCAGGATATAGCGCAGAGCGACGTCGAAGCGGCTCGTAAACTTGGCTCCGTGATTAGGCTAGTGGCCGCCGCGGAAGCGCAAAACGGTGGTATTTCTCTGCGAGTGCAGCCTCTATTGTTGCCGCGGGCGCACCCACTGGCAAGCGTCCGCAACGAAAACAATGCCGTATTGGTCAAAGGCGACGCTGTCGGGGAAATGTTGTTCCAAGGCAAAGGTGCGGGCTCGTTGCCAAGCGCTAGCGCGGTTCTGTCCGACATCGTCGAGATTGCGAGCAACCGACGAGCAGTCCCCCGCACTTTGCGACGGGCCCTGAGTACGACTGAAATCGACCTAGAGTACGCCCGCTACGTAAGATTCCCCGTACCGGAACCAAGCGCCATCGGAACGATTACCACGACTTTGGCCAAGTACGGAATCGCCGTGGCGAGAGCGGCCGCTACTTGGGCGAGAAGACCGGGGGAGCGGCACGAAGTGAAGCTGATGACACTGCCTTGCAAAGAAGCCCGACTTAAGCTTGCTCTACGAGAAATCGTTGCCTCGGGAACGCCGAATGGTAACTACTTAGCTGTCCCTCTCGTTGCCTAGCCGCCCATCATGTTAGTTTCGTGAATCCGAGCTATCTTTCTGTTCCACAGAGCTCATGAAACCGAAAATTTTGCTGGTGGCAACATCGCGCTGGATTCCGACCGCGAGGTTGGCTATGGTGCTGGTCCAGACTGGCTTCGAGGTAGAAGCCGTAACTCCACGGCGCCATCCGCTCGAAAAAACCGGGGTGGTGCGGCGGACGCGACGTTACCGGGGCCTAATAGCACCCAGCTCGATCAAGAATGCCATCGACGAAGCACGACCGGATCTCATTGTCCCGTGTGATGATACGGCAACCCAGCACTTACACCGCCTGTACGAGAACGAAAAAGGGCGGGGTCAGGGCAATAATGCTTTATGCGAGCTGATTGAACGTTCTCTCGGTTGCCCGGAGAGCTTTCCGGTCCTCTATCAGAGAACTAGCTTCATGCAGCTGGCCAAGTTGGACAGAATTCGGATTCCGGATACCAGGGTGGTCAAGAACCTCGCAAATGTTTCCGAGTGCATAGTGGATTTTGGACTGCCTATCGTTCTGAAGGTCGATGGCACAACTGGAGGTGAGGGTGTTTGCGTCGCTGAAAACGCCCACGATGCCGAACGCGCTTTTCGCATCCTCGATCGTCCGCCACTTTTGACACGAGCGGCGAAAAGAGCGTTCGTCGATCAAGACACCACGCTGGTCTGGCCCGCGGTTCTGCGCAGGAAGTCAGTCGTGAATGCCCAGGCATTCATAAGTGGCCATGAAGCAACCAGTGTGGCCGCCTGCTGGAAAGGTGAAGTCCTAGCTGCTCTCCATTTTGAGGTGTTGAAGAAAAGAAGCTCCGCCGGGCCCGCGACCGTTCTCTGTTTGCTGGAGAATGGCGAGATGGCAGTGGCTGTAAGCAAGGTAGTTCGGCGGCTGAACCTCAGCGGCATCCACGGCTTCGATTTTATGCTGGAAAATGGAACGGGCGCTGCGTACTTGATTGAGATCAATCCCCGCACTACGCAAGTTGCACATCTGACGCTCGGCCCAAGGCGCGATATTCCCGCGGCGCTGTTTGCCGTTCTATCCGGCAATTCGGTCCAGCCGGCGCCTAGGCTGACCGAAAAAAATACATTTGCGCTGTTTCCCCATGAATGGTTGCGGGACTGCCAAAGTGAGTTTCTGCGGTCCGCGTACCACGACGTCCCCTGGGAGGTGCCTGCCTTGGTAAGCGCCTGCCTGCGGGCACCGCGTGCGCAGCTTGGCTGGCGAGCCTACCAACGATTCCTGCCACTCCACTTGCACACTAGTTCCCCCCGCGTCATCGCAGTTCAGGGTAAGCCCGCCACTGCCGTATCGCGTTCTGCGGCAGCAGATGCGGACTGAGAAGCCTCTCCCCGACCTGCAATTCTGCCTCGAAAGGATTCACCCTTGCTATGGATTCCTTCCTCTGCATCGCACCTGATGTGAAGCTGGGACGCGATGTGAAGCTATCTAAGTTTATCAACCTGTACGGCTGCGAAATCGGTGACCAATCGAAGATCGGCGCTTTTGTAGAAATTCAGAAGAATGTCAAGATTGGAAAACGTTGCAAAATCTCGAGTCACACCTTTATCTGTGAGGGGGTGACCATCGAAGACAATGTGTTCATCGGCCACGGTGTGACATTCACTAACGACAGCTACCCCCGTGCGACCACCCCTGAAGGACATCTGCAAAGGGAAGCCGACTGGGCAGTTGAGCCAACCCTGGTCAAGAGCGGAGCTTCCATTGGTTCGGGAACCACCGTGCTCTCTAATATCACGGTCGGCGAGAACGCAATGATAGGCGCGGGCAGCGTGGTCACAAGAAACATTCCCGCTAACAGCATTGTGGCAGGGAACCCTGCCAAGGTACTGCGTTACGTTGAGGCGATCGCGGGGCTATCGAAGTGAGCATTTCTCATGGTTTGTCCACGATGGAAATTCCTTTTCTCGATTTGGTCACTCCTCACCTGCAACTAGAGGAGGAACTCACGGCAGTTTTTCGACAGGCTCTGCATACCGGCGGGTTCATTGGTGGGCGCGTGGTGGAGGAGTTCGAAACGGCATTCGCGTCTTTTTGCCTCAGCGGCTATGCAATTGGGGCCGCTAGCGGCACTGACGCGTTGCGCTTTGCGATCCTCGCTTCGGGAGTGAAGCCCGGCGATGTGGTGGTCACGGTGCCGCACAGCTTTATAGCCACAACGGAAGCCATCACGCAAGCCGGGGCATCCCCCGAGTTCGTGGACATCGACGATCGTACCTACAACATGGACCCGGAGAAGCTGCGGGACTATTTAGAGACTGCCTGCAGGCGGAAAGCCTCGGGCCGCCTCCTCAGCAAGCGAAGTGGGCGTCCAGTCACGGCAATTGTTCCAGTTCACCTGTACGGACAGACCGCAGATATGGATCCTATCCTGGCGGTGGCGGAGCAGCATTGTTTAACGGTCATCGAAGATGCGTGCCAAGCGCATGGCGCTGAATATTTTTCGAAAAAGCATAACCAGTGGAGAAAAGCCGGAGCCATGGGGCGAGCGGCTGCCTTTAGCTTCTACCCTGGCAAAAACCTTGGTGCCTGCGGCGAAGCCGGAGCGGTCACGACCAACGACGCCGCCCTTGCCAGCAGACTGAAAATGCTGCGCGATCATGGCCAGGCCAGAAAGTATTATCACGAGATCGAGGGATACAACGGACGGCTTGACGCTATTCAGGCCGGCCTTTTGCACGCCAAACTCCGCTACTTGGAAAGGTGGAACACGGCGCGTCGGGAATGTGCCGCGCGATACAGAAGGCTGCTTTCTGCGGCCGATTGCGGAATTGATGCGGCCTACGAGCCCTCCTGGTCAAAACCGGTGTACCACCTCTATGTCGTTCGCACGCGGGAGCGGGATGAAATGATCGGTCACCTTCGGCGTGCCGGAATTGGGACCGGGGTTCACTATCCGATCCCCCTGCACTTGCAGAAGGCCTATGAAGGCTTGCACTATCGCAAAGGAGACTTTCCCGTGACGGAAGCCGCCTGTGCCGAGATTCTCTCCCTGCCCATGTTCCCTCAATTAACAGCCGAGCAACAGGTCCGAATCGTGGAAGAAATCAGCAAGGTTGCAGGCAGGTCAATTCCATCCAAGCCGGCCAGCGAGATGGTCGAACTTGGCTAAACTTGCTTAGCTGCCGTCATGAACCTCCGTTTAGACAGACTGGCGACGTTACACCTCTTCAGCCCGCTCCAGCGTTACAGGGCGGCAAGCAGGCCATCGATTCCGATTTTGATGTATCACAGTGTTGCCGATGATGAGGAGACTGGAAAATACGCGTATTACCGGACCCTGACTACTCCGTCGGCTTTCTCCTGCCACATGAAGCAACTCTATGAAAATGGTTACGCCAGCGTTGGCCTGTCTCAGGCTGTAAGTTCGTTGCGGGAGCGCCTGCAACACCCTAAATCGGTCGTCATTACCTTCGATGACGGCTATGCGGACTTCTACACCCATGCTTTTCCTGAATTGAATCACTACGGCTTTACTGCCACGATTTTCTTGCCCACCGCTTACATTGGAAGCGATTCACGGCGCTTTAAGGGGAAGCAGTGTTTGACGTGGTCACAGATTCGTGAGCTGCGAAAATTGGGCGTTGCCTTTGGCTCTCATACGGTAACGCATCCCCAGCTTTGCACACTTAAGGCTAGCGCAGTGAAAGCCGAGATCATCGACTCAAAGAAGGTGATTGAGAACGAGACCGGAGAAAAGGTGGAATCCTTTTCCTATCCTTTTGCTTTTCCTGAGCACCGGCCTTCGTTCCTAAGGGAATTGCGGGATGCCTTGGCCAGTGCAGGCTATCAACAAGGGGTGTCGACGCGTATCGGAGTTGCCCGACGACAAGCGGATTACTATTTTCTTCCCCGTCTTCCCATAAATTCGTTGGACGATAGCTCTTTCTTTGCAGCTAAATTGCTGGGTGGATATGATTGGCTTCACCCTGTACAGCGCATATGGAAGCTGATCAGAAGCCATGCAGCCTAGCGTGCCTGAAGGTTCCCGTGTCGGGAATTATGTAGTCATCTCGCCGGTTAAAGACGAAGGTGCTTACATCGAGAGGACCATTCTGTCGGTTGTGCATCAGTCGCTTAGGCCACGACGATGGATTGTGGTGGATGACGGTTCTTCCGATAACACTCCCGAGATCCTGACCCAATATAGTCAGCAGTATCACTGGATTACAGTGCTTCGCCGGGCGCGAGACAAAAGACGCAGGCCGGGCTCAGCAGTGATTGCGGCATTTGATGCCGGTCACCGCCGAATCGAAGATCGCAACTTAGATTTTGTCGTGAAATTGGATTGTGACCTTGAAGTTCCGAGCGACTATTTCGAGCGCCTGGTTCACAAATTCGAGGCCGATCCGAAGTTAGGCATTGCCTCCGGAATCTACATGGAGGCATCGGGCAAAGCTTGGCGTCCGGTGAAGATGCCGGAATATCACGCTGCAGGTTGTTCGAAGATGGTGCGCAGTGAGTGTTTTCGCCAGATCGGTGGATTCATTCCGCAACGAGGATGGGACACCGTTGACGAGATCCGCGCCCAAATGATGGGCTGGAAGACCTGCCATTTCAAAGATCTTCAGTTGCGGCATCTGAAATCCGAAGGTGCTGGGATTGGCGCGCAGCAAACGAACCTGATGCATGGCCAAATCTATTATCTGACGGGCGGAGGAATTGCTTTCTTTCTGTTGAAAGTTCTTCATCGAAGTCTTACTGCCATGCCACCGTTGCTGGGTGGGCTGATGATGTTCGTCGGATTTATGCAAGCCTGCTTAAAGCGTGCGCCGAGACTCGTCAATGAGAAGGAGGCTCGACAGTACCGGCAACTGCTGAATTCCAGAGTGTACGCTGCCGTGCTGCGTTGTCGCGGTACCAGGGGCAAGGCACGATAGGTTGCTTTTGATGTGTGGGATCTGTGGAGTCTTCGACGTAACCGGTGCTCCGGTTGAGCAGAGTCTGATCCAGAGGATGACCATGCTGATCCGCCACCGCGGTCCCGACGGGGCCGGTAGCTTCGTCTCGGGTAGGGTGGGTCTCGGCCATCGTCGCCTGAGCATCATTGATCTTGCCGGCGGAGCACAGCCGCTCGCTAATGAAGATGGAACTCTGCAAGTTGTTTTTAATGGAGAGATCTACAATTACATCGAGCTACGCGATGAACTGATCCAGAAAGGGCATCGCTTCCAGACCCATTCGGATACCGAAGTTATCGTTCATGGCTATGAAGAATGGGGAGACAACTGCCTTCAGAGGTTTAATGGAATTTTTGCCTTCGCGCTCTGGGATGGCCGTCGAGAGCGTCTTTTTCTCTGCCGCGACCACTTGGGCGTAAAACCGTTGTATTACCTGACAAAAGGACAATTCTTTGCATTCTCCTCCGAGATCAAGGCGTTGCTGGCGGTGCCCGGCTGTCCGAGGGAGGTTGACCTGAAGGCCTTGGGGGAGCTTTTCGCCTTGCGATATGTGCCGTCGCCTCACACGCTTTTTCGAGATATCAAGAAATTGCCTCCAGCGCACTACCTGGTTGTCGACGCGAAGGGATTCAACATCGAGCGATTCTGGAAATGCCCGCCACAAGTGTTCTCCCAAGGTGGAGAAGCGGATATTGTGGAACGCTATCAGTTCCTGCTCCAGGATGCCGTTCGGCTGCAGATGCGAAGTGACGTTCCTGTGGGTTTGTTCTTGAGTTCGGGAATTGATTCGGGTGCGCTCCTGGCGATGATGAGCGAGCAAAGTGGCAGGCCGATTCATACCTTTACCATCGGTTTCGAAGAAGGAGAAAAATCGAACGAAACGGAGGATGCGCGACTGATGGCCCGGCGATTCGGTGCCGATCACGCTGAAATGATCGTCGGGCCGCGTGATTATCTGGATTACTATGAGCGCTATCTTTGGGATCTGGAAGAACCTGTCGGCAATGAGAGTGCGGCAGCATTTTACTTCGTTAGCCTGATCGCGAGCAAGAAGGTGAAAGTGGCCTTGACGGGGCAGGGTGCAGATGAGCCCTGGGCTGGCTACGACCGGTACCTTGGCATGAAGCTATCGGAGTGGTACACGAAATTTCCTAAGTCTTTAACCCAAGGAATGATTCGCCCGCTCGTGCAGCGCTTCGTGAGAGACGAAAGAGTGCGCCGGGGAGTCGTCGCACTGGATGAGCCGGACATTCTCAGCCGATTGGTCAAGATCTATTCCTTCTACAACGCAGAGATGAAGTCTAGGCTGTTCCAACCCTGGGTACTGCAGCAGATCTCCGCAGATGGGCAAGACGCAAAAGACGCTCTTCGTCGTCTGCAAGCTGATGTCGATACTCTGGATCCGCTAACCCAGATGCTGTATATCGATACCCGAGCCAATCTGCCGGATGATTTGCTGATGGTCGGCGATAAGACGTCGATGGCCAATTCTCTAGAAGCGCGGGTGCCATATCTGGACGTTCGGGTCGTTGAGTTTATTGAAAGCCTGCCAGTGAATCTGAAGTTACGTGGCTTACAAGGCAAGTATCTGCACAAGAAGGCCTTGCGCAAATGGCTGCCCGTCGACATCCTTGAACAAAAGAAGAAGGGCTTCGCGAACCCTGTTCATCGCTGGCTCAGGCAGAGCATGAAACGGTATGTTAACGACTCCCTTCTGAGCCAGAATGCCGCAGTCGGCCGCTATTTCGAACCCAACTACGTTAAAAAACTGGTGACTGACCATGAATCAGGTCGCCAGAATTACCTCCGCCATATCTACCTGCTCATCTCATTCGAATTGTGGCATCAGAAGTTCATTCCCGCGTAATTCGTCTCTCATGGAGTTCGTGGTGGATTTGTCGATCGTAATTGTTAACTGGAATTCGCTAGCCCTGTTGCGAAGATGCTTACAAACAGTGTATGCGGGTGGCAAGACTGTCGACTTCGAGCTCATTGTTGTAGACAATGCTTCATTCGACGGGTCGGCTGAAATAGTGATGACTGAATACCCGCAAGTGAAATTTATCCAGAGTCGCAGCAACCTGGGTTTTGCAAAGGCGAACAACCTGGGGGCGAAGCAGGCGACCGGGCGAAATCTGCTTTTTCTTAACCCCGATACCGAGATCCTGGGTGACGCCCTGGGCCGCATGTCTTCGTTTCTCGATACCACGCCCGATGCCGGAGTTGTAGGCTGCAAGTTGCTGGATAGCGACATGTCGGTGCAAACAAGTTGCGTGCAACCCTTTCCATCCATTCTCAATCAGGCATTGGACACAGAATTTCTCAGAAGAAGCTTCCCTCGACTCCGACTCTGGGGAATGCAGGCGATCTTTAAGGATGATGGTCAGCCGGCTTGCGTGGAAGTGATTTCAGGCGCGTGCCTCATGGTCAAGGCAGCTGTGTTTAGCAGGGTCGGCCAGTTTAGCTCGAACTATTTCATGTACGCGGAGGATGTGGACCTGTGTTTCAAAGTCCAACGTGCCGGTTACCTTAATTATTATATCGGTGACGTGGCAGTAGTGCATCACGGAGCCGTAAGCTCTGGCAACAAATCGCAAAGTAACTTCGCCTCAATCATGATGAGGGAATCTATTTTAGAGTTCATGCGGCTGCGGCGAGGACGTATGTACGCAGTGGCTTACCAGTACAGCACCCTGCTGGTTGCCCTCCTGCGATTGTTCCTGCTGGTGGCTGCCTTTCCACTCACCTCCGGAAGCCATAAGCGTGACATGCTTCGTCGTACCTTGACCAAATGGTTGAAGGTGCTGCGGTGGGCTATTGGCATGGAAGCATGGACGAAACAAGTAGCATAGACAGACGAAAAACATGTGCGGAATCGCTGGAAAGGTCGCGTTTGACAACGATACAGTGGTCGACCTGTCGGTCGTTTACGCGATGATGGAAGCTATCGCACACCGCGGCCCAGATGATCAAGGCGTTTATGTGCAATCCCAGGCGGTCTTAGGTCACAGGCGACTGTCCATCATCGATTTGAGCACGGGCAAGCAGCCAATCTCCAATGAGGACGGCACCATTTGGGTCGTCTATAACGGAGAGATCTATAACTTCCGCGAACTTCGGAGCGACCTACTCCGAAAAGGTCATGTTTTTCGTACTAAAACCGATACGGAAGTTATCGTTCACTTATATGAGGATTACGGAGAAGAATGCGTCAGGCTTTTACGAGGAATGTTCGCATTCGCTCTATGGGACGCGGGCAAGAAGAAGTTGTTGCTGGCCCGTGACCGGGTGGGAATTAAACCACTATACTACACAAAAACTCGTGACAGTTTGCTTTTCGCCTCGGAAATTAAAGCCCTGCGGGCGGACCCAGATTTCGCAGCAGAAATTAATATCCAGTCTATAGACACCTTCCTTACCATTAATTACTTGCCCGGGAGGGACACCCTCCTACGCCACGTCTACAAGCTGGACCCAGGACACTACTTGGTCATGGAACGCGGAGTTATGCGAATCACGTCGTACTGGGACCTGCAGTTTTCCGTTGCGCATGGGAACCACGACTTTGCACACGCAGTAGAGGAGCTGACGATATTATTGGAAAGCACCGTGAAAGATCACATGATCAGTGACGTACCTATCGGCATTCTTCTCAGCGGTGGGGTTGATTCGACGGCGTTATTAAGTTTCATGGTGCAGCAAAGCCAGCAGGTTGTGAGGTCGTTCACTATTGGATTCTGTGATGAGCAATTTGCTGACGAGAGATACTATGCCCAGCTTGCCGCAAAGCACTTCGGAACAGAACACTTTGAAATTACGATCACAGCGCAGCAGTTCCAGGAGTTTCTGCCCAAGTACGTGCGCCATATGGAAGAGCCCGTTTGCGAGCCGCCCGCCGTGGCGCTCTATTATGTGACGAAATTAGCAAAAGAGCACGTTAAAGTGCTCGTCTCTGGTGAAGGTGGAGACGAAGCCTTTGCCGGATACCAGAACTACAGAAGTGCATTGTTTCTGGAATATATCAAATCAATGGGGAAATCCTGGCAGAGGGGCGGGGCACGTGCTCTGAAACAGGTAGCGCGTCTCCGCCGGTTCGCTCGTCTACGAAAGTTTTCTCCGATGATGGACGTACCTCTGGAACACTATTACTACGGCCGGACTTCTGGCCCTGACAGCTTCTTCCGACGCAGCAAGCACGAGCTTTATACGGACGATTTCCGGGAAGGGATCGATAGCAATTATGCGAGTGATTGCATAGGCCGGTATTTTAAACACGTAAAAGGGCAAGACCCTCTGAACCAAATGCTCTATGTGGACACCAAGACATGGTTACCGGATGATCTGCTGATCAAGGCAGATAAGATGACAATGGCAAATTCTTTGGAGCTTCGCGTACCTCTCTTGGATCACAAAGTATTGGAGTTTGCTGCTACGTTACCACCCAGCTTCAAGGTACATGGGTGCACTACCAAGTACATTCTGAAGAAAGTTTTTGATGGCCGAGTTCCGAAAGAGATCCTCCGCCGAAAGAAAACGGGTTTCCCGGTTCCATTGGAGTCCTGGCTCCGCGGGGAGTTAAAGACCTATACCCGCGATCTACTATATGATAGTAAGACATTAGGGCGAGGATATTTTAAGCGACAAACGATTGAGAGTCTGCTGGAAGGCAGTTCAATATGCGAGGACCGTTTCCTGTCGATTTTTTCTCTCATGACGCTGGAACTGTGGCATCGAGAATTTTTCGAGCAATGTGAGCCACTATCGGTTGAAAGCCATTTATAAACTGCATGCCAGTTGTTACAGACGGAACTAATTTCATCAACAGCATTGGGTTAGGATTCACTCTAGCAATGTGCTTGTTGATAGTTATCCTGCCTCGGCGATATGCCTTGCTCCCCATCATCATCCTTACCTGTTACATGACGATGGGAGAGCGCATCATGGTAGTAGGGCTGAACTTTACCATGATTCGGATTCTCACGTTGGTGGGCTGGATTAGAATTCTCTGTCGCGGAGAATTGCGCCGCCTAAGGCTGGTTCTGTTCGACTACTTGATGCTCTTTTGGGTTGTATCGGGTAGCATTGCCTATGTGCTTTTGTGGCAGACAACCCAGGCAGTGATCTACCGATTAGGGGGTGCATACGACGCAATTGGACTTTATTTCCTTTTTCGCTGTCTGATACGCGACTTGGAGGACATTAAACGTATCTCGCGGATGCTTGCAGTTCTAATCGTACCACTGGCAGCCGCCATGATATCAGAGAAGATGACCGGTCGAAATGTGTTTGCCGTCTTCGGCGGTGTGATGGAGTTTACCAGAATGCGAGATGGAGTGCTGCGATGCCAGGGTCCTTTTGCTCATCCCATTCTGGCGGGAAGTTTTGCTGCGACAAACGTTCCTTTGTTGCTGGCCCTGTGGCGGACCCCCCAAAAAAAGCTCCTGGCCTCTATTGCTCTCATCGCAGCCTTCAGCATTACAATCGCAGCTGCCTCCACGGGTCCGTTACTGGCGTGTGTCGCCGGAATCACCGGATTCATGATGTTTTCGAAGCGACGCTGGCTACGCCCGATACGCTGGGGGACTGTGCTCGCGTTGGTGATGCTGCATATCGTCATGAAGGCTCCTGTGTGGTTTCTCATAGCTCGGGCAGATGTTTTTGGAGGATCGACCGGGTGGCATCGAGCAGTATTGATTGATGAAGCCATAAGGCATTTCGGCGATTGGTGGTTGCTGGGTATCAAAGACACTGGAGTCTGGTCACGCCAGCTCTCCGACGTTACCAATGAATACATCTGGCAGGGAGTACAGGGCGGGCTCTTCACCATGTTGTTATTCGTTTTATTGATTGTGCTCTCTTTCCGGAGTGTTGGGCGCGTGACTACGATCGTCAAGAGAGCCCACTCTATCTCCGATTGCCTATACGTTTGGGGCCTCGGTTCCGCCCTTTTCGCCCATGTTCTTAATTACTTGTCAATCACCTATTTCGATCAGAATTTTGTCAATTGGTTTCTCTTATTGGCGATGATTACTAGCGCTCGAGTTGCCGCCTTGTCGCACCGTGCAGGGAAGCCGCAATCCGGCGCCGTGGGCTGCCCCGCCTCGGAAAGTGCTTTAAGAGGTTCTCTGCAGGAATGTCCAGAAGTAGTGTGTACTTCTGATTATATTCCGGAGACCATGTACTTCCGATCGTGATTTTGCGTTTTTCAGCAGTTGTCTTGTGGTCTCTGGAAGGATTATTCTGGCGCCATCGGACAAAAGCTAAGCAGCCAGGAGGTCCCCCCATTATGCTCCGAAGCATGCTGTTCGCGGTTACCCTTATTCTCTTCGTTGCTCCGGTATCGTTTGCCTCTGATATTTATTTCGCTCCAACCGCGCAAGGATCAAACAATGGTTCAAATTGCGCGAGTGCTTATGCCTACAACGACAACGGGCATGGTTGGAGCCTTTCAGCACAGCAAGGGCCAGGCAACATTCTCCATATTTGCGCAGGGACATACAACGCAGCAGCTGGCTCGACAATATTCAGCACCGCTTCAGCCGGCGCAAGCGGTAGCCCGATTACTCTCGTGGCCGACCAAGGCGCTGCTACTCTGCAAGCGCCATACTTCTCAACGGGTGGCGCGCTGTCCATAAGCCGTGACTTTTGGGTAATCAACGGCAACAACAATTTGACAATTCAGAACACGCTCAACGGCACCCCGGGCGCGACTTGTCCAGGTGGTCCATGCAGCTACCAACAGCAGAGCGTAGGGGTGTCAATTGGCGGGAATAATGTAACGGTTGAAAATATGAAGCTACGTAATTATGTTCATAAGTCTGGCGATTCTTGTTGTACTCCAACGCTATTCGGCATTATGGGTTTGGGCCTCAGTAATATTGCGATATCGGGTAACACGATCAATGGAAACCGTGTAGCAATCAATCTTTGGGGAAGCAATATCACAATTAATAACAACACTCTTACTGACAATTCAGCAGCCTGGTGGTTTGGTTCGGGAAGTGCGACTTCTGGAGTCGCGTTTCACGACAATTACATGGCTAATGTGGGTAACTGGAATGCTGGCGGATTTCATCTGGAGTACGTTCACCTGTTTACCTTCTCGGGAGCGATTAGTGGACTGCAACTCTATAATAACTATTTTGGTAACCCGAACTGTGGACCGGCTCCAAACTGCAGTGGCACCGCGAAGTTCTACCACGAAGGTAGCAGTAGCGGCGAAAGTCTGTTCAACAACATATTCTGGACCGACGACGGTTTCAGTTACTTGCCAGCCATCGAGTTTGAGACACAGACGGGTGGTGGTGGCTTTTCACATGTCAACCCCAGGATTTTGAACAATACAATTAACGGTGGCAATCAGGTGGCATCGGGCAACACCGGTTTCTTTTTCGATACAGGTGTAAGCGGCCTAATTTGGCAAAACAATGTGGTTCTCGGGGGAGAAACGCTTGTGTCGTTTCCTTCCGATGCATTTGCCTCCGGTGGTGCGGACTACAATGCATATGAAAATACCTTTCTTGATCTAGGCACCGGACCCTTCGCCGCTCCGTGCCCTATGAGTGGGAACCCTGGGGGCTGTACAACCCTGTCGGCATGGCAGTCCGATATGTATGCGGGTAGTGGAAAGGATATAAATTCCACTTTTAACACCTTGAGCAATCTGAACATAAACACGCAGACCGGCGTGTTGGGAGCTGGTTCTCCGATTATCGGAAAAGGCACCAATCTTACTAACTTAGGCATCGCGGCGCTTGGCACGGGTGCTCCCCAGAGTTTTGGAGCGGGCGGGGGCTGTGGCGCAGGTTGCCAGCCAAGACCTGCCACAGGTTCTTGGGACCCGGGAGCCTATCCGCACGGATCAAGCTCCAGTGCGGGGCCAAACCCTCCTACAATGTTAACGGCAACGACCCACTAAAATCGCTGCCTGATATTCGCGGATCTTATTCTAGCCAACGATTTCGAAGCTGCCGCGGTATGCCCAAAAATCGGTGAGTTCCTCTCTGTAAGCCCAACCGATGGCCTTGGATTTCCGGTCGGGTCCGGCTTTCATCGAATCTTCAGGTTGGCTGCCGAAAAAAGAGCAGATTGAGAGCTGTAGTCCATTTATTTTCCTCTATGCCAGTAGTCTTTTGGACTGGAGTTCCGGTTTGTTGCGGTCTTGCATCTTCCCGTGAGTATTGCAAAAACTATCTGTGGACTTAGCGAGCGTTCGTAAACTGATTCAAGGCTCAGGACTGCGAGTCGTTGGCATGCTTCTAACGATTTCAGTCGGTTTCCTGTTGATGCCTTTTCTCGTGCATCACCTGGGAGATCATCTTTACGGATACTGGGCTTTGGTGGGAGCCATTCTCGGTTATTACGGGGTGCTTGATTTCGGAATCGTGACCTCAGTCGAATGGCACGTGGCCAAGGCAATCGGTCAAAGAAAGTCGGAAACGGCCAACCGCGCGATTTCTACTGCCTTCTTTGTTTTTGCCTTCATCGGTGCAATCATTCTGGTGAGCAGTATCGTTGTGGCTTTAATGGCTGATCGGTTCGTTTCCGTGTCAGCCGATGCAGTCTTGTTCCGGAAAGTCGTTCTCATCACTGGCGCCGGCTTTGCGATTGGCTTTCCCGGCAGGGCCTTCTTGGGAGCTCTATCCGCACATCTGCGTTGGGACGTGATTGCGGTGATCAATCAGTGTGCCCTGCTGCTGCGCACAGCAGTTTTTATCGTGATCATTGAGGCTGGTTTGGGATTGGTGGCGCTGGCCATAGTTAGCGTGGTCATCGATCTTCTTTCCTTTGCCGGCTTTTATCTTGCGTTGTGCCACGTTCATCGCGAATTCAGATTGTCGCGTACGTTGGCGACGTTTCCGGAGCTGCGAGACCTGCTTTCGTATAGCATTTTTACCTTCATCATTAAGATGAATGACCAGCTTCGACTCTATATCGATCCGGTCGTGGTCACGGCCTTTATTGGAGTAAGCGCCGTTACTCACTATGCAGTCGGGCAACGCGTATCACTGGCGTTCCGAGAATTCATGATCTCTGTTCTGGGAATGCTTGCTCCATGGTTCGGACGCCTATTCGGCAGTCGCAACTTTGACTCCATACGGAGAGTGCTGGAGCTTGGAACGAGAATCTCCGTCTCATTGGCCACGACGATTACGTGCTTGTTACTCCTTTATGGACGAGCCTTTATCGAGAGTTGGATGGGTAAGAACTATTTGGATGGCTATTGGGTGCTGTTTCTCCTCACCGCGGCAGCCTTCTTCGAGGCATCTCAGTTCCCTTCGATGTCTTACCTATATGGCGTATCACGACACAAGTACCTGGCCTGTATCACGTTGCTAGAGGCGGGGGTCAATGTCGGCTTAAGCTTGTATTTCGTCAGACTGTTCGGTATCGCGGGAGTGGCTTTAGGAACAGCCGTCCCGTGTCTCGTGGTGCGGCTAATCCTCCAGCCTATTTATATCTGCCGACACGCTAACGTCTCTTTGAGGCGATATTATGCTGAATTGTACGGCCGGACTGCGCTAGTTACCGCTTTGGCAGTGATTGTGCCCTGGGCGCTTTTTTTCCGCTGGCTCGCTCAACCCCGAATCCTAACACTGGCAGCCGTTATCACCGGCCAGTGCCTACTTGCCATCGCGGCGGTCTACACTCTTGCTTTTCCCAGCGAAGATCGATCAGTAATCGCCAGGGCACTGCGTAAAGCCTGGACAAAACCAAAGACAATGTCTACCGAAGAGTGCCTGCATACCGCTTAGTTGATCGGTGAAGCACGTATTAATATGAAGATTACATTTATATTGCCGGGACGTACCAGTTCAGGCGGAGTGCGATGCATCAGTATTATAGGGCAACAATTGTTAGATCGTGGCCACCAGGTCCGGATTTTGTGCCGTAGGTCAACGCAAACGTTCCGGACAAGATGCAGGTCACTACAATCCAGATGGCTGTACCATGCAGCGCCCGAATGGATTCGGCAGTTCGAGGGAGTAGTCGAAGATTTCACCGATATAGCGCAATGCACATTTCAGCAGGATGAGATCCTGATCGCCGTAGGTATGGCAGAGTGCGCTGAATTGGACCGCTGCACATGGTTACCCAATTTAAAGATCCAGTACCTCCATGGCTCTACTCCGTTCTCGCCCGAGCTGGTGAAAAGAGCGTTAAGCCTGCCTTACCCTAAAATCGTTGTGGCATCTTATTTACAGGACTTGGTTGAGGTGACCGGCAGGAGAGGAAACGTTATCGCTGTCATTCACAATGGAGTGGACCCCCAGGAGTATTTTTGTTCAGTCTGTGAATCAGAGCGAGACGGGGTAGGCATGATCTACGGCAACCATCCCGTCAAAGGCCCGGAGACAACTTTCCAAGTGATAGATCGTCTGTTACACCTGCGGCCAGGAGTTCCAATCCGGGTCTTTAGCACGGATCGACGACCGAGACGAATTCCTGCAAGCATGTACTGCAGAAATCCCACGCTGCAGCGCGCAAGGGAAATCTACTCAAGAAGCCTCGTTTGGATCATTCCCAGCGTCTCGGAGGGTTTTGCCCTGCCGATTCTGGAAGCTATGGCTTGCGGGTGTGTCGTCGTCGCTACCGATTGTGGAGGGCCGAGAGACATTATTAAGAACGGTGTCAACGGTTTTCTTGTGCCAGTGGGGGATGTTGCGGGGATCGTGAGCCGTGTTCAACTGCTGCTGAACGATGTTGAATTGCGAAGCTCCATACGAATACAAGCCAAAGAAACCGTACGCTGGTTCAGTTGGAGCAGATGCGTGACCCGGCTGGAAAATAGTCTGGAATCCTCGGTGCACGCGTTCGCTTAACGGAGATTCGAGAAGCCAAAGCAGGAGTAAGAAGGTTGGGCAGAGTGTATGGCAGTTGAGCCGGTGATTATCATTGGGATGCATCGGTCCGGTACAACGATGCTCGCCCGGCAGCTCGAGGCTTTGGGTCTTTTCATGGGAAAGAAGAAGGAGTCCAATCATGAGCCACTTCTCTTCTTTGCCATCGATTCGTGGTTGATTGCGCAATGCGGTGCTTCCTGGGACAATCCACAGGCCGTGCGGTATTTGCTCGAAAACAATGAAGCGCGAGCGCGAGTCGTGGACTACGTAGCGCAGTATTTGCTAAGTACTCCGCGAGTAATCTCTTACCTCGGGTGGAAGGGTTATTTTAGACACAAGACACTGTTGAATGTTGACATGGCGTGGGGCTGGAAAAGTCCCCTCAGCACATTCACCCTGCCCATATGGCTGGACCTTTTTCCCACCTGCAAGGTCATTCACATCAGGCGGCACGGGATAGACGTGGCTAATAGTCTTCGCCAGCGGGGCCGAAGCTTTGTAAAGCAAAGCCTTTCCCAAAAAATCTACTATAAGGTCCGTGTGCTGCACGCGATCCGTCCCAAAGTCGGCGAGTTTATTCGGGTTCGCTGTGATTCGCTCGACGGAGCACTTTCGTTATGGGAAGAGTACGTTTCCGAGGCCCAGAGGCATGTGGCTTCTCTGAAGCACCGGGCCTTGGAAGTCAAATACGAGCATTTATTGAGTCATCCTGAAGAGGTCCTCAATAGGACTGCAGAGTTCTGCGGTTTGCATATCGACCAGGCGAATCTTAGGAAAGCGGCAATACTGGTCCGCAGGGAACGCGCATATGCTTACCGCGCGAAACCGGACCTCTGCGCTTTCGCGGAACGTGTACCTGAACGCCTGAGCGCAAACGGCTATTAGTCGGCCCGCCAATTCGACAAGGAACCTGTGCACGCCTTGAGTAAGGCCCGCCGTACCACTCTTGTCTGAGAATATGAAGAGATTGCTTGTCCTTGCAATTTCCTGCCTTGTATACGTGGGTACCGAGATAGGGCACTCGTTTGCTCGAGCGATGGGGGAGCGCGTGCCGAGCAGGTGCGTTGTCCTGCTGTATCACGGAATGCCCAAGGAAGTAACAGGAAGGTTTGCAAAGCAGCTGGATATATTAGGACAAGGCGCAACTCCCGTCGCGGCAGACTGCCGAGTTCCACTGCAACCGTTAGGGGACTATGTTGCGGTGACGTTCGACGACGGTTTGATTAGCTTTGTCGATAACGCCTTACCTGAATTGCAAAGGCGACGCATTCCCGTCACTCTATTCGTTGTCGTTGGGCGACTCGGCGCGGTGCCTGCCTGGACGCGATACTCCTCGGAAACCACATGGACAAGCGCTTCGAGTGTACCTACTGGGGAGAGGATGCTCACGGCAGAAGAACTAAAGCGGCTCAAGGGCAAAGTTTTAATCGGCTCTCACAGTTTGACCCATGCCAGATTGGCTGATCTCGATGCCGATAAACTAGAAGAGGAGGTGGAGGGGTCACGTCGTCAGCTCGAACGAATCATGGGAGAAGACGTCACCTTGTTTAGCTTTCCGTACGGCGCCTTTTCACAGGAGGTATTAAATCACTGCCACGGGTATCGAAGGGTATTTACCATCGAGCCTACGCTGGCTTTTTCGGATCCGGAGGAATTCGTCTCAGGACGTGTGGCAGTGGATCCTACAGATTGGAGTTTGGAGTTTTGGCTGAAGCTAAAGGGATGCTACAGATGGTTGCCCTACGCGGTGGCCGCCAAACGCAAGTTGCGCGACCTATTACGAGTACACGGATTCTCGTCTTCGCCCGAAACCGCCAAACATGGTTAACATACGATTCATCAGCCCTCCCCTCAACATCAGGAAGAATCTATGCTAGCAGAGCAAAAGGTCCAGGGGCGATTTGCTGTCCGGGGATCGACAACGTGCTGCCCGCCATTTCAGCCGCGCAGCTTCACCTCTGAAGGGACAGCATCTATCTTTGAGATCGATCCGATTAACGATCTGCGATGGGATAATCTAGTTCTGAGCCACCCTCAATCCTCGGTTTTTCAAAGCACCCAATGGCTCAAGGCATTGCAGAGCGCATACGGATACAAGCCCATAGCGGTCACCACCTGTCCGCCTGGCGTCCCACTGAGTAACGGATTAGTGTTTTGTCACGTCAAAAGCCGAGTGACGGGTGAAAGATTGGTAGCGCTTCCTTTTTCAGACTACTGTGATCCGTTGCTCGATAATTCGGAACAGTTCAGTGCTCTGCTGCGATGCATGCAGCAAAAACTTAAAGACTCCAAAGCCTACATAGAACTTCGGCCACGAACAGGCAACCGATACGCCGAAAATGGCTTCAGGCGGGCTGCAAAGTACTACGCTCATGCTCTGGATTTGCGCAAAAATCTAACCGAACTCTTCCAGGGTTTTCACAAAGATTGCGTCTGCAGAAAGATTCGTAGGGCCGAACGTGAAAAGCTGACGTACTTGCAAGGCAATTCGGGCGACCTGCTTTCAGACTTTTATAGGATGTTTGTTATGACGCGGCGGCGTCACGGCTTGCCCCCGCCGCCGTTGTCGTGGTTCAAAGAGGTGGTGGCCTGCTTCGGAGAACGGTCTCAGGTCCGGGTTGTGTACAAGCAAGCCGAACCTGTAGCGAGCATTCTGACTCTATCTCACAAAAAAACTCTTGTTTACAAGTACGGCTGCTGCAATGTCGATTTCAACCAACTTGGCGGAATGGCACTTCTTTTTTGGACGACTATCCAGCAGGCCAAATCGGCCGGTTTCGAACAACTTGATTTCGGTCGGTCCGATGTTCAACATGCT
>JAFATF010000074.1 GCA_019244045.1 Acidobacteriota bacterium
TGCACGCGCGGGTCTCTGTGGAACCACTCCTGGACGACGCCGTCGTAAATGAAATTGGCGAGTGAAAGCAGGATCATCCCTTGGTGATGAGCCATCCAGCAGCGGACCAGCTGATAGCGGTGCCGCCAGGAACGGCGGCCAGACTCGCTGTAGTCCGCCGATTCGTAAAATCCGTACGAACCGAACCAGCCCTTGGCACTCATGCGCCGCAGATTGCGCAGCGCGCGACGGGCATCTACGTTCAGGGCGAGGAATGTGGAATACGGTGATATAACGAAGCCGCTGGTAGGATCATGATGGATGGCCAGCTGGGGAACACCAAAGGCGCGGTACTGATAGTTGCCCGCCTCATCTACCTTGGCGAAAGCTGATTCGGATATGCCCCAAGGCACGCGAGTGCCCACATACGCCTGCTGCGCGCCGACCGCCGCTCTTCGCGACCTCTCGAGCAGAGTGTTGGGGAACGAACGCATCCACAGCGCGGGCATAAGATATTCAAACATGGTTCCCGTCCAAGACAGAAGCGCATTGTGACCGTGGGCACTGGTATGAGCGCGGCCCAGCAGGAACCATGCCTCCTGCGAAATATCGTCCTTGGCAATGGCCACGAACACAGCCGTGCGCGCTTCAGAGGCGAGCAGGTCATAAGCGGCAGCATTCAGCTGCCCACTGCCCGCATCGTAACCAATCGAAAGCAGCTTGCGCCGCTGGTTCAGGAGGAAGCGGAAATCCATTTCTTCCACCATCTCATCGGCCAGCTTGGCGGCGCGCCGCAGATCGGAAATCAGCTCGAGTGTCCGGGCAAGACAACTGGGCAAAAGTTCTTTGAGCTGCTGATAGCGAAGCGTCTTGTCTCCCGACCCGTTGCACTGAGATGAGGCGCGCTGCAAGCGTTGACTCAACGTATCGATGTAGGCAGGCGCCTGGGCCAGGGAGACCGTATCCCACGACTGCTTCAGGTCAAGGGCCGGGTCCTGGCGCAAGGAATAGAACTCCTCAAGGAGCCAAGGAGCGTAGACCCGGGTCGCCTCCCGCATCATCAGCAAGCGTGCCCGCGCCTCGCGAGTGAACCATTCCGCATCGTGGCTGTGTTTCGAGTCAGCCGGCAGTTGGCGCGCGCCGGAGAACACCTTTTCGAAAAAGGCTAGCCACTTTACGACAGGCAATTTCCGCCTCATCAAGCGCCGGAGTGCAACCACGGACTTGCGTCGGAGTACCCTGAAGTCAGCTAAGGTCTCCAGATAATCGACAAACCCGTTCGGCAACTGCGCGCTGACGACGGGCGCATCGAGCAGCCGCAAGCAGCCCTGCTTCAGCGTCCACAACGAAGCCACCAGGTTTCCGCTGTCCACCGAAGAAACAAACAGTGGTGGCAGGGGGCAAAGGGCTTTCGTATCGTACCAGTTAAACAGGTGCCCGCGGTGGCGAGGCAGCTTCGCCATGGTGGCCAGAGTGCGCAGAGTTAAGTAAGTGAACTCGGGCAGTGTTAGATAGCCAAACTGACATGCCAGCTGGCGGGCGTTTAGCAGAAAACCCAAGTTGGTCGGCGATATGCGGGCCGCGACCGCGGGAGGTTTCTCCTGCACATTGTCTGGAATCAGCCAATGGTGCTCCTCGGTGCTGAACTCGGAGAAATAGCGCCAGGTGCGCAGGGCGGAACGACGCAGGAAGAGTTCGTCTTTGGCGGATGCTTCGCTGCGCGCCGCGCGCGGCGGCTCGTTTAACCACAAGGAAATCAGCTTGCTGCCCGCCCATAGGAAAACAATGGGCAAAGCCGGGGGCAGGGCACGGGGATGAGTGAAGCCGACCAGAACAGCCAACAAGAGCGCCAAAGCCGGGGTCCAATTTAGGTAACGTTCGATGGGGGTGTGGCGCTTAATGGCCAGTTCCGCTTCCGCCGCGGTCTCCCATTCGAGCAGCCGGCGTTGCGTAATGATGCGCCTCACCAGCGAGCGAATCACGGCATCGAGCGAGATCAGCGCCTGATGCGCCAGGAAGGTAAGCATCAGGAATACATTGAGGGTCGTCGCCACCAAGCCCTTGACGGAATCCTCGGCCACTTTCGGCTTGCTTTCAAAGGCGGCGCGCGCCAGGTTCAGGGCGAATTCGAACCACGGCGGCAAAAATAGGATGCCTAGCGCTACCAGAGTCCAGCGTACCGGGTTCCCCGGCAGAGCTATCCATCCCAATACTAGCAGCAGGAAAATTGCGGGCTCAACCAGACTGCGACGCAGATTGTCGAGAATCTTCCACTGGGACACGATCGAAATGGGATTAGGAACGCGATTTCCCGCCTCATCCGGCACCCGGGGAGACAGCCACCCGGCAATTTGCCAATCACCCCGCAACCAACGATGTTTACGGCGGTTGTAGGCGCTGTAATGCGAGGGATAGTCTTCGATGATTTCGATGTCGCTCGCCAGTCCGGCGCGCGCATATGCACCTTCAATCAGATCGTGGGAAAGCAGGGCGTTGCGCGGGAAACGCCGGTCGAGAACGCGGTGCAGTGTGTCTACCTCGTAAATGCCCTTTCCGGTGAAGCTGCCTTCGCCATAAAGATCCTGGTACACATCGGACACCGCGCGCGTATAAATATCAAACCCGGTCTCGCCCGAGTAGAAACTCGCCAGCCGTGAGCGCACCGCACTTTGTACACTGACCCCGACCCTAGGCTGGAGTATGCCGTATCCGGCGGCTACAATATTTTTATCGGGATCGATGATGGCCTGGTTCAAAGGGTGGGCCATGGCGCCAATCAGGCGCTGGGCGGCTCCGCGCGGCAATTCGGTATCGGCATCGAGCGTGATCACAAAGCGTACTTTGCGCAGCAGCCCGAGCTCCCCTATCTTCACCGGGAAACTGTCGTATTGGTTGCGCAGCAGGCGGTTTAGATCCAAAAGCTTTCCCCGCTTGCGCTCCCAGCCCATCCACACCCGCTCGCGCGGGTTGTAAACGCGGTGGCGATGCAGCAGAAGAAAGCTCCCTTCGCCGTTCGAGGCGTATCTTGCATTCAAGTCGCGAATCAGCCCGGAGCAGAGTTCGATTCGCGGATCGTCTTCTGTAGGTGTCTCTCGGGAGTCGGGCAAATCGGTCAGCAAGGCGTAATGCAGGTTGCGATCATGGTTGCCCAAGTAGCGGACTTCGAGATCATCGACCAGGCGGCGAATCTGCACCTCGTTCAGCAGCAGTGCGGGGACGGCCACTAGGCTGAAGCACTCCTCGGCAATGCCTTCGGACAAATCCAGCTTGGGGATGATCTGCGGGCGCAAGATGGCCGTCATCACATAATTGACAATCTGAACCGCCGCTTGCGAGGAGGGAAGCAGCAGAACAAAAACCGCGATCAGCATCCGGCCCAGAGAGGTTGCAGGCCCAATCAACGGCAACAGAATTCCCAAAATGATGATGAGGGTCAAAAGCTCGATGGCCGGAAGGTAGAACTCATCGGGATGGCGGCGCAAGAAGATTCGCATTCTCTGCCCGAGCGGAGGTCGATAGCGCACCCTCTGACGCAGGTCGGGAGCCCCTTCGGCAACCAGGTAATAGCCAATATGCGACCGCCGTGTGCCCACCCGCCGATCCGCATAGATCTGCCTCTGAGCTTCCCTGGCCAAGGCAAGCGCCGCCGCGGCAACTTCCATTTCGGTGAAGTCGGAGTGCTCGGCCACATGAGCCACTTGCTTGCGATAAAGGACGCGGCTGTCGCGGTCCATGCGTGCGTAAGCGCCGGCCGGATCATCCCGCAGTACGCTGTCGAAAATTAGCAGGCGATCGAGCACCTCGCGCCAGTCATTTTGCGTCACCTCACGCAGGCTGCGGATGGCCGCGCCAGTTCGATCGAGTTTCGTCGGATCTTTCAGTACACGCGAGGCGCGGCCCGCGATCTGCTCCAGCAGCACAAGCTTGAGCGCCGGCACCAGGGCATCAAGTTCCCGCAGGTTCAGGATGGTGGTTTTTTGAAACGCCTGGACGTATTCGATATAGCTCGATTCGCTGAATTCGTGCTCGACCGCGGCTAAATAAGCCTCGGCAATCGCGAGAATTCGGGGCACGACGTCGAAGCTTCGGTTGCGCACGTGAGGAAGCTTTTTGAATTCACTGAGTTCATCGGCCGTGCCGTTGATTTCTGTGCTGATGAGGTGAACATTGTCGAGAAGCCAGCGGACGTCCTCGGAGGCGTCTTCGCGCGAAGTATCGGCCAAGGCGCGAAAGACCTTGCGCATCTGTGGTTTGAGCACGTGCGAGCGCTCGTAAAGAACCTCAGAGGAATGTGTGCCCGGCAACCAGGCCAAGCCGCGCGCCAGCTCCGCCGCACTCACTCGCAGCCGATCCAGATCGGGCGTGGTCTGCCCTGAGCCGGCGGGAGTGCGTTCGGCGGATGTGACGAACTCGAAATGGGTATTCTGCGGCATGCAGGAATTTCATCAACGATAGCTGGCGGCCTGCAATTCGAACATCTCAGCGTAGCGTCCGCCCACGCGCGTGAGCTCCTCGTGGGTTCCCTCTTCGACGATATCGCCGGCTTCCAGTACTACGATGCGGTCCGCCATGCGTACGGTAGAAAAACGATGAGAGATAAACAAGGCCATTTTGTCCCGGGTGAGCTCGGCAAAACGCCGAAAGACTTCGAACTCGCTGCGTGCGTCCAGAGCGGCGGTCGGTTCGTCGAGAATCAACAGCTGAGCATCGCGCAGATAGGCACGCGCCAGAGCAATTTTCTGCCACTCCCCGCCGGAAAGGTCCACTCCCCCCTCAAAGCGTCGGCCGAGCATTTGCTCGTAATTGAGGGGGAGGCGGGCAATCACCTGGTCCGCCAGGCTCTTGTGCGCCGCCTGCTGCAGCGACTTGAGATCATCAAGTTCCTGGATCTGTCCTACCGCTATATTCTCCCGCGCAGTCATTTCATAACGCATGAAGTCTTGGAAGATCACCCCGATCTGGGTGTACAGGTCTTCCAGACGGTATTCGCGCAAATCCACGCCGTCGAGCAAGATTTCCCCGCCCGCGGGATCGTAGAGGCGGGTGATCAGCTTCACAATGGTGGTCTTGCCCTGACCGTTTTCGCCAATGAGGGCGACTCGTTCGCCGGGGCGGAGGTGAAAATTGAGACCATTCAACACCAGCCGCCCGCTCCCGGGGTAGCGGAAAGACACGTTGCGGAATTCAAATCCGCGCATGATTGGACGAGGCGCGGGCAAGGCATTCGGCTTGGAGCGGATGGTGGGTTGCATTTCAAAGAACGCTAGCAGGTCGGTGAGGAACAAAGCTTGATCGGCGATGCCCGACAGAGTAGAGAGTACCTGCTGGATGTTGCTGCTGGCGTTGAGAATGGCGGCCGTGAGGAAATAAAAGGTGCCAATACCCCATCGGCCGGCAAGGGTTCGCCAGATGACATAGGCGTAGGCGCCATAGTAGCCGCCGGTGCTGATGATGGACAGGATGGCTCCAATGCCCAGGCGCTGTTTCGCCAGCTCGACGTCCTGTTGGTAAATGATGTCGGAAAGTTGAGCAAAGCGACCGGTGAAAAATCCGCTCAAGTTAAAGAGTTTCAACTCCTTGGCAGCTTCTTTTGTGGCTCCCGCCTGGCGCAGGTAGTCGAGTTGACGCTTAATCGGGGTCTGCCGGAAATTTTTCGCATAGCCGAGGAAAGCGAAATGAGTTTCGCCGATGAAGGCCGGCAATACGGCGGCGATCAGAAGCAGCATCAACCACGGGGAGTAGAGCATGACCGCGACAGACCAGCCGATCGCCGTGATCAGCTGCAGCTCCAATCGCCCGATCGATTGAATCATAACCAGCCGATCGGTTGCCTGCACCCGCGCGCGCTCCAGCCGGTCATAAAAGAGAGGATCTTCGTAAGCGGTCACGTCCAGCTCCGAGGCATGTTTCATGACCTGGATGCTGACGTAACGCGTATACTTGTTGGCCAGCAGCGCGTCGGAATAGTCGATCGCGCGCGTGACCAGGCTGCTCGCCACCGCCAACGCAAACTCAGCGCCCACCAACCACCACAGCCTGGGCGGAACGATGCCGTGGTGTTTAATCAGCTGATCGAGAATGTCGATGATGAGCTTGGGAATGTACCCAATGGCAACTGGAAGTAGTGCGGCCACCAAGCGTGCGCCGATACCGAAGCCGACCACGCCCGGCCCCGATTGCCAGACGATTTTCAGGATGGGTGGTACGTTGCGCAGGGCAATCAGCCTCTCCCCCCAGCTGCTCCAAAAACCGTCTGCTTTGGCCATACTGGTGACCCGCGATTTAGCGTTTCGGACCGAGCCCCGCCGCTGTCCAGCTTGAACCCACGAGAGATGCCGGAAATGGCTCTAAGGTTTGATTCAGCAGTGACTTATCCTGCTTCAAGAAGATGCTCATATGCGGCGATGAGACGCTGCCTGAAACAGACGAAAGCAGTCCGACGACCGCCTTCGGCTGGTCCCCGCCTCGGGTACTTGCGAGTGGGTTCGCGAAAGCTGTCAGCGGATCGCGAGGGGCGCGCGGACAGCGTCCTTTTAGGGGGTTTACCTTACGAAACCAAGTTCGCGCCGCGGGAAGGGGCATTTGACCGGGCAGGGCCGAGCAACGCGCTGCCAATTCGAGAAGAAGTCACGGCCGCCGCAAAACTTTCACTTAATCAACTGATTTCGCTCGCCTAGCCGGTTGCGAAGAAGAGATTTCGACGACCACCAGCCCTTGGGCGGGAATCGATAAGGTGAGTTCGTCATTTGCCAGATCGCGGATCTCAGCCACTGGGAGCCTGGCCGCTTGGCGGAGTTCAGCCAGCTGAGCCTGAGTTGGATATCGCGGCGAGCCCATCTTTTCGTATGCCACGCGCGGGTCGCCATGATCGCGATCTACCCGGGAAATATAGGCGCGAGAGCCGGCAGCCAGATGCTGGAAGCTCAGGGTGAGGGCCTTGGCCTGGCCGTTTGACTCCCCGGGAGCAGTCAGATTCCAGGCGGCGAGGACCAGCGAGTTGTCGGCGCGGCGAGTGACTAGCACCGACTCGGAGCGCAGGGTCAGCCGAGCCTCTCCGAGCCGGTGCAGCAAGGCAAACGCGGCATAGGACGGCTTCGGAATTCCGCCCACGGCAATCAGGCCAAATCCGCCATAAAATGGTTGTTTGACGACACCTTGTTCTTCAAAGACGTCGGAGAAGGTCCAATAGGACATTTCGTTCACCAGGCCATCGCACTGACGGATGGTATCGGCAAGCCAGGGTCCCATATAGGTCGAGTCGGTGACATCGGGCTCATTCTTGTAGCTGGCGTTGAACTCACTCCACATCAAGGGCAGGCCGGGCATAGGCGAGGACTGAATCTCACCATGAACCTTGGCGATGGCGCGGCACACCATTCGATCGCGCGGGATCTCGTTGCTTACGGCAAAGACATCTTTCCCCGAATCGTTGCCATAGACATGGCTGGAGACAAAATCCACGGGGATGTGACTTTGCGCGCAGTGGCGGATGAAATCCTCAACCCAGGCAGCCTGCGCGCTGGCTGGTCCGCCCACGCGCAATTGTGGGCTGACGCGCTTAATGGCGGTGGCGGTGTGGTCATACAACTGCCAATAGGTTGATTGCCGCGGTTCGCCCGCCCAGAAATCCAGGTTGGGTTCGTTCCACACCTCGAAATACCACTTCGCCACCTCCTCGAGCCCATAGCGCGCGACCAGGTGGCGGGTGAGCTGATCAATGAGATCGTCCCACCTGCTCCAATCCTTCGGCGGAGATACATTGGGGTGATACCAGAAAGCTTGCAGCGCATTCTTGCGGGCCAGCTTGTTGGGCATGAAGCTGAGCTCAACGAAGGGACGAATCCCATTCTCGAGGAGACCGTCGTAGACCTGGTCGACATAGGAAAAGTTGTAGACCGCATTGCCCTGAGCATCTTCTTCGTAAACGCCCATTTCATCCAGAAAAATTCCGTGAAAGCGAATATATTCGATTCCGGTTACGTCCCGCACGGCGCGCAGATCCTTACGGTAGCTCTCCCGCAAACTCAAAGCGGCACGACCGGAACCGAACATGTGCTCCCAAAAGTGGGGGAATGGTCGGGCGGGCGCCGTGGCGTCGATGGCGATCGACTCGGCAACGTGGGCGGCGTCGGCTCGAGCCCTAGGAGCGAGCAATGATAGCAGGCACAAGAAAGCCATGCGCAAAGGAATCGGAAACTGATTCATGCCGTACTCCAGCTCAAAGTTGAAGCGCCGCGCACTTCCCGTGTAGAGAGCGATTTGCTCTCGACCGCTCCCCTTGTTCCCAAATCCTCTGGCTTATGCCTTCAAGTGCAACGGCGCTCTCTTACAATCGCATGCAGACAGTCAGCCAGTATCGAGGAAAGGCCATTTTACTTCCCGCGGGGGCGCAAATCTCGCCAAACCCACGCGCAAAGCCCCTCGAGGCTTCGCCCATGCCGGGACTAAGAGTTGATATCATGGGACGTCTAGCACTCATCACGGGAGAATTCCAACGTGGCCGAAACCCAG
>JAFATF010000123.1 GCA_019244045.1 Acidobacteriota bacterium
CGTTGCGTTCCAGTAAACGTGGTTCCAAACCAGCGCGCCGTCGGCCACATCGATTGGTAATAAAGAGAGCCAACAGCAGCGCCAGCCAGGGCAACTCCGGTCAAGGCGGAGGCGAACATTATGAAATTATATGCTGACCTAACCCGATAATTTATACCTCTCTCAATCGCATCAGCTGCAGAGCGGAAATGGGAATCGGCGTACTGGAGTGATCCGTTTGCGAGCGGGACGTCGTAAAACATGAAGGCAATGCTTCCCGACCGTCCTCGCGACCAAGCTGCTAAGGGCTAGCCGCAGCGCGCCGAAAGCATCTTATTCCGCTCTCGCGATTTTGACCCTGCCCATGCCCCATCGACTAGCCCGATGCAGCTTTGCTCGGGTGAACTGACGCGGGGCGGGTGTCTCCAAATTGTTGGTAACCTTGAGGCGAACTGCAGTCACTCGGGCGCGGCGCTATAATGCCAAGCGGACCATGCACAACCCGCATTACGCGTTGGTGGCGTACGTTCGACATCCGGTGGGCGAGTTCATCGAGAGACTGCGACGGGAGCTTCATCCCGAGCTTCCTCATCTGCCCGCGCACATCACGATCTTGCCTCCGCGTATCCTGAGTGATCTGGAGAACGTCTCCGCAGAAGTGCGGGAAAATCGAGCGCTGGAATTGTTAGGTCAAATGTGCCGCGAAGTCGATCCTTTCGAGGTCGTGCTGGGAGATGTCGAGACTTTTGTGCCCATAACCCCCACTGATTTCATCCGCGTTGCTCATGGCGCGTATCGTCTCCGTGAACTCCACGATCGTCTCAATACCGGGATGTTTTTCTGCAGTGAGCAGTGGCCCTACATGCCACATTTGACCGTGATCAAGATGGGCAATGAAGCGCAAGCCATGGCCGCTTTTCACACTGCCAGTGAACGTTGGGGCCAGTACGCGGGCAGCCGCCGAATTGCCATCGAAGAAGTAACCTTCGTACGGGAAGCTAACAATAACTCCTGGGTGGATCTCGCCCCAGTTCACCTTGGCCGGACCAGGGTTTCCGAAACCCGAAAGTGATGCCTTCCGGTAGGCGACTCCCAAGTACATGTCCAGTAGTACACGACCCTCCCGTGTGTTGCTAAGGCTGCCGCACGAGGGTAGATAAGGAGATAGGCCCCGCGCGTGCGGAGAACTCCAGCCAATACGCGGCTTCGCCTTGCTTCCGGGGGAGGGGCAAAATGCAGATCGGTGTTTACGGCTCGGGTTATCTTGGGACCGTAATTTCCGCTTGCCTCGCCGATTTCGGTACTCCGGTAACCTGCTGTGATTCCGAGGCTTCCAGGATTCTGGAGATGGCGCAGGGGAAGGTGCGGTTCTTTGAGAAAAACCTCGAAGAGGTGATTCGTAGGAATGTACGCGCCGGACGTCTGGTGTATTCGACTGACCTTGAGTCTTTTGCCCGCCGCGCCGGCATTATCTTCTTTGCGCACGACAGTTCCGACAAATTAGGCGAGATCGCAGTGCGGGTTGCGGAGCTGGCTTACAAGCCTCCAGTGCTGGTCATTGTTACGCCGGTGCCAGTGGGGACGGCGGCGAGGGTTTTGAAGCAGCTGAGCGCTGCGGGCAAAAAGGCCATCTTGGTGTCGCAGCCTGTATTTCTCACGAACGGCTGCGCCATGGAAGACTTCAACTGGCCCGACCGCATTGTGCTGGGTACGGCATCGAACGACGCCATACAGATGCTTAAGCAAATTTATCACCCGTTGGTCATGCGCGGGGTTCCCCTCATCATTACCAATCACGAAACCGCTGAACTGGTGCGCGAGGCCGCCACTGCCTTCATTGCCACCAAAATCTCCTTTATTAATGAGATCGCGGCGCTTTGCGAGCATGTAAATGCCGATGCCGTACATCTCTCACTCGCCTTAGGATTGGATAAAAAAATCGGTCCACGTTGCCTGCAAGCTGGAGCGGGAATGGGCGGCCGTTTCGCGCATTCAGATATGGATTCACTGGCCGAATTAGCCGGCAACAAGGGGATCGACTTGAAAGTCCTGGCGGCAGCGCGTGCTGTCAACAATGACCTTGCCGAGCGACTGGTGAACAAGATCGCACAGATGCTCCGTTCAATCGACAATAAGGAGATCGGCATTCTCGGTCTTGCTTTCAAACCAAACACCAATTCGGTGGCTGGATCTTCCTCGCTGCAGCTCGCACAAAGTTTGTTGGCGCGCGGCGCCCGCGTGCATGCCTATGATCCAGTGGCTATTCCTGAAGCCAGGCTACAGCTCAATGGAGCCGTGAAATACTGTGAGTCCCCCTACGCTGCTGCGGAGCGGGCTGACGCTTAGATTATCGGCACCGGCTGGCCAGAATTTCGTCTGCTGGACTTCGATCGTCTTAAGAAGCTGCTCAAGCACCCGGTCATTCTCGATACGAAAAACCTGCTCGACGGTGCTCGCCTTCGCTCGATGGGCTATCAGTATATTGGCGTCGGCCGAAGCTGATTCAGTTGAGACTTATGTGTAAGCACTTCATTC
>JAFATF010000203.1 GCA_019244045.1 Acidobacteriota bacterium
CAGCCTGCAGAGCACGTGTATCGGGCGCTTGCTGTACTTCGAACCAGGATGAACTGTGCCCTAGGGCTACAGTTACTGCAAGGTAAGCACACAAAGACTCGCAGGCGGGCGTAAGCTTAAAGGGCACATGACCATGTGCCCCCTACCAGATGCAGGATCACCTCCGACCTCAGCTGTATGGCCCACGCCTCCAGCAGCCTGCCTCGGCCGACTAGCGCCAAGCTTAGAGGGGAAGAGGCAAAGCGCTCCATCGGGCAGTTCGTGTAGAGAGAGCAGAAGAGAAGCCGAGAAATGGGAGCTCGTCTCAGCAGAGCTTTACGGCTGCTATAGACCGGAGCCCTGCGACTTTGCCTGGCGCATCGTCGTTAAATGTTCGAGGGCCGGAAAGGAAGCGGGCACCGTCAGGGCACGCTCCGCTGGCATGGTTCCCGCACGGAAGGCATTGGCCAGCATCTCGATCGCTTTCCCGCTAACCGCCGGTATGACGATAGTTGCGGCCAGCAGGCCGCTTTGCACCCAGGCCTGGCCGGTTTTGGGCACGCCATCACAACCAAGGTACGGAAGAGATAGCCACCGCTCGCGAGCCGCACCGCTGGTGTGATCTTGGAAGGCCTTCCGCGCGCCCATGGCCATCGAATCGTCCTGTGCGGCAACAACGTCGATTTGAGCGGTCTGCGAGGTCGACAGCCGCAGCCACGAACTGACCGTCTTATAGGAGCTCTCTTCAGTCCAGTGCGCCTTCATTGACTTGATGGAAATTTCCGCAGGCTTGGCTTCATACATGCCGGCCGACCGCTGCTTTGCCGCCAAGCTCTCGGTCGGGCCTTGGATGTACAGCACAGATCCGCCTTGCGGCAACAGCGCTCCGAGCTGCTGCCCCTGTATGCGGCCGACCTCTTCATGGTCGGAGGTGATGCTAAAAAGCGGAACCTTATAGACTTTGCGCAACTCTCCGATGTACTCGGCATCGCGATTCATCACCACCCAACCAATGCCGGCCGCAGCCGCCGCACGCGCTGCTTGGGGCAGTGCTGTACCACCGACGGGCTCAAACAGAATTGCGTCAGGGTGCGGTTCTGAAGACTGTATGACGTTGAGCAGTTGCTGACTCTGCGTAATCGCGTCATTTTGTGCACAAATGATCGTGATGTCTATGCCGTAACGTTGGGCCGCCTGCTGTGCGACACTCGCCTGCTCCTGCTGATAGTCGTTGTCGTCGTTGGTGAGAGAGATCAGGAAGGTTAGCTTCTTCATGAGACTGGCCATCGATGGCTCTCATGATACTCGGAGCCGACGATGGCCGAGGGTGACGATGGTAACGAGTCCGAGGAGCGGCGCATGCGCTCTTGGGAGAGCACCAGACGGGTGCTCGATTGTGCTGCAAGCAGGGGGATTACTCAGGCAGGCTCATTTTCGAAATTTCATTGGTGGCCGGCTGCCTGGCCTCGGGCGGCGATGTATGCGCTCGCAGCAGGTCGGCGTGCTGCAATTTTCATGATCTCGCGGGCCTCCTAAGCGGCGTCGGCTTCGAGCGCTGCCTGCTCTTGGCGCGGGGTGATTGAGCTGGCGAGGGCGAATCTTGCAATCTCGTCTTTTCTCATGAAGACCACTCCTGGCCTGCGTTGAGCATAGATGATGAATTCCTCCAAAACCTTGGCGCGCGCCGGCCGCCCGGCGATGCGTCCATGCGCGCTGATCGACATCATGCGGCGGCGGGTCTCGGCTTCGCTGTAGAGCATTTCGAACTCATTCTTGAGCTCGGCGGCATACTGCTCGGTGCTGTAGTGGCGTATTTCGTATGCCACAAAATCGTTGAGTTCCAGCGTGTAAGGCACAATAGCAATGGGCTTGCCGCGAACCAGGACAAGTGAAGGCTCATCGCGGCTGGCATCGTCCACGTGATAAATGAAGCTGAGGTCCTGAAGAATTTCGAGCGTCTGCGCTGTACTGTGGCGCCAGAACCCGTTGAAGCCAACCGGCCGCACGCCGGTGGCGCGCTCGATGCTCTCAATGTTTGCTTCATAGGAAGCGCGCTCCTCGTCGGCTGTGACTGAGTACTGCGCGGCCCAAGCTTGACCGTGAGCCGCTGGCTCGTGACCGCGTTCCACGATCTCCTTGGCCAATGGCGGGTTTCCTGCCACCGCGCTTCCAGCCATGTGGCATGTGCCATGCACCCGGCGGCGCTGAAAGATTTCGAGGAGCCGGGGAATGCCCTCCCGGGATCCGTAATCAGACGATTTGATTGGCAGATCGGGATATCTGGAGTCGACACGTGGAGCACCGCCAGGCTGAGCGCCCGCCTCAAACTGCAGCGAAACTGAGATGACCAACTTGGCGCCGTCGGGCCAAAATTCGCGTGCTCCCCGCCAGATACGAGGGCCGGGTAGCGCCTTGCTCAGACGTTCTAAGTAGCGGCTTGCGGCTCCCGTTGATGACCCCCTTTCGAGTGCACGCTGGCTCATAGCAAGTGGCTCCGCAGTAAAGAAAGATCCTATTTTCAATAAACTCCGTCGAATGTGTTTGTGCCGACCTCTCTCAGATGCAGGAATGCGAGTTGCTGCTGTTCGTCCCTCGGCAAACAAAGAATTTTTTGCCCTTGCCCGCAGGAAACAGTCGAGGCGTTCCCTTTGCCGCGGCGGCGAAATTGAGCGCTCCCTCTTCGATCAACTCAGGGCTGTTCAGCGAATTAGCGGGATCAATCAACCCAATAGGTGAAGTGCCGTTCTGCTTGCTGCTCCTGCGTTTGGATCACCGGCTCAGGCTGTCCATCAGGTACGGCGCGCTCTTGGCCGCTCGGCTAGGCTCTCGTCCACCCGCGCAAGATAGGAACGCAGTTTGTGGGTAGCTCGAAACAGTGTGTTTTTAGCGGTTTCCTCGCTGGTATTGAGCATCTCGCCGACAGTGCGAAGCTTGAGACCTTCGAAGTGCCTGAGTTGGAACACAACTCGTTCGCGGGCGGTAAGCCTTTTCAAGGCGATGGCGATGTGGCGTCTCAATTCGTGCCGCAGTACCTGTCGTTCCGGATCGCTGCGGCTGTGCGAGTCAGCCAGCTGGTCGAATAGGTCGGATTCTTTGCCTTCCCCATTCGTAGTGACTGGACTTGTCTCACGCCGGGAATGCTTGCTGCGCAAGCGGTCCACGCACAGATTGGTGACAATGCGGTGCATCCAGGTATAAAACGATGACTCGGATCGAAATTTGGCGATGTTCTTGTACGCCTTCAGGAAGGCGTCTTGGTAAATATCTTGAGCATCTTGTTCCGAGCCGGTTAGTCGCAGAGCAAGCCCGAGAATGGCGCGATCGTATCTACGCACCAGCACATCGAAGGCACATCTCGAGCCTCGCTGCGCATCTCGTATAAGGGCGGCATCTTCTCGTGGCTGGGCACGAGGAATGGAGGTTGAGGGGGGACTGGGAATAGTAATTGACTGTGACATGTTGTTCGCCTGACCTGACTGTTCTTAGGCTATTCAGAACAGCTGAAAGGTGTGTCACGATGTTGTCACCAAGCTGTAAAAAGCCCTTTTACATGTTGTTTGGCCGGCTTCCCGTATAATCTTCATCGATGTCCGCCGTTTTGGCCGAGATCGTTTCTCTAGTTCGCAGGCGTGTCTCGCAGACGCGTTCGGTGGTGAATTGGCGCGATCTCGAGCGCCGAGCGCGCCAGCACAACCCCCGTGGCTTCCGCCGCACTGTCGAGTCAAAAGCACAGGAGGGCGTGGCCGTCATTGCCGAGCTGAAAAAGGCATCCCCATCACGAGGGCTCATCCGAGCAGCTTTCCATCCCGGGGAGCTTGCCGCGGAGCTCGCTGAGGCGGGCGCCGCAGCTTTATCAGTACTGACCGAGGAGGAATTCTTTCAGGGATCGCTCGAGAACCTGAGTGTCGCATCGGGGGCCAGCCCGCTGCCGTGCCTGCGCAAGGATTTCGTCGTTGACGAGTTTCAGATCCTCGAGGCCAGGGCCTACGGTGCCGATGCCGTGCTGCTCATCGTGGCGGCGCTTTCCCCGGGCGAACTGGCCAGACTCTTGCGGCAGACGCAGGAACTCGAACTCGATGCTCTGTGCGAGGTTCATGATGAAAACGAGCTGATGTGTGCGATCGATGTGGGCTGCAATTTGGTAGGTGTAAACAGCCGCGATCTGCGCAGCTTTGAGGTTGACCTGAATACTGCATTGCAGCTCGGCCGATTGATTCCCAAATCTCTCGTCAGCGTCGCCGAAAGCGGCATCCGCTCCGCTGGCCAGATCACGCAATTGCGCGCCGAGGGATATCAAGGATTTCTCATTGGCGAATCCCTGATGAAGGCAGAGCGGCCGGGAGAGGCACTCGGGCGCCTATTGGCGGAGGCCGGGACGACAGTAAGTTTGTAGTTCCCCCCTAGACCGCGTTGGGTGCATCGTAGGGCGGCTTGACGCGCGAGTCCAACCGCATTGATGACTTGGGTAAAAATCTGCGGAATCACAAACCTCGAGGACGCGCGCGTCTCGATCGACGCCGGCGCCCACGCCCTGGGGTTCGTTTTTTATGACAAGAGTTCGCGCTATGTTTGCCCGCGGCTGGCACGGGAAATCGCATCCAAGCTGCCGGACGACGTCGAGAAGGTGGGTGTTTTCGTCGATATGGCAGAGGATCGTGCCATGGACATTTTTAGTCAGGTAAAGCTGACGGCCATGCAGTGGCATACATTGAGTGGCGAGTGCTCCATAAGGCAACTTGAGGCAGTCGGCTCCTGCTGGCTACGCCCAAAGATCTATTATTGCTTGCCGGTGGCGGGCTTGCTGGACGAGCCCGAGAAATGGAAACGAGCGATCGCCCATTTCGACGGGCTTGGGGACGGGATTTTGGGTGGCAAAGGTGAGGGCGCGCCGAGAGGCGGACTCGGCCGCACTGTTTTTGTCGATTCGGGGACTGCCGAGCAGCCGGGCGGAACCGGCAAGCCATTCGACTGGCGACGCGCCCAGCCCCTGGTGGCAGCCATGAAGAAACGGCTGCGGGTGGTGGTCGCCGGCGGCTTGCATGCCAGCAACGTGAGTGAGGCCATTGCGATTCTGAAACCCTACGGTGTGGACGTCTCCTCGGGAGTTGAATCGCGGCCGGGAAAGAAGGATCGCGAAAAGCTTCGCGCGTTCCTCGGAGCTGTCCGGCAGGCAGAAAAGATGGGCTAATGGGCACGACCATGGTCTCGAAACAAAAGGCGCGCGGCAATGAACCCTTCTCTGGTCGCTTCGGACCTTATGGCGGCCGCTACGTGCCGGAGACGCTTATGGCCGCCCTTGAAGAACTCGAGCTGGCCTACGACGAAGCTCGTGCTGACCGGAATTTTCAGCGGCGGCTCGAATATCTCTATCGTCACTACGCCGGTCGGCCAACGCCCCTCCTCTTTGCCGAGCGGCTCAGTAAGAGTTTAGGCGGGGCAAAAATCTACCTGAAACGCGAAGACCTTCTGCACACTGGCGCGCACAAGATCAATAACTGCCTGGGGCAGGCGCTCCTGGTCGAGCGCATGGGAAAGCACCGGGTGATCGCCGAAACCGGCGCCGGGCAACACGGCGTGGCCACGGCTACCGTGTGCGCCCTTTTTGGTTTCGAGTGTGTCGTCTACATGGGCAGCGAGGACATGCGCCGCCAGGCGCTGAATGTATTCCGCATGCGCCTGCTCGGCGCCGAGGTACGGCCGGTTACTTCCGGTTCCTGCACCCTCAAAGACGCTATTAACGAAGCAATGCGCGATTGGGTCACCAACGTGCGCACGACTCATTACCTGCTGGGAAGTGTTCTCGGCGCGCACCCTTATCCCGTAATGGTTCGCGACTTTCACCGGGTGATCGGGCGCGAAGCGCGCGCTCAGATTCTGAAGGCCGAAAGAAAACTACCGTCCTTGGTGATCGCCTGCGTTGGCGGCGGCTCCAATTCGATCGGTATTTTTCATGCCTTTCTCAAAGACAAATCGGTTGGCCTGATTGGAGTCGAGGCCGGAGGCAGGAGTCAAAGTCTGGGTGACCACGCCGCCCGCTTTCAGGGCGGCCGCCCTGGTGTTCTGCAAGGCACCTTGTCCTATGTCCTGCAAGATGACGCTGGCCAGATCGCGACCACGCACTCGGTTTCCGCCGGCCTCGATTATCCGTCCGTCGGGCCTGAGCATGCCTGGCTGAAGGACAGCGGGCGCGCCGAGTACGTATCGGCCTCCGATGAGGAGGCTCTGTCTGCCTGCCAATTATTGGCGCAACAAGAAGGCATCTTACCGGCGCTTGAGTCGGCGCATGCCATCGCCGAGGCCGCCAAGCGTGCGCCGCGGATGAGACCATCCGACATCGTGGTGGTCAACGTCTCCGGACGCGGTGATAAGGACGTTGACATCTTGCGGGAAAAACTCCAATTCGATGCCCCCGGTGCGCTCGTGCCCTAATCGAGTGTTGCTCAGTTGAGCCAAACCAGGCTGCTGAGCGATTCTTAGCAAGCACCAAGTTCGCAAATCAGCCGTGGCGATCGCCTTTCAAACCCGTCCCGCCCTCGTGGCCTATGTCACTTGCGGGGATCCTGATCTGACGACCACGCGGAACGTAATCCTGGCCGCCTTTGACGCGGGCGCGGAAATCATTGAGCTGGGCGTACCCTTTAGTGATCCTGTCGCCGACGGGCGCGTCATTCAGCGCGCCAGCGACCGGGCACTTGGCCGGGGCACCACCCTAAAAAAGGTCCTTGAGCTCGCCGCTGACATTCGCCGCCGCTCGCAAGCGGGCCTGATTATTTTTTCCTACCTCAATCCCATTCTGCAGATGGGCTTCCGCCGCTTCGCTCAGGCTGCTGCGCAGGCTGGTGTTGACGGAGCGCTGGTAACTGATTTGCCAGTCGAAGAAGCGGATGATTACTTGCACGAGATGAGGATGCGGCGTCTATCGACGATTTTTCTAGCCGCACCTACCAGTACCGACCAGCGCCTCGAAAAGATCGCCCAGTCGGCGAACGGCTTTGTATATGCTGTATCCCGCACCGGCGTCACCGGTGCGCAGGAGCGGTTGCTCGACGACGCCCGCCAGTTGGTAATCAGGCTGCGCAGGTTTTCCCGGCTTCCCATCGCCGTGGGTTTTGGTATCTCCACTCCCGCGCAGTTTGTCGGCGTGGGCGAATTCGCCGAAGCCGCGGTCGTGGGTAGCGCCATCGTCGAGACGATCGAGCAGAATCCGGGCCGAGAACCCGAAGCGGTGCGCGAATTCATCAACCGGCTATTTCTCGCTCGACCTCCGTCGTCGGCTAAGATGGTCTGAATAAGCGAGGCGATCCTGAGTTCTCGAGTAGCGTGTGAACTCCGGCACCTGCACCAGACTATGGATATTTCCGAGTGGCGCAAGAAAATCGATGAAATCGACGGGCGGCTGGTCGAGTTATTGAGTGCGCGAGCTCGCGCCGCTCATGAAATCGGTCGGCTTAAGCGGCTCGCGGGAATGCCCATCTATGAACCGGATCGGGAGCAAGCCGTGCTCAAGCACATCGCGGAGGCCAACCGGGGCCCACTCACCGGCCGGGAACTCGCGAGTATTTATGAGCGCATCATGGACATCATGCGCCTCATCCAGCAGGAGGAAATCGCGCCCCAGACGATCTCGGCCGCCGATTCGGCTTTGCCGGCGGGCAGCGAAATTGATCCGGAGGTCAACGACTGAACACCCCCGTCCATCGCCGGTCACAGCGAGCTCGCCGCCGGGTCCAGAAGCGGAGTTTCCGCCATGACGGGAAAATAGTGCTAGCGGCGAGCGGCTCTGGCTGGGCCGAGCTCCTGATCATTGCAGGCTAAACATGATTGTGGCTATGCAGGAAACCGCTACCGATCACCAGATCGAACGGGTGATTGAGCACCTCGTGCGCATGGGCTTTTCCGTGCATCGCACCACCGGCATTCGCCAAACTATTCTGGCGGCAGTGGGGGCGCGCGTCGACTTTGATACCCGCACCTTTGAAGTGCTGCCCGGCGTGCAGGAGGTGCATCGCATCAGCGCTCCCTACAAGCTGGTGGGCAGAAGCTTTCGTCCCGAGGGGACCGTCATTCACTTTTCCAATGGCCTGACGCTTGGCGGAGATCAAGTGGTTGTCATGGCGGGGCCTTGCTCGGTGGAATCACGCGATCAACTGTTCACCGTCGCCCAGGTGATTTCGAAAGCTGGCGCGCGCGTCCTGCGCGGAGGCGCCTTCAAGCCACGCAGTTCCCCCTATGCTTTTCAGGGCTTGGGACTTGAGGCACTGAAGCTTCTGCGCGAAGCCGGCGAGCAATTTGGAATGCTGGTCATCAGTGAAGTCATGGAGATTTCTCAGATTTCCATGATGTTGCCATATATTGATATTTTCCAGGTCGGCGCGCGCAATATGCAGAATTTCAACTTGCTGCGTGAACTGGGAAAGATAAAAAAACCGGTTTTGCTGAAGCGCGGCATTGCCGCCACGCTCGAAGAGTTGCTGCTGTCGGGCGAATACATCATGGCGGGCGGAAACTACGAAGTGATCCTGTGCGAACGCGGAATCCGAACCTTTGAAACCTATACCCGCAATACCATGGATATTTCGGCCATTCCCATCGTCAAGAAACTATCCCACCTGCCCATGACCGCCGATCCTTCCCACGGTACCGGCCGACGCGACAAGGTCGCCCCCATGGCTCGAGCTTCCCTCGCGGCCGGTGCCGATGCCCTGCTGATCGAAGTTCATCATGATCCTGATACGGCGCTGTCCGACGGTGCCCAGTCCCTTTTTCCGGATCAGTTCGCGAAATTGATGGAGGAGTTGCGCATGATTGCGCCGGCGGTGGGCCGCAAGATCGTGTAAACAGCTCGGGGGGCCGCCGCAGTCAATCTGGAAGGCGGCTCGAATAAGCGAACCCCGTTTAACTGTCCTCTGCGGCAAGGCACCGAGCGTGCACCGGCGGTCGTTCTTGGGCAAGCTTGCTCATTGCGCAAAGCGCTTAGGTCGGTTTCGACTCCTAAATAGCATGCAGCCGATCTCACAAGGGCAAAGCCCGAGTTTGGCGGCCTGTAAAATCGTTTTCTGTAAGAACCCTGGTATCTGACCGGAAGGTAGAAATGAAGAACTTCAATGAACTCTCCGAGCGGGAGGTCCTCGCCTTAGCCATCTCTCTCGAGGAAGAGGATGAGCGAGTCTATGCCGATTTTGCCGAAGGCTTGCGGCAGGATTTTCCTGCTTCGGCCGGCATTTTTGCGGCTATGCGCAAGGAAGAGTCGGAGCATCGCCGAAAGCTAATCGAACTCTATCGCCAGAAGTTTGGGGAACATATTCCCCTGGTGCGACGTCAGGACGTGAAAGGTTTCGTTCAGCGGACTCCGGTGTGGCTCGTCCGTCCCCTCGGGCTCGAGACGGTGCGCAAGCAGGCGAGCGCCATGGAAGTTGAGACCCGCAGATTCTACGAGCGCGCCGCGGCCCGAACGCAAGATGCGAGCATCCGCCAACTGCTCGACGACCTGGCGCAACAGGAGCGTTCGCATGAGGATCGGGCGCAGGAATTAACCGAGGAGAAGCTGCGGCCGGAAGTGAAGGAAGATGAAGAGCGCGCTCGTCGCCGGCTCTTTGTGCTGCAAGTGATCCAGCCCGGTCTGGCCGGCCTGATGGATGGTTCGGTATCGACGCTTGCGCCGGTATTCGCGGCAGCCATGGCCACCCGGAGCAGTTGGGACGCCTTTCTGGTCGGCATGGCTGCCTCGATCGGCGCCGGCATCAGCATGGGCTTTGCCGAGGCACTCTCCGACGATGGGAGCCTGACGGGTCGTGGACATCCGTGGGCGCGCGGTGCCGTCGAAGGCGCCATGACCACGCTGGGTGGAATCGGTCACACGCTGCCCTTCCTAATCGCTGATTTTCACCTTGCCCTGGCCATCGCCTTTTTTGTCGTCGTCATTGAGCTTGCGGCGATCACCTGGGTTCGCCACCGTTACATGGAAACACCGACTTTTTCCGCCGCCTTGCAGGTGGGTCTAGGTGGGGCATTGGTCTTTGTTACCGGAGTACTGATTGGCCAATCGTGAAGCCGCTCCCTGGTCAAACCGTGCTAGGCTGCGCGCTCCTACATTCACAGGTTCAGTTCAATCGCGATCGGGTCCCGGCGCTCGCAAGTGGCCGCGCATTTTTGGGGGCGCCGCGTAACCGCTGGGGAAACATCCGTTCAAATCGCGAGCGTCGCAGATGTCCGAAACCATCGCATGCTGGCACTGACCGTAGAACTCGATCGACGGTTCTGGTGAGCGGCTTGCCCGCGAGGTCATCGGCTGGTGCATGGGTAGACGATTTTCAGGATCATGTGCGGGGAAGGCAGGGGAGCGTCTGATGGTCAGCGCGGTCGGGGTTGTGCTTGGACGCGCGGTTTGACGCGCGTCCATCGCCCGGCACCTCTTCCCCAAGTGCGTTTCTGATACCATCGCCTTAAATGCATCTGCGCCGGATTGGAGAAGGGTTTTCCCGAACCCGGAACATACATTCAGCAAAAAGTTCTTCGCGTGACGGACGCCCGCGCGCCGAACTAGTGCTGATTACCGGCTTGAGCGGATCCGGCAAGGCTTCCGCCCTGAAAGCCTTCGAGGATCTCGGTTTTTACTGTGTGGACAACCTGCCGGTCGAACTGATTCCACGCTTCGCCGAATTGGCCATGCAGTCGGCCGAAATCCAGCGCACGGCTATCGTGGTGGATGTGCGCGAAGGTTCTGCGCTCGAAAAGCTTCCAGGAATCCTCAAGTCGGTTAGGCGCATGATTCCGACTAAGGTGCTTTACCTGGAAGCCAACGATGCAGCTCTGCTGCGGCGCTTCAGCGAGACCCGCCGCCCACATCCGTTGGGAACAAACGCCCCGGTGAAGGCGGCTCTGCAGGAAGAGCGCAAGCACCTGAGATCGATCCGCGCCCTGGCCGACCTGGTCATTGATACGTCAAAATTCAATGTTCATGAGCTGCGGGCGCACATCACCGAGCAGTTCAAGCACGCTGCCTCGGACAAAAATATCTTGGTGTCCTGCGTGAGCTTCGGCTTCCGCCATGGTGTACCAGAAGATGCAGATCTGGTGTTTGACGTGCGCTTTCTGCCTAATCCCCACTTCGTACCCGAATTTCGCCCTCTTACCGGCCGTCATTCCAGGGTCGCGAAGTACATCCGCTCCTTCCCGCAGACTCAGGAATTCATTAAGCGTATCTCCGAGCTGTTGGTTTATCTCTTGCCTCACTATATCGAGGAAGGTAAGAGTTACCTGACCATCTCGTTCGGTTGCACCGGCGGACAGCATCGCTCGGTGATGATCGCCGAGGAGGTTGGAAAACACCTGAGAAAAGCGGGATACCGGGTCAAGATAGTACACCGTGACAGCCCAAAATAAGTTTCCGCCAACCTAGTTCAGAGCCAGGGTGTTGGCTTCCACTATCGCCCGCGGGGGCACATTTGCGGTGATCCTTTGACGAACAGAGCGTCAGTTATGATCCCGGCTGCGCCGGCGGCGAGCCGGAGAGGCGCGCGGAACCATGCGCATACACTGCGTTAAGAGCGGCGCTCTTGTAAAATAACTTCACGCATGCGCCTCTTGGCGGAACCCGGTCCGGCAGACAGGGATATGCGTCAACTAACTCGTCTGCTGCGTTATGTTGCGCCCTATTGGTGGCCGCTGCTGATTTCCGTGATCCTGATGGCCGGGGTCGGTCTGCTCGAAGCCTTCCGCCTTCTGCTGATCGGGCCCATTTTTGATCGCGTCCTCAACCCCTCCACCCGTTCTCATAACATACAACTCCTGAAACTCCCCTGGTCCGAGCACGTGATTTACCTGCAGCAGTTTGTTCCCTCCCATTTTCAGAATGCCTGGACGATCGTGGCCTTTGCACTGGTTGCCTCCACCATTTTGAAGGGCATCTTTGATTATTTGGGAACTTACCTGGTGAACTATGCCGGATTCGGCATGATTACCGACCTGCGCAACGATTTCTACAACGGCATTCTGCGTCGTTCGGCCGCGTTCTTTCAAAAACACGCGACCGGCACGCTGATGTCTACGGTCATCAACGATATTGAACGAATCCAGTTCGCCATGTCTACCGTTTTGGCCGAGTTCTTACAGCAGTTGTTCACTTTGATTTTCCTGATCGGAGTGGTGATTTTATCCGGCAGAGGTCTGTCCTGGGTATTGCTGCTGTTCATTCCGGCTATTCTGTATTCGGCGGGCAAGATCGGACACCGGGTGCGCTCCACGACGCGACGCGGGCAGGACAAGTTGGCGGACATTCAGAACATCCTGCACGAGACCATTACGGGAAATCGTATCGTGAAGGCCTTCAGCATGGAGGGCTGGGAGATCGCCCGCTTCCGCTCTGCAGCGCGGCGATTGCTGCTTGCGAATCTTCGCTTTGTGGCGGCGGCGGCCATTAGCTCGCCTTTGATGGACATCTTTGGAGCGGCGGCCATTGCCATGCTTCTCCTGCTCGGCCGCGACCGCATTGCGCATCACGTCTTTACCACGGGAAGCTTTCTGGTGTTCATTGCTGCCGTTTTCCGCCTGTACGACCCGGTGCGAAAATTTGCCCTGTTTTATAACAACTTTCAGCAGGCTCTCGGAGCCTCTTCCGAGGTGTTCCGATTCATGGACGTCGAAGACGAAGTACGGGAAAAGCCGGGAGCCAAGCGCTTGCCCATGTTTTCCCGGCGCATCTCGTTCGCGGATGTTTCTTTTTCCTACCAGGAGAATGGCGATGGCTCGCGAGAAATCCTCAATAGCATCAACCTCGAAGTACAAGCCGGCGAGGTTCTTGCCATCGTTGGCTCCAGTGGAGCGGGCAAGAGTACGCTCGTGCACCTGATCCCCCGCTTCTTCGACGTGACCGGGGGGCGGTTGCTCATCGATGGACAAGACGTGCGGGATGTCACCCTCACCTCATTGCGCTCGCAGATCGCCATCGTCACTCAGGAAACTGTTCTCTTCAATGACACGGTGCGAAATAACATCGCTTACGGGCAGCCGCATGTGTCGGCTCAGGAAGTCGAGTCGGCGGCGAGAATGGCCTTGGCTCACGACTTCATCAGGGAATTGCCGGAGCATTACGACACTTTGATAGGAGAGCGCGGCCTTCGTCTATCGGGGGGCGAACGACAGAGAATCGCCATTGCCCGAGCCATCCTAAAGAATGCCCCCATTCTCATCCTCGATGAAGCTACTTCGGCGCTGGATAGCGAGTCGGAGGCCCTGGTGCAGTCAGCCTTGCAGAACTTGATGAGCGGCCGCACGGTTCTGGTTATTGCGCATCGCCTGTCCACGGTACGGCGTGCCGATCGCATCGTGGTGCTCGAGGGTGGAACCATTGCCGATATCGGTACACATGACGATCTGATGCAAAAATTGGGCACTTACCGGCGCCTCTATAACTTGCAGTTCGTTGATCTGGAACAGCCAAAAGCCGCCGCCCTGCCCTTGCAGCGCTGAATCAACTTTCATGCCCGTCCGCTCCATGACCGGATACGCCCAGGTAAGCGGCCAAGTAGGCGGCCAGTTGGGTTTTTCCCTGTCCCTAAAATCCGTGAACCACCGGTTTCTCGATCTGCACTTCCGCCTACCCTCCGACAACGACGGGATGGAGATGAAGCTGCGCCGTGTTCTCAAGGAACGACTCTCGCGAGGGCATATCGAACTTACCTTGAATCTGGAGCGTGCCGGCGGCACCGCCTACAGCTTGAACCGAGAGTTAGTCGCCGCCTACATAAGGGCCTTTCGAGATGCCGCCCGGGAATTCGGTATTGTTGCCGACCCCGACCTGAACGCCATTCTGCGAATTCCCGGCGCGATGGACGCCAGCGGTCCTCCCGCTGACGGTGAGTTCGAAAGCGTCGTACTGGTCACCGTGGGCAAGGCCTTAGCGCGATTGAATGAAATGAGGGAAGAAGAGGGCCGCAGCATTGACCTTGAATTACGTGAGCGCATGGCGCATATCGAAAAGGCCCGCGCCGCGGTCGCTCAGCATCGTTCGACCGTGCTCGATAGTTATGCCGAGAAGCTTAAAAGCCGATTGCACGAATTAGCCGGGACTCAGCTCGATCCCGACCGTATTGCGCAAGAAGTGGCTCTGCTGGTCGATCGCAGCGATGTGCAGGAAGAGTTGGTTCGCTTGCATGCCCATGTGAAGCATTTCCTTGCTCTCCTCGACCAGGGTGGTGAGATTGGCAAGAAGCTGGACTTCTTGCTCCAGGAGATGAATCGGGAATCGAATACCCTGCTCTCCAAGACCTCGGGCCTGGCCGGCGAGGCGCTGAACATCACCGAAAGGGGGCTGGCGATTAAATCTGAAATCGAGAAGGCGCGCGAACAGGTACAAAATTTAGAATGACGCTGGTTTACATCATTTCCGCTCCTTCCGGCTCCGGCAAATCCACCTTGGTGAATGAGCTGCGGAAATTTGTTTCCAACCTCGATTTCTCGATTTCTTATACCACCCGCGCACCCCGGGGCAGCGAACAGAACGGGAGGGAATACTATTTCATCAGCCGCCCCGAGTTCGACCAGATGGTCAGGCGCGACGAGTTTTTTGAGCATGCTGAGGTGTTCGGGCACTGCTACGGAACGGCGAAAAGGTTCCTGACCGAGGCCGAGAGCGGGAACCACGATCTGGTGCTCGATATCGACGTTCAAGGTGCGGCACAAATCAAACAGAAGCTGCCCCAGGCAGTGAGTATTTTCATCTTGCCTCCCGACCGTGGGACCCTCGAGTGGCGGCTGCGCAGCCGGGGTCTCGATACCGATGCGGTCATTGATCGGCGCCTCGCCACGGCCAAACGGGAGATTGAGAATTATGACAAATACGACTATATTTTGGTGAACGACCGCCTTGATCAGTCGGTGGACGCGCTCAAGGCGATCGTGCTGGCTGAACGTTCGCGACGCTCGGGTGCCACGCCGTCTGCGCAAGATTCCAGGAACTTGCACTTGGCGGAGGGGTGTCGCCTGGAGGAGATGCGCCAAGAAGTTCGGCGCATCCTGCGGTCCTTCGAAGAGGGTAGCTCGGGGACGGCAAGCGGCTTTTGAACGCGACCTGAACCGCGCTGCAGTCAGTTCAGGGGGAGAACACCATGAAGTTGATGGACGGGTTCGACAGCAACTATCGCTATATTCTCGTGGCAGCGCGGCGAGCCCGCCAACTGCAAGGCGGAGCCCCGCCGGTTATCGAAACCCACTCGCGCAAGCCATGTCGCATCGCGCAAGATGAAATCAAGGCGGGCAAAGTGAAGTGGATGATCCCCGAAGTCGTGAAGTCGCCGGCCGAGGCCGCGGCTGAAATGCTGGAGAAGGTTGTTCCCAAACACTAGCCGCTTGTGACGGCTCAGCCAAGGACATGACTCGTGAGCGAGGCCAGTAGCCTCTTTCGGCGAGAGCAATCGCTCTGGGGGCAAATGGAGCCCAATAGGCAGAATTTGGCCGGGCTGGACCTGTCGTAACAAGCGGATAATAAGCAAAAGGTGAGTTGCTGGAATGAAGATTGCGCTTGGCGTGAGCGGGGGCATTGCCGCCTATAAAGCAGCCGAGATCGTGCGCCAGTTCGAGGAGCGCGGGGTTAGCGTACAAGTAGTCATGACAGGTGCTGCGCAGGAGTTTGTTCGACCACTCACCTTCGCAGCTCTGTCCGCAGAAAAAGTCATCTGCGATCTATTTGGTTCCGGGGCTGCAGAACCCAATCTTGAGTCTGCCGTGGAGCACATACGCGTGGCGCAATCGATCGATGCGCTGGTAGTCGCTCCCGCGACGGCTGACATTCTGGCCAAGTTCGCCCTGGGCCTGGCCGACGATTTCCTTACTACCCTGTTCTTGGCGACCACCGCCCCGGTCGTGGTGGCGCCAGCCATGAACGTGAACATGTGGAACCATCCGGCTACACAAGCCAACGTGGAGATCCTCAGGAAACGGGGTGTGCGCTTGGTCGAACCGGAAAGCGGATACCTGGCCTGCGGTATGAGCGGCCCGGGGAGGCTCGCGGAGAGCGAAGCCATTGTTGCCGCTGCCCTGCAAGCCATGGGAGCATCGCAAGCCTTGGGGGGCGAAACCATTTTGATCAGTGCCGGACCAACACGAGAAAAGATCGATCCAGTGCGTTATCTGACAAACCGTTCCAGCGGACGCATGGGATACGCGCTCGCCGAAGCCGCTTTGCGCCAGGGGGCGCGAGTCCTGCTGGTCACCGGTCCCACCGCCGTCTCACCTCCGGCCGCGGCTGAGATAACCCGGGTCGAATCTGCCGATGAGATGCGGGAAGCCATGATAAAGCTGTTGCCGCAAGCGACCATGGTGATCAAATCCGCAGCTGTTTCCGATTACCGTCCGAGGAGAGCGGCCGCGCAAAAAATGAAGCGAGCGGGCGCCATAAGCCTGGATCTCGAGCCTACCCCGGACATTCTTTCCGCAATCGCAAAACATAAAGCAGGACGCATCGTGGTGGGATTTGCCGCCGAGACTGAAAATGCCCTCGAAAATGCGCGCAAAAAGCTCTCGGCCAAGGGACTGGACGCGATCGTGGTGAATGATGTTTCGCAGAAAGGAATCGGATTTGACTCCGACCGAAACGCGGTTACGATCATCACTGACGACGAGGTGATCGAGGTCCCAGAAAGCACGAAATGGGAGGTGGCCCAGCGCGTACTCGATTACATGGCAAAGCTGCGCAAGCGCCGGGCGGTGAAGGTGTCGCATGGCCCGTGTGCTTAATGCGCACGTGAAAGGGGCGCTTGCCGAGCGCATCCGCTACTACCATGAACTCGGTATTTACGATTTTTATCGTCGCGAGGTGATGACAACCGCTCCCGCCCTGCCACCTGCATCGGGCTCGCCCGCCCCAACCGCAGAAGAGACGACCTCCAGAGCCCGCGCCAGGCACGCCATGGACGAAAATGTTGTGCAAGCGGCAGCCGAGCCCGATATGATCGATCCCGTCCAAGCATTGAAAATCATCCGCCAAGATCTGGGCGATTGCACCCGCTGTGGTTTGCACAAGCAAGGCCGAAAGCAGATTGTCTTCGGTGTGGGAAATCCCCGTGCCGAGCTGATGTTCATTGGCGAGGCCCCCGGGGCCGACGAAGATCAGCAAGGTGAGCCTTTCGTCGGCCGGGCGGGACAGTTGCTCAACAATATGATCAAAGCCATGGGATTAGAGCGGGAGCAGGTCTATATTGCCAACATTATCAAGTGCCGGCCGCCCTTCAACCGCACTCCGGAACGGGAGGAGTGTGAGACTTGCTCGCCCTTCCTGATGCGGCAGATTGCCGTCATCGCGCCGAAAGTCGTCGTCGCCTTGGGCGCGGTGGCGGCAAAGACTCTCCTGTCCATCAATTCTTCCATGTCCGATCTGCGCGGTCGCTGGTATGATTTCCGTGGCACCAAGCTTGCAGTCACCTACCACCCAGCTTTTCTGCTGCGCGATCCTCGTCAGAAAAAAGAAGCCTGGAAAGATTTGCAAATGGTCATGAAGGAGCTCAATCTGGCCCCTCCCACCCGCGGCGCGGAATAACCTGCATAGACGTCAGGCGCGCGGGATGGCGACTGATGCCGAGCATTAGAGGCAGGTGACAACCAGGAGCAGAAGCCGAGGCAGGGGTCATCCCGAGCGATGGCTGGTAATCGCCTTGGAGCTCTTACTACAGTGCGAGTGTTCTGCAAAGTTCAGCTCCTGGCTAGTTCCTGTCTTGCTATGCCATCTAGATCTTGAGGAATTCGAATCCGCCGCGACCAATGCTCGCGAGATCCTGATGGAGATCAGTTGGCCAGGCCTCGGCGTTTTATCCCCCTCTGGCGGGGTGTTATAAAGGCTTTCACCGGGCAGAATAATCGCGACATTTTCCATGATCGAAATGCAACCTCACGAACGCAATACTCTCGACTCCCTCATGCTATTCGGGTTTTGGTATCGTGCCCTGCCCAGCGATCGGCTTGCCCGCCGACAATTGGCGAAAGCCATGCTGCTGGAAGTTCCCCTGGTGCTTGGCCGTGATATCCAGGGGCGGGTCTTTGCTCTCCAGGACGCCTGCCCGCATCGCGGTATGCCGCTCTCCTATGGCTGTTTTGACGGCCAGCAGGTCGAATGTAGCTATCACGGCTGGAAGTTCGATGCTCACAGTGGGCAATGCCAGCTGATCCCATCGCTCACCTCCAAAGAGAAGGTAAAAATCGATCGCATTTACGCGGGTAGCTTCGCCTGCGAAGAGCGAGATGATTACATCTGGGTTTTCGTTCCTCAGCCGGCTGCGGCGGGAGCCGGCTTTGCGAAACGGCAAGAGCCGAGCGAATCTCTACCGCGCGTTCCAACTTTCAGCAGTAAATACAAGCTTGCCCATCTAAGTGCGGAGATGCCGGTCAGCGTCGATCATGGAATTATCGGGCTGATGGATCCAGCGCACGGGCCCTTTGTGCACCAGTCTTGGTGGTGGCGCTCCCGCGCGAGCATGCATGAAAAGCAGAAGGCATTCGAGCCGATTCCCAACGGCTTTCGCATGAGCGCCCACACACCTTCATCGAATAGCGCCCCCTATAAGTTGTTGCGGCTTTATGCCCATGCCGAGGCCATTTCCACCACCATCGATTTCGTTCTCCCCAATCGGCGTCTGGAGATGATTCGCGCGGGCAAATACTGGTTTTCGAGCTTGACGACGGTAACGCCTGTCACTCGCAACCAGTGCCGCATCGAGGTGGTTGCCGCCTGGAACATATTTCCCTGGCTCCCCTGGGGAGCGCATTTGCTCAAATATGTCTTTGGCAAGTTTGTAGAACAAGACCGCCACACCATGATGAAGCAAGCCGAAGGCCTTCAGCATAGTCCCCATATGATGTTGATCGATGATGCCGATCGCCCCGCCAAATGGTACTTCCAGCTAAAACAGAATTATCTCCTTGCACGCCGCACAGGTGGGGAATTCCATCACCCTCTGTCGGCCCCAGTGGTTCTCAGTTGGCGAAGTTGAAGCCAGGCGATCCATGGCGGGTTAGTTAGGGCATCTTCGTCGAGGAGAACCTGCGTGGTGCTGCGCTCCGGGCCGGGGGCGGTGGGTCACCTGGTTGAGTGCTGGCGAAGGAGGTAAACGGCCAGTTGCCAGAGCCTGGTATTTCTATCGTAAGAGCGAATCCACCACCGCATACACTTCGGCGAGCGCCGCATCCAGAGCTTCGGGATTTCTGCCTCCCGCTTCTGCCATGTCGGGGCGGCCGCCGCCTTTGCCCCCGACTTTTTGCGCCACTGGCGCAATGACCTTTCCCGCCTGAATGCGGCTGGTCAGGTCTCGGGTGACACTGGCGATCAAGGCCACGTTGCCGTTGCTGGCCGACCCCAGTACCACCACGCCAGAGCCGAGCTTCTCGCGCAACTGGTCGACCACTGTGCGCATCTGTGGCCGCTCGAGATTGTCAATGCGATGAGCTAGAACTTTGATACCGCGAATTTCCTTGATGTTCTCGTTGACGGAACTGACGGCAGAGGACGCCGACTTCATTCTCGCCTGATCCAGCTCGCGCTGGAGTCGCTTAATTTCAGCGTCACGCCTCTCAAGTTCCTGCCTGAGCACCTTAGCCGGAGTCGCTGCATCGGAGCGAGAGGCCAAGCTGGCGAGGACATTTTCGAGCTGATGATCCTGGCGGAAGTGCTGCAGCGATCCTTCCCCGGTAACCGCCTCGAGACGCCGGACACCGGAGGAGACACTGCCCTCCTTCAAGACTTTGATCAGCCCGATCTCTCCGGTTGCGCCCGTGTGCGTGCCGCCGCATAGTTCCGTAGAAAAATCGCCGATCTTGATCACCCGCACCCGATCGCCGTACTTTTCGCCAAAGAGCGCCATGGCGTGATAGTCGTTGAGGGCAACATCGAGAGGCACGTCTTCGATTACCTGCACGTTTTCGTTGCCCAGGACTTCCTTGTTGACCAGATTTTCAATGTCCGCAAGTTGCTCCTCTTCAACGGCAGTGAAGTGCGAAAAGTCAAAGCGGAGATGTCGGGGATCGACCAAAGATCCCGCCTGTTTTACGTGATCGCCGAGGACTTCGCGCAAAGCCGCATGCAGCAGGTGAGTGGCCGTATGATTGCGCATCGTGGCCAAACGCATTTTCGTATTTACGACGGCATCAAGTCTGTCGCCCAGGCGGATAGCCTGCTTAGCTGTCGTCGTGTGGGCGCGAACGGCTTGCACCGGGTAGTAGCAGCCAGTCACGTCTGCCAGCAGGGTATGATGGTCTTCCGCGTAAAACCAACCGTGATCTCCGACTTGTCCCCCGGCGTCCGCGTAAAACGGGGTGTGATCGAGAATGATGGCGCCCTCCTCACCAGGCTTGAGCTCCTGTAATCCCTGCTCCCCCTTGACAATGGCGAGTACCTCGCACTCATTGGAGCGGGTCCTGCGGTAGCCCTCGAAACGCGACGGGGGCAGGCTGACATAGGCGGGGTTAGCGCTTTGCTTAGCCGCGCCCTTCCAGGAGGCCTTTGCGCGTTCGCGCTGCTCGTTCAGGGAGCGCTCGAAGCCATCCTGATCGAAAGCAATACCTTGGTCGCGGGCCGCATCCTGCATAAAATCAAGCGGCATGCCAAAGGTGTCATACAACCTGAATGCCTTCTCTCCGGAATACATGGCCCGCGCGGCGGGGTTCTGGCGAACTGCCTGGGCCAAAGGCTGCAAGTCCTCTTCCATCTTTCGCAGCCCAAGATCAAGCGTGCGCGCGAAACGAGTCTCCTCGGCCCGGACCACGTTCGCCACTGTCTCGGAAGTCTCTCTTAATTCCGGGTAGGCATCCTCCATCAGATCGCGAACTCTAAACACCATCTGATCAAGGAACGGTTCGGTCTGCCCGAGCAGCCGTCCATGCGTAATAGCCCGACGAATGATTTTACGAAGAACATATCCCCGACCTTCATTGGAAGGCATGACACCGTCGGAGATTAAGAAAGTCGACGCCCGTGCATGATCGGCGATGACCCGCAGTGAAGCGGCCGATTGTGCGTGCGCTTCTTTCTCCCGTTCCCGGCTGAAAGAAACGTCAGCTAATTCGGCGGCCCGCTCAATTAGGGGAAGAAAAAGGTCAGTATCGTAGTTTGAGATTTTGCCCTGTAAAACGGCGGCTAAACGCTCTAGACCCGCGCCCGTGTCAATCGAAGGTCTGGGCAGGGGCTTAAGCGTCCCCTCATCATCCCGGTCGAACTGCATGAACACCAGGTTCCAGAGCTCGACGTAGCGTCCGCAATCACATCCAAACTTGCAATCCGTATGCCCCTGGTCACTGGCCAGCGGCCCCATATCATAGTGAATCTCACTCGAGGGACCGCAGGGACCGGTGTCGCCCATTTGCCAGAAGTTATCCTTGAGCCCGAATTCATAGATACGCTCTTTAGGGACGCCCTCCTGAAACCATAGGTGATAGGCCTCCTCGTCCCTAGGTACCCCCGCTTCACCGTTGAAGATGCTCACGAAGAGCTTATCCTTGGGAATGCCGAACCAGGCAGGCGAGGTCACCAGGTCCCAGCCGAACGCGATTGCATCTTTCTTGAAGTAGTCACCAAAGGAGAAATTTCCCAGCATCTCAAAAAAGGTGTGATGGCGATTAGTAAAACCGACATTGGCAAGATCGTTGTGCTTGCCTCCCGCGCGCACGCACTTCTGCGAGGAGGTGGCACGCTTGTAATCACGCTTCTCCCGGCCGAGAAAAACATCTTTGAATTGGTTCATGCCCGCGTTCGTGAACAGCAGGGTAGGATCATTGGCCGGAACCAGGGACGAAGAATGCACTGCCTTGTGGCCCTGCTGTGCAAAATATTCCAGAAATCTGCGCCGAATTTGCGGGCCAGAAAGCATCCTGTTGGATGAACCTTTAGATGTGGTGCGCCGATCGAGCGGTGATTACCACGCTCATTTTAGCATTCGTCCTGCGGGCCCATCGGTCATGTGCACGGTCGATATTAAAGCCCACGCCCAGGAGGCGGAATGGCGCGTGAATTCATTTTGCCACCAGACGTTAGCGGCTCTTTCAGGGCAACTCGGGTTCAATTCCCGCCGGGAATGCCGATGTTACGATGATCGAGCAAACAGCCAAACCATCTGAGGGTAAAACGGTGTTAGCCGGTTCAGAGAACAGCCTTTAAGGCGTATATACGAGGTCCTCAGGAAAGAACAAGCCCGCCAATCCGTGTCGCTGATTCACGTCCACTTGCCTGGCAATTCCGACCCGATCGGCAGCTTGCTAACGGAAGCCAGGCGACGCAAGACAAGCTCCAGCTCCTTGCGGCGTCTGTTCTCACTGGGTCACATGCCGCGTAGCCTTCGTGATTTGATCCCGAAATCATCGGAGCGGACGGTATATGGCTCTTAAGATAGTGCCGCCGACGCTCGTGATGAACTCCTCGGCGCCGTACTCGCTGACCTGGTCCAGCGACTTGGACAGAGCGCCCACTGAGACGTCGAATTCCCACCCGCGATTGGTTCCGACAATGTTAGCTCCTCCCACTTGCTACCTTCAGGTGTCATCGTCGACGGCATTCATGGTTGTATACAAATGATAGAACGCATGCTTTGCGTGGGGCGACCTTACCGCCAGTGCCCGTCGTGTGTCACAATTCGCATCGAACAGAGGAATGTCCGTCTGAAAGGTCACGCGTGGTCTTCCGCCATGCGATCGAGCAGCGTTTTGTCATCGGGCGCAAGTTCGGGTTGCTGGTCGAGCGCTTCCCATCCCCACACTGTTTGCAGGGCGGGGTTGCGGATGCCTGCCGCTCTGTTAGGCTTCTGGGCACGAACCCTTACATGACAATACGTTTCGAGCGCGTGGAGAAAGGGAACAGCCGCTTGCTGCCATGGTTTCGCGCCAATGAGGATTCTAGCAAACCCCAGATGGAACTGAACACGGTTGATCGCTCACCTTCTCGGCATCGCATCCCGTTCGAAGGTAACATTTTCCGCAATTACAGCGATCCCGTTTGGTGCATCAACCCGCCATCGATCACGATCGTCGTTCCCGTGATGTATGAAGCGTCATCGGAAGCTAAGTAGCAGACGAGCTTCGCAACCTCCTGAGGTTCGCCGACGCGCCCCAGCGGGATCTCACGTTTAAGCGCCAGCTTCTTTTCAGGATCAGATAGTGTTCGCTCATTGATGGGCGTGTTGATGGCGCCCGGGGCCACATTGATGACGTTAACGCCATGAGGTGCAAGTTCCAGTGCGAGGTCACGGCACAACATGCGCAGCCCGCCCTTGGCCGCACAATAGGCCGAATAGCCTGGGAAAGGAAGATCCTCGTGAACAGACGAGATGTTGATGATGGTACCCTTCCTCCGCTTGGCCATATCTCGCGCTGCTGCCTGGGTGCAGAGAAAAGGTCCTTTGAGGTTCACGGCAATGACCATGTCGAAGTCGCTCTCGGGTTTTTCCAAAAAGGGCGATTCCTTTTCTATTCCTGCATTGTTGACGAGTACATCGACACGTCCCAGTTGCGCGACGGTCTGCGAAATCATGTGCTGCACCTGATCGGATTTTGATACGTCCGCCTCAATGGCCAGCGCGGTGCCGTGATCGTTCTCGATGTCGCGCACCACTTCCTCAGCCGCGTCCGGCTTACCTAGGTAGTTGATCACCACCTTCGCGCTTTGCCGCCCCATCTCGATCGCAATCGCACGCCCAATTCCGCTGGAAGCACCCGTGATCACGACAACTTTGTCTTTGAGAGATTTGTACTCGTTGGCTTGCTCTACGTGCGCGGTTATAGTGCTCATGTTTCACCTCAGGAGGTTAGATGCCGGCATGCGCGCTGTAAAGCTGGCAATCTTCGTGCCAACCACCCTGGCCCTCGCCGACGTTCTTGTCGGCGGCGATGAACTCGGTTGATTTACTTGACCCTCATGAAACGGAGCTGTCTGCACGCGCAGGCGCAATGCTGGGCCCGCTGTGCAAGCGGCTGGCCGTTCGTTGGCCTGCCTACGCAGGTTGCGTTTCCAATTTGTCGCGAGCCATAAAAGGCTATGTACTTCGCATTGTCCAGCGCCGGCGGAGAGTAATACTGTCGCGTAACTCCGTTTCCGCCTATTCCGCCACAGCGGACCAGAGCTCTGAATGCACCAGTATTTCGTTGTGTGCCAGTGCTTGCGTCGCCGCCTTACATCGACAAACGAGCGTGAGAGCGGAGTTAAGCTGTTGCAACCAGTTGTATGAGCCAGGAGTTTCTGCGAGACGAAAATTGGCGCGTTGCAGACGGTCCTGGCACGCCTGCGTACCATGGACCAGAATTCGGGTTACCGTGTAGCTATTCTCCCGTCGCAAAAAGAAGCGGGGTAATATATGACGCCGGTGAGCAACCAGCCTCCGTTATATAAGAAATACCCATTTCGCCCCCTGCCGGGATTTTTGTGACCGGGAGCGCCCACCAAGTCGGCAACGAAATCTCTTCGGCTGTAAAAGTCCAAACCGATCTCATTTCGATCGCCGGGCACGAGAGGCGCGCGTAGCTAAGGTACAGCGCACATAGCAGAAGAAGGCGTGCCAGCCAACGGCAGTTTTGCTCTACGAGGCGGAGCCTACCGCCGGCAGCCAGTTGTCGTTCCAGTACCGCTTGGGGTGAGCCCTAAGAATCTCGAGCCCGCCGGCCGATCAATAAGATCACAAACAGCAGGCGCAGAAATACAACGCGTGAAGCCAAAGGGGATCGGGAGGATGCACACTAAGCCGCTTCTAAACGCTTCTCTTGCTGTTCAACTTCGACTTTGACTGAGCCAGTGTTGTTGCGTACTTCTACCTGAATCTCCCCTTGGCCCGTGCTTGCAAAGTGCAGATCGATCACACTGTCGCCGACTTTGATACGCCGGAAGTCGAGTTCGCTGATGAAACTCGGCAACACGGGCCGAGTCACGTGCAACCGATTGTTGAAGGCGTCGGCTGAGAGTCCGAGCAGGTTGCTGAGCAGGAAGGGAACCGATCCGGCAGCCCAGGCCTGCGGATGACACGCTATCGGATAACGCACTGGGAGTGGGAAGTCCTGTGGTGAGAAGCCAGCGAATACTTCCGGCAGGCGTGCGTGTTCAAAATATTCCGCCGCGCTCACAATGCCTTCAAAAACCCGTAGCGCTTGTTTGCCGAAACCGCAACGATGAAATCCGGCAGCAATGATTGAATTGTCGTGTGGCCAGACTGTTCCCAGGTGGTAACCGATCGGGTTATAGCGACGCTCCTGGTGTGAGAGCGTGCGGATACCCCAGCCGCTGAACATGTCCTCGGCGGTCAGGTGATCCACTACTGCTTCTGTCCTGCCGTCGTCGATAATTCCTGTCCATAGTGCCTGTCCGGGGTTTGAACTGATGACAGCGGCTGGACGGGCGTCCTTCTGCAGCGCGATTGCGTAGTAGTTCTTGTCCTCCAGCCAGAATTCGCGGTTAAATGCGCTCTTCAGTTGTGCAGCTTCTTGGCGTAGTCGAGTTGCTGTCGGGTTATCCCCGGTCCTGGCGTACAGGTCAGCTATCAACAACTTTGCCCGATAAACGTAGCCCTGTACTTCGACCAGTGCGATGGGAGGGGTGGCGAGCGACCCGTCGGCGTTCATTACCGAATTGCCAGAATCCTTCCAGCCCTGATTACCTAAACCCTTGCTCGACTTGCATGCATAAGATAGATATTTGCCGTTCGGCTCCGCGCCCCCATGGTCAATCCAACGTAGTGCACGTTCAACGTGCTCCCCAATATCCTTAAAAAGTCGGTACTCGCCCGTCCAGTTCGCGTATTCGCCCACCAGGATGAGGAACAGTGGTGTGGAATCGACCGAACCGTAGTATGGCGTCTGCGGGATCTCATTTAGGTTCGCCAGTTCTCCACGGCGCAGTTCGTGCAGGATCTTTCCTGGTTCTTCGTCGCGCCAAGCATCATTTGTCGCCCCCTGATATTTCGCCAGCAACCGAATCGTCTGTTCAGCTATCTGCGGCTCAAATGCCAAGGTTTGCAGGGCACTTATAATGCTGTCCCGGCCGAATAAGGCACCGTACCAGGGCAGCCCGGCAGCGAAGAAACTCTGGCCATCGAGCGAACTCTTCAGAGCTCCAAGATCAAGCAGGCTGCGCTCAATCACCCTATTCAAATGAAAGCTGTTCGTGCTAACCTGGGCGTAATTAGAGAGCCAATTGTGGGCTTCCCGGCCGATCCCCAGCGCAACCTGATCGACATTGGACCTGACGGGTTGAAGTGCCCGCGGTTTTTGTTGCGTTTCAACCAGTTGAAAGCTGATTTTGAGCTGTTGCCGCTCACCCGCATGTAAAGCGAGCTCGTATTCTGCGCGCTGTCCGGAGCTCTTGCTGGGCGCCGGGTCGAAGTGTACCTCAACTCGCCGCACGACGCCGTCCGCACCCGCGTAGCTCAGAACAAGAACTCCGTCGAGCCACTGCGGGTTTTCTTCTCTCCCGATTTTCTTCGGGTGCAGGCCGCGAATCTCAAAGAGATCTTCGAAGCGGGATTCGAACTCCAGCGAAAGCGGGAGATGATGCTCTTGCACATCGTAGTTGTCGATTGTGAGCACGTCGTGCACAATCAGCCCGTCGCCATCGATTACCCGCCTGAGCTGAGCGCCGAATGTCTGCGGCGGAACGACTTTGCCGCCCGCCAGGTGCAATTCCTCACTTGTGAGCTCGAACTGTGCAATCGAAGCCTGGTTGGCAGTCGAGACAAGTACGTTGGGCGCTGTGCCCGCGAACCGCATGCGATAGCCGTCAAGATATCTGCAGTCGTGATAGTACAGGCCGAACCCGTCCTGGTTTCCAGGAGGAACTCCTCCGTTTTGCTCGGAAATAAAAAATACATCTGCCGCCTTCGTTACCACCGCTCTAGCAACGTTGCGAGGGGCAGCAGAGGTTTCCGCACTGTGAGTCATATCGCGACGATATGGTTTTCTGATGCAGGTTACGCGGGGGACGCTGGCCGTCGAGGCGAAAATCTATGCGGACGAAATCCTCGATTTGTGCACCGGAGGACGTACATTGGGTGGAGCGCCCGCCTGTCGGCGCACATGAATGTTCGCCATGGTATCGGATCGTCCGCTGAAGATAGAGCGATAGTGTCGATCGTGGAAGAGCTTGCCGGTCCGTGCCGGTCGAGGCATGACGAACTTATGTACGATTCCGGCCAGAAATCCCCCCACACACGGTCCGACAACATAGACCCAAAAGCAGTGCCAGTTGTGTTCAAGCCATGCTGGACCGAAACTGCGAGCAGGATTGAGACTAGCCCCTGAAAAGTTGCCGTCTATCCCGACGAGGATCGAGGCAACGGCCACTACGACCAGAGGCGTCCAGTGCATCAATCTCTTAATACTGAGCATTTCGAAGATAACGAATGCCAGCGCGAAGGTACTAATAGCTTCCGCTCCCGCAGCCGACCAATTGGACACGCTCTCGGCCGGCAGAGTCAGGGCTTCTTTTACTGACCTGCCAAGAGCTCCTGAGACTGTCGCTCCCGCCCATGCTCCGATTGCGCCACCCGCAAATTGCGCAATGACGTAGCCAATCAAATCCTGAAGGTGCATCTTGCCTTCGCAATAGAAACCAATGGAAACTGCGGGGTTAAGGTGAGCGCCAGAGATCCGTCCTAAGGGTGTAATGGCAACCAAAGCGCCCGCTCCTCCCAGGATCGAGCCTGTCACAAAGAGACGGAGGCGTTCCGAATCAATCCAGTGCACTACCGCAGAGGCGGGCGCGAACATCACCGCGACGGCGGCAACCACGCAGAACACCAGAAATGCTGTTCCAGCCAACTCGGCGCTGTATTCCGGTACGTGGCTCCGGAATTCACGCTGCCAGGATTCCTCGCGCAAGCCTGCTTTGCTAGACACACTCTGCTGATGCGGCAAGTCGCTCACCGAGTTTGAAGAAAAGTAGGCGCACCGGCAAAATATTTTGTGGTTGACGGAGACTCATAAATCTCTGGGCTTTGGATCACAACTGGCACGAATTGCATTCTTTTTCAAGCAAAGCGATTCAATGCACGAGAAGCTTGGTGTCATTGTCTGACTAGACAAAGAAGTTCATGCTCGGCATTGGCCGCAAAAAACGAACTCGATCGGCGCTGAAGTCGCGCCAGACTTCATGTTCGCTTGATGGTCGGTCGGTCGGGAATGAGTTACGA
>JAFATF010000318.1 GCA_019244045.1 Acidobacteriota bacterium
ATCAGGCATTGAATATCGAGCTCGAAACCGGGTTCGACGAAGGGAAAGTATCCGGGACGCAGGCGAACCGTAACGTCGCGATGGAAGATCGCGGAAAGAAGCGTCTTCATAAAATAAATCAGGTGCGCGACCGAAACTTCGCGATCCACCATCATGCCTTCGAGCTGATAAAAGGTGTGTTCGTGCGAAGGGTCGACTTCTTCATTCCGGAAAGCGCGTCCGGGCGCGATCATCTTCAGAGGCGGTCCCAGTTTTTCGAGGCCGCGCACCTGTACGGGCGAGGTATGTGTTCGTAGAAGGCGGCCGTCTTTCAACCAGAAGGTGTCCTGCATATCGCGCGCGGGATGATCGGCGGGTATGTTTAGCGCGTCGAAATTGTAGTGCTCCGTCTCGACTTCAGGGCCATCCAGGACGGTGAAGCCCATCGAAACGAAAAGCTGCTCGATTTCTCTTTGCACCTGCGTTACGGGATGCAGGCTTCCCGGCCGCGGGCCCGGAGCGGGAGCGGTGAGATCGACCCATTCGGAATCGAGCCGTGCATCGAGTGCCGCCGATTCAAGGGCTGCTTGCCGTGCTTCAATCCGCGCTTCCAAATCCTGCTTTACGGAATTCAGCAGCGCGCCAATGCGCTTGCGTTCATCGGGCGCCAGCTTGCCGAACGTTTTGCTGATCTCGCTCAGCTTGCCTTTGCGGCCGAGCGCCTCGATGCGAGCCGCCTCGACCGCTTCGAGGGTGGAAGCGTCATGGAGCGCCGATAGAATCTTCGCGTGTATTTCTGAAATAGTTTGATCCAGGTCCATTCAAAGTGGGACAAGCTTAAGCTTGTCCTACGTGAGGTGCGAACACATCCTCAGCCTTTGCCATTTCCCAAGCGAGGTGATTGATATAGAATAGCAGCGCCGCCGGCGGGAACTGGGCGTGAAACTTTTCCCAGACCTCCTGCTGCCAGCCCTCTTTCAAGTAGCTCGCGATGTTGGCGTCTTTCTCGAAGAAACCGTCCTGGTGCGGAACGCCCAGGTGATCGAGCACGGCCTTGATCATGTCCATGTGCGAAATCAGGACCGCTTGCCCAATATCGGTCGCAAACTCGTCGTCGCGCTCGGAAATCCGCGCCCAGATCCGCGGGGTGGCTTTGCGCAGGGTTTCGGAGTTCAGCTTGTTCAGATAGAGCCGCGTCTTGAAGCGGTCGTAAATCTGGTAGGTCTTCAATCGGCCCATGGAAACCGACCGCATCATCTGCTGAAGATTATCCTCACCCAGGCGGAGGAAAACGTCACAAAGCTGCATCACCGTTCATTGTAGCGAGAGGTTCCTAGTACGTTTATTGCACGGGCCTGCGCTTGGGGCCGTGCCCCGCGTGTGCCCAGACTGACGTACGATCGGGGTGCAGCCTTGCATCTTCAGTCGGGCTTACGGTGCGGCTGCGTCTGGGGGCGGGCTGACGTCAGGTCCATGCGCTGGAAAACCTTCATATAGCCCCGCGGTCTAGAAGAAAAGATTCGATTGTAGTGGACACCCTCGTAGGTCATGGAATCTCCGGACCCACCCAGTACAGGCTGGGGGTCTGCCCAGGTCAAAATGTAATCAGGTGAGTTGCGATAACCCCTCACGCCCGCAAACGGAAACACGCGCGTTCCGAACTGGTAATTGTTAAGCAAGACGGCGCCGTTTTGGCCTGCGATATACCCTCCGGCATGAGATAAGACATCGATGCGAAGTTGCGTCTGAAAGTCAGGCCTCGAGATAGTTATGAAAGTGTCTTGTCCTTTGACGAGATGCTGACCTGAAACGTACTCCGCAATCAGGCCATTGGCCTCACTTGCGCCGGCAATGTGCAATGCCAAGAAGTAGACCGTGATCGCCGTGGCGCACGCCTGTACGGTCCAGCGTGCGAGCGTGCTCCAATTGAACAGAGCGAACCAAGGCATCAAGATCAGCACCGGAAAGATGGCTAGTCTAGGAATCAAACGACTGCCTCCCACCATGGCGTTTGGAGCGGATACAACAGCGAACACATATCCTGTCAGAACTGCAAATAACGAGCTTTTCAGATCCATATATTTTTTTTGCACTTTACGTGTCAGAACTAGATACGCGATCATGCCGGCAAGCATCAGAGCAAATGCCTTCGAAGCCAGTAATTCGTCGTTATAGTAAGACGCCAAAACGGGAAGCTGCGCGACTAGCCTGAGCCGCCGCACGAAAACACCCAAACCAGTGTGGAGTATGTCGATGGCGCAGGCGAGTGACGCTAATAGCGTTCCAACTAACCATTTCCCGCCCTGAACCCGTGCAGGCCAAAGCGTTAGTAT
>JAFATF010000380.1 GCA_019244045.1 Acidobacteriota bacterium
ACGACTAGTTTCCGAGCACAGCAATCTTTCAGGCGGGGCGCCGCGCGCCCGAGCCCGTCCGGCTTCGTCGCTTGCGCTGCCGTGCTGCCCGGCGAGCCCGGGCAGACAGGGCCTTATGGGATACCGTGCTCCGTGCCTCCCGCTTTAAGACGGCCACCCGCGCGCGCGACGACTTCCGCCGCAATTTCGCCGAGCCCGCTTTGCCCTTACGGTAGTCGCGTTCTGCCTGCTTTCGAGTGCTTTCCCTCGCTTTGCCACGAGCGGGCGGCTTCAGGGAATTCCAGCGCGACGCGCCTCGCTCAGGCCGATGGCAATCGCTTGCTGGGGCGATCGGGCACCATGTTTTCCCCGGCGCACATGGTCGATCTCTTCATGGACGAATTCTCCCGCCGCAGTCGTGGCAGACTTTCCCTTCCGTAGGTCCTCCCTTGCGCGCTCCACGGTGGCTTTTTTCGGCATATTCATCATTCATCCTGTTCAGGACCGCCTTAAGGATGCCGGTTCTACGGGAGAGATGTCGGCAGAGATGCGATCGATAATGCCGCGCTGCTCTGTTCAAGCTTTTCGACTCTCGTTCGACTCGGCGCGAGTGGCCGGAAAGGGGTAAGATGGTACAAGGTTGGTACTATATCTGGTACAATAATGTACGAAGTTGGTACTATTTAAAAAGGCCTGGTCCGGCAAGCTGGGCTGTTACCAGGACCTCTGATTATGATTCGTTTGGGAAAACTGACAGATTATGCACTAGTGCTGATGACGCAGATGGCCCGACGGCCAAAAACTGAGCTTCATACGGCCAGAGGACTAGCCGTGATTTCGCGGCTGCCCATGCCGACAGTCAGTAAAATACTGAAAACACTGCTTCAAAGTGGACTGCTGGACTCGCATCGTGGGATCAAGGGAGGGTATAGCCTCAGACGAGAACCCAATCTGATTTCGCTTGCGGAAATCGTTTCGGCCCTCGAAGGACCCTTGGCGTTAACCGAGTGCAGCATGGATATCGGCGGAATATGCGGTCTTGAGCCCTCCTGCCCGATCAAGGATAACCAAAGAATCATCAACCAAGTCATTCGCGGAGCGCTAGCCCAGGTCATGCTTTCCGATCTGATCCGGCCGATGCAGCTTACCGCTCTCCGCGATGGCCAGGGCAACCTGATTTCAACACTGAGTTTATCCGGGAGAATGCAATAAATGAGCACCAACGTTAATACCATTCGCGAGCTAGCCGAGCGCGATTATAAGTGGGGTTTTGTTACTGCAGTTGAAGAGGAGAGAGTTCCCCGGGGACTGAACGAGGACATAATCCGCCTGATCTCGGCCAAAAAGCGTGAACCGCAATTCATGCTCGAGTGGCGCCTAAAGGCGTTCCAATACTGGGCCTCGCTCGAAGCATCCCAGGCTGAACCAAAATGGGCGAATATTAAGTATGCTCCCATTGACTATCAGGATATCGTCTATTACTCGGCGCCCAAGAAAAAGCCTGGCTTGCAAAGCCTCGACGAGCTCGATCCGGAGATTCTCCGCACCTATGAGAAGCTCGGTATTCCTCTGGCCGAGCAGAAGATGCTGGCCGGAGTCGCCGTAGACGCGGTATTTGACAGTGTCTCGGTGGCGACTACCTTCAAGGAGAAGCTGGCGGAATTGGGCGTGATCTTCTGCCCGTTTTCAGAGGCGGTCGAAAAATATCCCGAGTTGGTAAAAAGATACCTCGGGTCGGTTGTCCCCTACACGGACAACTTCTTTGCCGCCCTGAATGCGGCGGTGTTCAGCGATGGTTCCTTTGTGTACGTACCCGAGGGGGTGCGTTGTCCGCTCGAGCTTTCCACTTATTTTCGCATTAACGCTGCCGAAACAGGCCAGTTTGAGCGTACGTTGATCGTCGCCGACCGAGGAGCGTACGTTAGCTATCTAGAAGGCTGTACCGCTCCCATCCGCGATGAAAATCAACTGCATGCGGCGGTTGTCGAACTGGTCGCCCTCGACGACGCTCAGATCAAGTACTCGACGGTGCAGAATTGGTATCCCGGCGATAAGCAGGGCCGAGGCGGCATCTATAACTTCGTAACCAAGCGCGGCAAGTGTGCCGGTGTGAACTCGAAGATCTCCTGGACGCAAGTGGAAACCGGCTCCGCCATCACTTGGAAATATCCGAGTTGTATTCTGCAGGGCGATAACTCGGCGGGCGAGTTTTACTCAGTGGCTCTGACCAATAACTATCAGCAGGCCGATACCGGCACGAAGATGATCCATCTAGGTAAGAACACTAGCAGCACGGTTGTGTCCAAGGGCATCTCAGCCGGTCATGGACAGAATACCTACCGGGGTCTGGTCAAAATCCTGAAAGGCGCAAGCCGGGCGCGCAACTATACGCAATGCGACTCGCTTCTGATCGGGGATCAATGCGGGGCGCACACATTTCCTTATATTGAAGTGAAGAATGCGAGCGCTCGCATGGAGCATGAAGCTTCTACTTCGAAGATTGGCGAGGACCAACTGTTCTACCTGCAGCAGCGCGGGCTGAAGACCGAAGACGCGGTTTCGATGATTGTGAACGGTTTTTGCAAGCAGGTCTTTCGTGAGCTGCCCATGGAATTTGCGGTTGAGGCACAGAAACTTCTCAGCGTCAGCCTCGAAGGCAGCGTTGGGTAAGCCGGGCACGACCGCATCCCGCTTGCGAGGGGATCTCGCTCCAACGCTCGGCCTAGGTTGATTCGTCTGCCAAATCTTTAAAACGAGGAAGAAATGAGTTTGCTCGAAATAAAAAATCTACGCGTCCGGGTGGCCGGGCACGAAATCCTCAAAGGGATCGACCTCACCATAGACTCCGGCGAGGTGCACTCAATAATGGGCCCAAACGGCTCGGGTAAGAGCACGCTCGCGCAAGTACTCGCCCGACGCGAGACTTACCAGGTAATTGACGGGGAGGTGCTGTTCAATGGCAAGGACCTGCTGGCAATGAAGCCAGAAGAAGCGGCTTGCGAGGGCGTCTTCATGGCTTTCCAATACCCGGTCGAAATCCCCGGAATCAGCAACACCTACTTTATGCGCTCCGCCCTCAATGCCATGCGCAAGTATCGCAATCAGGACGAGATGGACGCCATGGATTTCTTGCCCATGTTCCGCGAGAAAGTGAAGCTGCTCGAAATGGACGAGAAACTCATGAGCCGTTCTGTAAATGAAGGTTTCTCCGGAGGCGAAAAAAAGCGAAACGAAATCCTGCAGATGGCCGTCTTGGAGCCGAAACTGGCGATTCTGGACGAAACCGATTCGGGTCTGGACATCGACGCGCTACGCATCGTGGCCAAGGGGGTCAATGCCATGCGCAGCAAAGATCGGGGAATGCTGGTCGTGACCCATTATCAACGCCTGCTCAATTACATCGTTCCCGATCGAGTCCATGTACTCGTCGACGGCCGGATCGCCCGTTCGGGCGGCTCCGAGCTGGCACTCGAACTCGAGGAAAAGGGGTATGGCTGGATCGATGGCGAGGCACAAGCAACCGTGCCGGCATCGACCTAGTGGAGAGATCATGACCACCCCCATGAAACATCCCGACACTTACCTGGATGCCTTTCACCGGCTGGATCAACGGGCAGCTGGCCATGAACTCGCCTGGTTGCGGCAACTCCGCGCTCACGCCTTCGAGCGTTTCAGCCAAATGGGTTTTCCCACCACTCACGATGAGGACTGGCGATTTACCAATGTCTCCGCGATCGCACGGACGCGGTTTTCTCTGCCGCACGAAGGGAGGGGCCGGCTCTTGCGGCCTGAGCTACTGCCTCCGCGACTGGGGAACCCCGAGGCTCGCCTCACTTTTCTTAATGGGCACCTGGTAAGGGAGCTGTCGACCTTTCCCCAGGCGATCCAGGTCTCCTCTCTCAAGGCCGAGCTCGAAAGATCGCCGGACACCATTCGCCTCCACCTGGGGCGTTACCTCGATATGCAGCGTGACGCCTTTTCTCCACTGAATACCGCATTTTTTGAAGATGGTGCTTACGTACACGTTACTCGCGGCAAGGTCATCGAAGAACCTATCCACCTGATCTTTGTCTCCGCAAGTGACCGCCCAATTATGTCTCATCCCAGAAATCTCCTGGTGTTCGATGAGCAGTGCGAGGCAACCGTGGTCGAAGAATATATTTCTTGGCCAGGAGAAGTCGTCTTCTCCAATAGTGCCACGGAATTGATTGCCGGCGAAAGCACGACCATTTCGCACTACATGATTGAACGGGAACATGGCGAGGCTTTTAATATATCAACTCTGCGTATTCAGCAGGCAAGGAGTGCCAACGTGGCCTCGCATTCGGTGCTCCTGGGAGGTGGGCTGGTTCGCAATAATGTTCATCCGGTGCTCGCCGGAGAAGGTGGAGAGTGCCTCATCAATGGCCTGTTTGTGGGCACGGGCCGCGAGCATCTTGATAATTACATGCATGTGGAACATGCCAGCCCACATTCGACCAGCCGTCAGTTCTACAATGGAATTCTCGACGGCCACGCTCACGGCGTGTTTCACGGACGTATTGTTGTCCACAAGAACGCACAAAAAACCGACGCCAAACAGACGAATCGCAACCTGCTGCTCTCCGATAACGCGCAGATCGACACCAAGCCTCAGCTGGAGATTTATGCCGACGATGTGAAGTGTACGCACGGGGCAACCATTGGACAAATCGACGACACTGCTCTTTTTTACCTGCGTTCGCGCGGTATTGAGGAGAGGGTAGGGCGGCGACTTCTGCTCATGGCATTTGCCGGCCAATGTTTGGAGCGTATGAGCGCCGGAGCAGCTCGCTCCCATGTTGAGCATTTAATCCATGAGCACCTTTCATTGATTGAACCTCTGCCCGGTGAGGAATCGGAACCGGTAGCTGTCGAGAGAACCTTGGAGGAAGTAGGATGAGCACTGTCGTGAGATTGCCGGAGGACGCCGCGGCTAGGCCATTTTCACCGCCGTTCAACGTGCAGAAAATACGCGCGGATTTTCCCATTCTGGAGGAAATGGCTCGCGGTCATCACCTGGTTTATCTGGATAATGCGGCGACCTCACAAAAACCCAGAGCTGTCATCGACGCGATCGTGGGCTATTACGAGCACGGCAACGCCAACATTCATCGCGGTGTGCACTACCTCTCGGAAAAGGCGACACAGGATTTCGAGTCGGCGCGTCAAGCTGTGCAGCGCTTCCTTCGTGCAAAGCAAGCGAGCGAGATCATCTTCGTGCGTAGCGCCACCGAGGCCATCAATCTTGTTGCCCAGACTTATGGGCGCGTTCACCTGGGGGAGGGAGATGAGGTGGTCATCAGCGCCATGGAGCATCACTCCAATATCGTTCCCTGGCAGCTCCTCTGTGAGCAAAAACGAGCAAGGCTAGTGATCGCGCCCATCAATGATGCTGGCGAGCTGATTCTCCATGAATTCGAGCATCTGCTGGGAGCGCGTACCCGAATCGTGGCCGTGGGGCACGTTTCGAATGCCTTGGGTACGATCAACCCACTTCCCGAGATCATCGCTATGGCACATAAGAAGCATATTCCGGTGCTGGTCGACGGGGCGCAGGCGGCACCTCACCTCTCCATTGACGTCCAGGCACTTGATGCGGATTTCTATGCCATTTCGGGACATAAAATGTACGGACCGACCGGCATCGGTGTGCTCTACGGAAAAATCGCCCTGCTTGACGAGATGCCCCCGTACCAGGGGGGTGGCGACATGATCAGTTCAGTCACCTTCGAGAAAACCGTCTATAACAAAGTGCCCCACAAATTTGAAGCGGGCACTCCCGATATGTCGGGCGCGGTCGGTTTGCACGCCGCGATCGATTACCTCGACGGTATCGGAATGGACAACATTGCCCGCTACGAGCATGAATTGCTGGCCTATGCCAGCGAAGAGCTGTCGGCCATCTCTGGCGTGCGCCTCATCGGCACTGCCAGGCAGAAAGCTAGCGTGCTCTCGTTCATCATCGAGGGTATACACCCGCATGATGTGGGAACTATCCTTGACCAAGAAGGGATTGCGGTTCGCACCGGGCATCACTGCGCCCAGCCGGTCATGGAGCGGTTTGGCATCGATGCGACCGCCCGTGCTTCCTTCGCCCTCTATAACACGCGCGAAGAAATCGACGCTCTTGTTGGTGGCATCCAAAAGGTCAAGGAGGTTTTCGCCTGATGGCTGATCTGCGCGACCTTTACCAGGAGGTAATCCTCGAGCACAGCAAGGCTCCAAGAAACTATCGTGAGCTGAAGCCGGCCGACCACCAGGCGCAGGGATATAACCCGCTGTGCGGGGACCGCTTCACTATCTATTTGCAGATGGACGCGGATCGTATCCGCGATATCAGCTTTCAGGGTTCCGGCTGCGCCATTTCGAAAGCTTCCGCTTCGATGATGACCCAGAGCCTAAAAGGCAAGACGCGGACTGAAGCCCACGAGCTGTTCAACAATTTTCATGAGGTTGTCACAGGACAAGGCGGAGGGCGAGATCAGGCAGAGCTCGGCAAACTTGCCGTCTTTTCCGGGGTCTGTGAGTTTCCTCTCCGCGTCAAGTGCGCGACTCTGGCCTGGCACACGCTCGAGGCGGCGCTCGAAGGGAAACAGGAAGCAGTTTCGACCGAATGAAGCGGGGCGATCGACATGTATGAAACGACGGAGTTGAAACGGGAATGCGATGTAATAGAGATTCCAAGTGGTGTGACCGGCCGGTTGGCAGCGGGCACGCGTGTGAGGATCGCCCAGTATCTGGGAAACGCCTATACCATTGTGACTGACTTCGGCTACATGTGCCGCCTTGACGGCAAAGATGCCGACGCGCTTGGTCTTGCGTCTCCGGCGCCAGCAAACGAGCTGTGCGTCGAGAAAAGCGTGTTCAGTGAGTCCATGGTTTGGGATCAGCTGAAAACCGTCTATGATCCCGAGATTCCCGTCAATATCGTAGACTTGGGTTTGATCTACTCCTGTGAAATTTCCCCCCATGAAAAGGGCAAGAAGATCGAGGTGAGAATGTCGATGACGGCTCCTGGTTGTGGCATGGGAAATGTTCTCAAGGCCGACGTGGAGAGCAAGTTGTCCCGCCTCCCGGAAGTGAAGGAGGTCAATGTTCAGGTCGTCTTCGATCCCCCGTGGCATCCGGGCTTGATGTCTGAGGCAGCAAAGCTGCAGCTCGGATTCGATCTTGATTACGGCGCTCCTTCCATGGCGCCGGTCCGTTAATCGGCCGGCGCAAGCCGGCGGCGAGCCGGCGCGTCCGAGTCGATTGCCCTAAAACGGGGACAGATTACCAAAACTGCAATTGCTATGGTTCTTTCCACAAGATCAGCCTGTAAAATGGCTGCGTAATGTCCGAAGCTTGCCTTTCAAGCTCATGACCCGACCCAGTCGCTGCCTCCTGTTGACCACCTTGTTGTTGCTGCTGGCCACAATTGCCCTCCCGCAGCAGGTGACCGCGCCACCCACCGTCGTATTTATGACCGATTTCGGTATCGTCGATGATTCAGTGGCCATCTGTCGCGGTGTCATGTACGAGATCGAGCCGCACCTGCGCATTGTCGATCTCACCCACCAAGTGACCCCCTTCGCCGTTGCCGATGGCGCCCGCTTTCTGTATGGCGCCGCCCCCTACTATCCCCCTGGGACTGTATTTGTCGCCGTGGTCGACCCCGGCGTGGGCAGCGCGAGGAAAGCCATCGTAGTCAAATCCAAGCGGGCGCAATATTTTGTTCTGCCTGACAACGGCCTGATCACCATGGTCGAGGATCGCGACGGCATCGAGGGCGTGCGGGAAATCACCAACCCGAACTGGATGATCGGTCGAGCCTTGTCTTCGACCTTTCACGGGCGCGATATCTTTTCGCCCGTGGGCGCCCACCTCGCCCATGGCGAGGATTGGCTGCAGGTGGGTCGGGAAATGGCGGTGAACGATATAGTCCGCTTGCAGCTCGAACCGGCAAAGCTAGAGGAGCACGGCTTGCGGGGCAAAGTGATCGCGACCGATGGTCCTTACGGCAATCTGGTCACCAATATCAGCGCCGACGACTTCGCCCGCCTTGCTTATGAACGCGGGCAAACGGTCCACCTGCTTATTGGGGACAAGCAACTCGCCATTCCCTTCGTGGCGACCTTTTCTGACGTGCCGCTGGGAAAGCCACTGCTGTATATCGATTCGCGAGGACGCGTCGGCTTGGCGGTGAATCAGGGAAGCTTTGCCAGTCACTACGGCATTCGGCCGCCGGTTTCCCTGTTCCTCGAACGAAACAAGTGAAGCCCCGGCGATCGCCCACTGCGACTCTCGGTCGATCACGGCGCTTACAGCTGCTCGCCCAAGGACTGGGGTGAGGCGAATCCAAGAGTTCACAAGCAGAACAC
>JAFATF010000417.1 GCA_019244045.1 Acidobacteriota bacterium
AAACGAGATAGGCGATTGTGGCAAATACCGAAAACAGAAAGGCTAATATCAGACCAGGATAGTCGAGCAACTTTCCGGTTATCGGCACGATCGCGGCTTGCATCGCGGCGGCACAGATGATGGTAATCGCTCCCTCGAAAAGGCCGAACGAAATTCCCGGCTGCCCGATTCTAAACGCGAACAATGGCCCGAAGGGCCCCGCTATTTGCATGATGGCTGCGAGCCCAGTCGTGAGCGTGGCTTTGATGGCCGTTCGCGCTGCTTCTGCGATTCGCCGATGATTTGGCGCCAGCTCCCGTGCAAGGAAAGTGCTTAAGAACACCGCCTTACTGTCCTCGTATGGTTACCACGGCGGTCTGTCCCATGCGGTATGGATGGGCGTTGTCAGCAGGCTTCAGGACGATGCGAACCGGAAAACGCTGATTAAGGCGTACCCAGTTGAGAGTCTCCTCGACTTCTGGCAAGCCGCCCACGGTTGCGCCGTTCTGTTGAAAGAGGCCCCAGCCGATACCCTGCACTTCGCCCGAGAAACGTTCGCCGGGATAGCTGAGCAGGGATATGTCTGCTTGCATACCGGGACGTATTCGATCGAGCAGATCCTCCCTGAAATAGGCGAGCACGTACCAGGTGTGATCGTCCACAAGAGTCAGCACCGGCTGGCCCATGTTGGCATATTGGCCCCTGGCAATGTTGAGATTTGTAACGTAACCGTCGCACGGAGCGCGGACAAAGCAATAGTCATAATTGAGCTGAGCGTCCTCCACCTCTTCCGCTGCCGCACGCACTCGCTGGTTCACGTCAGCCAGGACTCCAATGGCATCTTCCGCTTTCTGGAGTTCAGAAGACGCTGTCGCGACGCCAGCCTCGGCCGCGTTAAGCTTGTTTCGCGCTTGAACCAGATCGTTGTCCGTAACAAAGTCTCGTGCACGCAATGGCAGTATGCGGTCGAGGTACTGCCTGCTGTTAGCTGCATCAATTTTGCGTTCGGCCAATTGCGCGCGGGCGGAATTGATCGTATCGCGCAGTGTTTTGATTTCAATCTCCGTCAGGTTCAATTTTGTCCTTGCGGTATCCAGAGCAAGCTGATACGGACGCGGATCCACGACGAAGAGCAGTTCGCCCTCCTTAACTCGCTCATTGTCCTTGATCAGCAGTTTGGTAATTTCGCCGCTTACGTGGGCAGCGAGCGACGCAGTGTTGGCGTGAACGTAGGCATCATCGGTCCGCGGATTAGCGAAATACAGCCGGTACATGAACCACGACAGGACCAGCGCCGCCAGAACTGCAATTCCGCTCAGGGTGCGGCCGAGGACATGGGCCCACCCTACATGTTTGGACGAAGTCTCTGGCATAAAAGTTCGTCCTGTTTCATCTCCACAGAGCAATCCAACACAGGTATGCGACGACCAGCGCTAAGCACGAATAGATCAAAGGCCGCGGCGTCATCCATTCGTCAAGCCCGGCGCTCATGAACAGTGGCCTCAAGGATACGGAAACCAGAATCCCCGCAAGGAGGCACAATATCCACACGGGAAATTCTGCGCCGGCCAGGCTGATAACCGGGGCACAGCCGCCGGCCCATAATACAGCGGCCAGATGGAGCGAAAACTTGATTGCCTGGAGCTGGCTCACGGTATTCTCAAGTTCGACGCCGTAGCGGCCCCGGTTGCATGAACTAAAGCCGCAGACGAGACGAGAAGATCTGCCTTGCTTTGGATCAGCGTATAGCGCGCCGCCATTAAGTCCCGTTCTGCGCCGATCAGGTCGGTGATCGTTGCGAGTCCATGCCGATGGCTCTCGAGATTGGCCTGGTAGGACTCTTCTGATGCTTTAAGTAGCGCTTGCGATGCGTCGTACTTCTTTTGCGCCGAGAGATAATCGTAATAGGCGGTCCAAACGGCCGCGATCACATTGACCTGAAGCGACCTGAGTTGCGCACGGGCCGCATCTCGTTCCGCAGTCACCTTCTGCACCCCGTAGTAGCGGTCAAAGCCGGTAAAAAGATCCCATCGCAAGGTCAGCAGCGCCCCATAAAACGGCTGGTTCAGGTTTTGGGTATTTCCACCGTTGATGGTGTAACTCCAGATAATCTGTCCATAATTCCCACTCACTGCGACTTCAGGGTAAAACTCCGCCCTCGCGCGTGCTATTGCGGCGTTGCCGGCACGCACGGTTGCGATTTGGGCGGCAATATCAGGCCGTCGCTTGAGCGCATCAGCCATGAGTGTCTCGACATCCTCTTGCAGGTTTTCGGGCAGGCGATTCAACTGGCTGGCCTGAACACTGATATCGGTATCGGCGGCGATGCCGATTGTCTGACGGAGACCTGCTTCCGCATCGTGAACCATCGATTTCGCGTTCGCCAGATCATAAACGGCCTGGGCTTCAACCTGCGCCGCCAGCAGCAATTGCGGCCTGGTCGCGAGACCTACCTGATGTCGCCCTTCGACAGCCGCCTGGCTTATATGGGCGAGCTGGAGGTTGGCCTGCGCTGCGCTCACGCTGGCGTTCGCCGCCGCGAGAACATAGAAGGCCTTTTCGGTACTGAAGACAACATCTTGAATCGCTTGATTGAAGCCAAAGTTCGCCGCGATGAGCTGTTCACGAGCGCTCCGTTCGGTGGCACGAGTGCGGCCAAAATCGAGCAAATCGTAGCTGACTGTTATTTGGGGCTGAAAAACTTCGTTGCGGATAACCAGAGTTTGTCCAGGGAACTGCAGTGGCAGCTTGAGATAATTCCCTTCGGCGTCCACTTCAATTTTCGGATAATTGGTGGCCTGCGATTGGCCTAATTGGGCGTTGGCGGCCAGCGCTGTATACCAGGCGTTGCGGGTTTGGGGATTGGTCCTCAGCGCAAGCTCGACCAGCGACGGCAGGTCATATGTCCGCGCAGGCGAGGTTTGCATAAGGCTGTTACCATCGAAGCGACGCAGATCTTGCAGCCTGGACGCAGCATCGTTGGCGTTAGTAATTGACAGGGGCGGCGTCCATGATGCCTCGACCGTGCGGGATGGTGCGACTTCCGGGTCAGGATTCAAGCGAAATTGAGCACAGCCGGCCAGCGAAATGGCGGCAGCCGCCGCCAGGATAATTGGGCGAAGAAGCTGGCAAATTGGTTTGATAGCATGCAAGCGCGGACGACGAGCGTTCGTTCTACTACTTGGCATTCCTGCTATTTGGACCAACGAAGCTGATGGGTCAAACTCGCCGCCGCCGCCGCATCCAGAGTCTGCATGACAAACCAATGGCGCGCGGATGCATTCGTGAAAAGCTTACGCGCGATTACGTATACCTCAATCCCGGCCAATCGCTTTGATGCGAGCAACTCCACGCCGGACATCAACACCCTGCTAGGCAGATCATCGCTGCGGACTTGATTCCGATCGTCGAACCGGAGGTCGATATCCACTGTCCGGACAAGTCCACGGCTGAGACGTTGCTCAAAGCAGCCATCCTCGAGAAGCTGAACGTACTAGAAACCGGACAACAGGTGATGCTCAAGCTCACCTTACCCGAACAGGCGGACCTGTATGGAGAGTGCGTCCGTCATCCCCGAGTCGTGAGGGTGGTCGCGCTGTCGGGTGGCTACACGCGGGAAGAAGCCGACGACCGCCTGCGGAAGAACCATGGTGTCGTGGCCAGCTTCTCACGGGCGCTGCTCGAGGGGCTATTGGACAACCAAACCGATGCCGAGTTCGACACCACGCTGGATGCTTCCATTCGCAGTATCTATGGGGCGTCCATCACTTAAGAGCCGGCTGATGTTAGCTCCAGTGAACGCACCCGTTTATTGAAAAATCCTCCATTTCCCCTTCTTGACAAATATTTAGCCGATCGGTTACATGTATATTAGTAACCAGTCAGTTACGTATTTTCACGATGTCACTGGACCTGACGATTGCGGCGCTTGCTGATCCGACTCGAAGAAATATCCTTCATCGACTGGCCTATGGGCCTCGGCGGGCCGGCGAGCTCGCCTCGGGGTTTGCGATCAGCCGTCCGGCGATCTGCAAGCATACGCGGCTTTTGACCCAGGCGGGATTGATTCGGGCGCGGAAAAACGGCCGCGAACGAATCTACGAGCTGGCTCCGTCCGGAAGCAAAACCATGCGAGAGACGATCAAGCAGCTGGAAGAGATGGAGCGCTACTGGGATAGCATTCTCGAGGCCTTCAAACGCTATGCGGAGGAGGAAAGGAAATGACGATTCGCAAATCGATCTGGATCGCACGGCCGCCGGAGGTCTCGTTCAAGGTCTTCTGCGAGAACATCGGCGAATGGTGGCCGGGAGGGTTTGGCGGCAAGGACAGCAGGCTTTGTCTCGAACGGGAAGTCGGAGCCCGCTTCTTCGAGCGGAGCCCCGATGGATCCGAATACGAGATCGGACGCGTGACTGCCTATCAGCCTCCATCGCTCGTGGCATTCACGTGGCGCGCGCCGAGCTGGGACGTCTCCACTCAGGTCGAGATTCGGTTCAGTGCCGAAGCCGGTGGAACACGGCTGGTGCTCGAACACAGCGGCTGGGAGCAGAGCGCGAAGACCCGCGAGACACGGACCAACTACGATTCGGGATGGGGCACGATACTGGGCCACTACCAGGCAGTATTCGCAGGGCATGATGGGCAGAAGGGCGCGCGCGCTGAAGCTTAAGGTTTTGCCGCGTTCGGCAAGCCCCCGTGCTCGCGGGCGACGAAGCACGAGCGCTGCTGACTCCATCGATACGCGCATGCTCATCGGCCTGCGCGCTCTCGCGCTCCTCGCAGTCATGACCTACACCTTTGCCCATGTGAACGCTGCACTTCAGATGAAAGTGTGGGATTATTTCGCCCAGGGCCGCCGCAGCTGGGTGGCGCTGCTGAGAAGGCGGCATGGAGCACCAGATAACCCTGCCATCAAATATCGAGAATTATCTCGACCAATATATCGCCGCGGCGGGGGATCTCGACGGGCCGCTGTTCCGCAGCGCACCCAGTAAGTCGGGCATGCGCCTGACGCGCAAACCCTTGGCGCGACTCGCCTCCCTGCGCCTGATTCGACGGAGCGCTCAGGC
>JAFATF010000423.1 GCA_019244045.1 Acidobacteriota bacterium
GCCGACATCCATGTAAGTCGATTGTCAAGAGAAAACACACGACTCCTGAGGCGCGCTGCGGAGGAGCGCGCAAGAACTTCTACATCAGATTCACAGCTCACGCCTGTGTGCCTCTCGGCGGAGATTCCTGCTTTCGCAGAACCGGACATCCATTTGCTGCATCAAGCCGTATCGGCCGTCGCAGATGATTGAGTTTGTGTTCGCTGCCAGTCCCGAAACAATTCGGAGGGAGCCTCAGGAGTGTTCATCCCCATCGCTCAGTCGGCCATCTGCAGGACCCGGCAGCCGGCGCGCTGTGTAATCCTCGTTTTTCTGTGGCGTTACGCCGCGGCGGTGCTGCGTTTCTCTGCCGGCACAAATGGCCGGTTCACACGATCCACCGCAAGCAGATACGTCACCATCTTGCGAGCGACCGCAATGGTCGCACGATTGGTATTCCCTTTTTGCTTGGCTTTCTCGTATACCAACGCGAGTTCATGGCTCTGCTTGGGAGCCAGCTTGGCGGCTTCGACCAAAACATGTTGAATATGCTTGTTGCGTTGTTTGGAAAGCGGCATTCGCAGCACCTTATCTGCTGAGCTCTTTTCGTCGCCGCACAATCCGCAATAGCTGATGGCCTGCTTCACCGACCGGAAACGAGAGACATCACCAATCTCCAGTGCCCAAGTTAAGGCCGTGATTGGCCCCACGCCAGGAACTGTCCTGAGGTTCTTCAATCGTTCGCTCAGCAGCGGATCTCGTTCGAGAGAACTGACTAAAGCGTAGTCGGTTTTCTGCAGCCGTTCGATTGATTCGCGGCTGAGCTTGAGTAACGGCCGGATGCTTTCGTCTACTTCTTTGTTGGTGGCGAGCAACTCTCGGAAGTACTTCACTTTGTGCAGCCGCTTTTTGTTGTGGGGCACTCCCGTCTCCAGCAGCAGACCGGAAACTCGATTCTTCATCTGCACCATCTGTCGCACGAGCAGATGCCTATAGCGCAACGTGCGGCGCCGATCCCGAATCTCGGTCGAGACCATGTGGCACTCCGGCAGGAAGTCACAACGTAGGCAGTCCGCGATCTTGCCGGCATCAATCCTGTCGTTCTTCTTCTTGGAAGCAGCGATAGCGCGCAGCATCAAGGGATGCGCCACCTTGACCTGTGCATGTGGAAGCAGATGATCGTACACCCAGCCTGTGAAGATGCTGGCTTCCATAGCCGCTATCCATGGCTGTGGAAGCGTCTTCATCCAGCTGTCCAGCTCCGTACGACTCGCTGGAATCGTCCCTTCCCGCTGAATCCGCCCGCTTGCATCCTTCACGCAATAACTGATGGTCTTCTTGTGAACGTCGAGCCCGATGTAATACATATGTCTGTTGAGGAGCCTCCCTGGTTGTTCTCTGAATCAACGTCTCCGTTGAGTTCAGCTTTTTGTACACCACGCGCTCCTCGCTCGACTTACATTCAAACAGTACGGACACAATTCGTGAATGCTGTAAAAAGCACGGTCGATTGTGAAAGCAGGCACGCAATGACTTGCAGTAAGATTAATGAGACGAGCACCGGACCCCAATGAATCCGGAACGCTGGGTGCAAATCGAGCGCCTCTATCGCACCGCGCTGGAATACGAGCCAAAAGACCGCGCCAACTTTATAGCCGAGGCCTGTGAACGCGACTCAGAGCTTCGCAGAGAGGTCGAATCGCTACTCGCCGCCAGCGGAATGAGAGAAACTCTGCCGGAAAGCGCCGCCGTGGAAATGGTGGCTTCCGTTCCTCCCGTTGGAACACAAAGCGCATCCAATTCACGCCCGCCGTGGTGGATGTATCTGATCGCGGCGCCATTCGTGGCGCACGTGCTGTACATGTGGGCTTTGTGGCTTTTGGGACCCGAACCGACGGGAATCGGGGTGAGAGGTACGGGAAGCCATCCCGCCATCATCAAGGTAATGCAAGGCTCGCCGGCAGAGCGTGCCGGAGTACAGCGCGGCGACCTTCTATTACGTGCAAACGACAGACCGATCCTGAATATGAACTACTGGTCCTGGTTTGTCACGAATATCGATGCCGGCACGCCTGTAGTACTCGATACCGACCGCGGCGGGCAACACCATCGCACCGTTCTCGTGATAGGACGAACCGGGCCGAAGGACTGGTTCAGCGGAGAAGGCATCCTGCGCCTCCTGGAACTCTGCGCTCAACTGATTGCTCTGGCGACTGCGTGCTTTCTGGCATTCCTGCGCCCGAAGCATCTTCTGGTTTGCATGGGAGCGTTAGTTCTGGCAGTCTACTCTAGCGCCCTCATCGAAGCAAACGATGGCCTCAATTCGATGTTTCGCCACTTCCCTCCCTGGTTTCAGGCACTCTTGTGGGTTGATATCTGCATAACTGGTCTCGGCGCGGGAGTGTGGTTTGCTTTTTTTGCACTATTCCCCCGGCCTTCGTTTCATAGCCGATACATCTGGGCCCTGGTTTGCGTGCCGAGCATTCTCATGTCCACGGTCGTGACCTACCAAGTCTGGCATTTTGTCTATGGCCCCGAACACCTGATTCCGTCGGACTGGATGAGCCTCATGTTTGTGGCATGTTGGGTCACATATCTACCAGGTTCGTTTCTGCTGCTTGCCGTGAAGTATTGGCGGCTCAAAGATCAGACAGAAAAACGGCGTATAAGGCTGGTTGTCGTCTCGCTCGCTTTTATGGTGATAGTGTTCGCACCGTCGGTTGTCTACCGCCAGCTCAACGGATCATGGTCCGATACTGACTATTTGGGAAGCGCCGGAACTTCGATGTTATCCCTGCCAGTATTGGCTTTCACGACATTCGCCGGTCTGGCCTTTCCGGTCTGCTTCGGATACGCGATCTTACGGCATCGCCTCTTCGATATTCGCGTCATTATCCGCCAGGGAATCAGATATGCAGCAGCCAAGCAGATGCTTCTGCTGGCGGCGCCGGCCGCGATCGCACTGCTTCTTCTCGATATCTACGCTCACCGCGACCAGCGCATCGACATTCTTCTGCAACGGCGCGGGTGGATTTATCTGGCGTTGGCAGGGGCGACCATTCTCCTGCATGTGCGAAGACAGAACTGGTTGAGATCGTTGGACAGGCATTTCTTTCGAGAACAGTACAACGCGCAAGACGTACTGCGGTCCGCGCTGGAGAGCATAAAAAATGCCGCGAACTTAGTCGACGTCGCGCCCATGCTTGTGAAACAGATCGGCGCGGCATTACACCCAAGTTTCTGCGCCATCATGCAACACCCCCCATTCGCTCCAGCCTACACACCCGTGAGTGTGTTTCCAGATAGATTTCTCGCGCCGGCACTTCCGGTGCGGAGCAAGATTGTCGAAATGACGAAGGTGCTGGCGAAACCGGTTCAATTCTCAGAACGGGACAATTGGCTCAATCGGCAGCTTACTCCGCGTGAGTTGGAGAGCATGCGGCGGTCGGGGCTGGAACTGCTTGCGCCCGTCCACAATCGCGAAATGGATGCGTTAATCGCGCTGGGGAGAAAACGATCGGAAGAGCCTTACACCTCCGATGACATGCGGCTCATCGAGGACCTCACGATTGGCCTGGCCTTGCTGCCCTCTCGCGGCCCTGCGCAAGAACCGGAAGTTGAGTTATCGAAAGAATGTTCAAAGTGCGGCAAATGCCACGACATCACCGACGAGTTTTGTTTGCACGATGGTTCGAAACTCGCCACAAATTCTTTTCCTCGCTCGCTCGCCGGCCGCTTCAGGTTGGAATGCAGGATTGGCCGGGGAGGCATGGGTCTGGTCTATGAAGCGAGTGACCTGCAACTGCAACGCAACGTGGCCGTCAAGCTTGTTTTGGATGACAGGATCAAAGACTCTGCCGCGCTCGATCGCTTTCGGCGCGAGGCCCACATGCTGGCCCGGTTCCAGCACCCGAATGTAGTCACGCTGTTCGATGCGGGCGTGACAAAAGGAGGCCAGCCCTTCCTGGTGATGGAGAGATTGCAAGGACGGACGCTTCGGCAGCAGCTGAACGACAGAACCAAATTGCCGGCCTGCGAGGTTCGTGCGATTGTGCGCCAACTCTGCGCTGCTTTATCAGCCGCACACCGCCGATCGCTCGTTCATTGCGACTTGAAACCGGAGAATATTTTCCTGTGTGATGAGGAAGCATACGGGATGGTGAAAGTACTCGATTTTGGTCTCGCCAAACTTTTCGTGGAGACTTCGAGTGCCGACACGATGTTTTCAACACTCACGAGACAAATCGCTGGAACACCTGCATATATGTCACCTGAAGTGCTATCCGGAGCGAAACCGGACCCCAGAGCTGACATTTGGGCACTGGCCATCATCACATGCGAGATGGCAACGGGGCGCCGTCCTTCGTTTGCGCGGAACGGCGTTTTGCTGGAGAGTTCTCTCGAAGATACTCCACAAGTCTGGCGCGATTTCTTCATTTGGTGTCTCGCTTGTGAGCCAAGCCAAAGGCCCGAGGGTGTCGATGCACTCCTGCGACGCTTTGAGCAGTCTGCTGGCGACGGTTTGGCGACGGCGTGATTGCAACACCAGCGTTTCGACGAGGGACTTCTCCTTTATCTTCAAATAGATCAATGATGACGCGCCACTCGGAAGGAGGCACGAAAAGTGACTCTTCACAAGGTCCATGTTGATCGGTGAACGATTAGCTCGTTGCTGCGAGCTACTCACGCAACTCGGAATCGATAACCGATGAAGGAGCCGTGGATGAATCGAGAAAGAGCCTTGAAGATTGGATTGGTATTTGTAGGCTTGCTGTTTCTGGCCTCGGTTTATCCGCTGGTGTTGTTCGTGCGAGAAGATCCTGCGTTGTCTATGATGTTTAGCCTATATGTCACGCTGGGCATCTTCCTATTGGCCGCGGTCCGCAAACCGTCGGCGCATCGCAGCCTGATCGCCTTCACTGCATGGTCGAGCCTGGCTCACGCTGCCGTCATGGGCTTTCAGGCATTGCGAAATATCGTTGCACGCCGGGAGTTGATCGGTGTCGCGGTGTTCATCGTAATCGGGTTCGCGCTCCTTGCACTCGCGCCCGGCGGGCGAGCCGGAAAAGAAAGCTCCACGGCTGCGTAAGGCGCAGTCAAGAAGAGCAGCCGAATTTGGCGACTATTTGCGCAACTACCGAATTGCCGACCGTCCGGACACGACTGATAAACACGGTGTCTAAAGCGACTCTCGCAGTAGGATCTTTTTGTTCGGCAATGCTGGCTTGCTTGCGACCAGCACTGCTTATCACGGTGCAACTAAAATCACTGTTGTGTGCCGTAAACGAGAGACCATCGCGGCTGCTCTCATGGTTGTCGTAGGGATTCTGGCCTCGAACTGCGATTGGTACAGGAGGGACGCTTTGGATACTACGGAACAGCGGGACCATGCAATTCGGCTTCTTAAGAATGCTTACGACGCGTTCAATCGAGGTGATATCGCGAAAGCGGTCGAAGAGCTTGATCCAGCTATCGAATGGACGGAACCAGCGTCTTTCCCCGGCGGCGGAACTTATCATGGACATGCAGGCGTTTCGCAGTATCTGACCCAATCGCGAGCTGGCTGGGCCGAAGGTCGAAGCGAACCCGAAAAGTTCATCGTGAAGGGGAATCGTGTCGTCGTCTTTGTTCACGCCCGAATACGAACGAAGGGGAGTAGCGATTGGCATGACGTCCGATTAGCTGACGTTTACACATTCCGAGATGGCAGACCTATCAGCATGCGAGCGTTCGCCGACCGAAAAGATGCCTTAGATTGGGCCGGCGTTCACGACGTTTCCTGATGCACATCATATTTCAGGCATAGAAACACGCCGCGAAGGTTGATCGCCATGACGCGGTCCCACTCCTGCTCCGTCAGATCGGCGGTCGCCACCATCGGTTGTTCGGAACCGGCGTTGTTGAATGCGAAATCGAGACGGCCGAACGCTTCAACTGTCTTGTCCAGTGCAGCCTTGACATCGTCGGTTCGTGTCACATCGCATCTGACGGCGAGCGCGCGTGCCCCGAGTTCCTCGATGATTCGGGCAGTTTTTTGATTGCCTCGATCGGAAACATCAGCGAGCATCACGCTCGCACTCTCGCGTGCAAACGCCATCGCTGTCGCACGGCCGATGCCGCTTCCTGCTCCCGTGACAAACGCGACTTTACCCTTCAAGCTTCCGTTAATATTCCCTGCCATACTTTGCTCCTGAGCATAGAAGTCCCGATGGAAAGGATGAGCCCGCGCTTCTCAGCGAGGCGAAGACTCAACGTGTCTGGTATTGTTCGTCGCTGACATGTTCCATCCAGTCAACGACCTTTCCGTTGAGCTTTTCCTGAATAGCGATGTGCGTCATACCTGTCGTCGGCGTGGCTCCGTGCCAATGCTTTTCACCGGGCGAAAACCACACGACATCACCGGGGCGAATCTCCTCGATCGGGCCGCCTTCGGGCTGCGCCCAGCCACAGCCCGCTGTAACGATGAGGGTCTGTCCCAGAGGATGAGTGTGCCAGGCCGTCCGCGCACCCGGTTCAAAGGTTACGCTTGCGCCCTGAACACTTGGACCGCGCACGACGCTCTGCAAATCGAGCTGTGCGCTTGGTACGGGATCAGGCGCCTGGAAAAGCGGATCGATGCGTGCGTTCCCCGTAAACCAATCGGAAGGACCCTTTGCGGATGGTTGCGAGCCAACTCGTTTGATTTCCATGTTTGCGCTCCCGTCAGGTACTCACGGGCGAAGTAACGTCTTGATGGCCCGGCGTTCGTCCATCGCGCGATAACCTTCGGCGACTTGGTCGAGCGGCAGCGTCAGATCAAACACTTTTCCTGGATTGAACTTCTCGTTCAGGACCAAGTTAATCAGATCAGGGAGGTAGCGGCGCACCGGGGCTGGGCCGCCATGCAGATGGACCTCGGCGAAGAACAGCTCTGTCCCATCGAGTTGAACACCGTGCGGCACCCCAACGTAGCTGACGAATCCGCCAGCACGAGTGGAACGAATTGCCTGCATCATGGATTCCTGCGTGCCCACGCACTCCAGGACGGAATCAGCCCCAATCCCCTTCGTCATCTCTTTAATTCGCGCAATGCCTTCATCACCACGCTCCGTCACGATGTCCGTGGCGCCGAACTCTCGCGCAAGTTTCTGCCTGGCTTCGTGCCGGCTCATCGCGATGATCCGCTCAGCGCCCATCTGCTTCGCGGAGAGCACAGCCAGGAGCCCCACCGCACCGTCACCCACGACCACCGCTGTTTTGCCCGGCTTCACGTTGGCGGCATCTGCGGCGAACCAGCCCGTGCCCAGCACGTCTGATGTCGCCAGCAGACTCGGGATCAGTTCTTTGGGAGGAAGGTCGCGTGTTGCGACCAAGGTGCCGTCCGCAAGCGGAACGCGCAAGATTGGAGCTTGTGCGGTACTCATGAACTCGCGTTGGACGCACGAAGATTGATAACCGTCATGGCAGATGACGCAAGTGTTGTCGGAAGCAGCAAACGAGCCAACCACGAACTGGCCCGGCTTGATGTTACTAACCTCGTTACCGACCTCTTCCACGATGCCGCAGTACTCGTGCCCCATGGGGGTGGGCAGTTCTGCAAAGTTAGCGATGCCTCGATAGGGCCACAGGTCTGATCCGCAGATACATGTGGCCGAGAGCCGGATGATGGCATCTGTCGGCTTAACAATTGTCGGCTCCGGGCGTTCTTCGAACCGAATGTCGCGCGGTCCGTACAGCATAGTTCCTCGCATGTGTAATCTCCTTGTTCAGATTCTTTTACTGAGCGCGATCAAACCACCGTCATTCCGCCGTCCACCGTAAGCGCGTGACCCACAACGTAGCTCGCCCCGGGGCTGCAAAGCCAAAGCACGGCCGAGGCGATCTCCTCGGGCCTGCCAGCGCGGGCGATGGGAACCTGCTTCGCTATATCCTCGTACGCCTGCTCATCCCCGCTGACGACATCGCGGGCAATCTGGGTATCGATCAGGCCGGGATTGATTGCGTTCACGCGGATGCCGTGCCTGATGTATTCCAGGGCGGCCGTCCGCGTCAGGCCGACCACGCCGTGCTTGGAGGCGATGTAGGAACCGATGCCGGGATTGCCGGTCAAGGCGCCGACCGACGCGTTGTTGACGATCGCGCCGCTGCGCTGGCGTTCCATCTGCCGCAGTTCCTGTTTCATGCAGCTCCAGACGCCGCGCAAGTTGATGTTGATCACGCGATCCCAATCTTCGCGCGTGCTGTCCGCGGTCGGGGCGATGCGGGCCATTACCCCCGCGTTGTTGAAGGCAGCATCGAGTCGGCCGAACTCGGCAACCGTGCGCTCTACCATCGCCGCCACTTGGGCGTCGTCACTCACGTCGCAGCGAACGGCGATTGCCTTCTGACCGGCGGCCGCTAGCTTCTGCGCTTCCGCCTTTGCCAAGTCCTCTCTGACGTCGGTCAGCACAACGGCCGCGCCTGCCTCGGCGAACGCCTGCGCCGTGGCCAGCCCCATGCCGGTGGCTGCCCCGGTCACGAGTGCCACCTTGCCAGTAAAGTCCAACGTGTTGTTATTCATGATTGATGCCTTTTACTAAGATCGTCACGCCTTCGCCGAGCCCTACTGCTTGCCAGCATTGGTGACGTAACAGGGGAACTGCCTCGAGTGCGGTCGCATAACGCCGGGATCGCACCAGGATCGGTAGAGCCGGTCCGGATTACAGAAGCGAGCAGTTTGGCGTGCGTCCTTGCTCGTCGCCTCTAATACCAAGGTAAAGGGAAGCCGCGCGTTTGAGAAGGCCAATAATTGGCAAGGCCTTATGAATATAATTCACAAATGCTGCAGCACGATCTCAGCGCCTTGTCGGCGTTCCTCGCGGTTGCAGAGGAACACAGTTTTACGCGGGCCGCGAAGCGCCTGGGCGTTTCTCCCTCCGCAATGAGTCATGCAATGCGAGCCCTCGAAGAAGGCATCGGCGTGCGGCTGCTCTCGCGAACCACAAGAAGCGTCGCTCCGACCAATGCTGGAGAAGACCTCCTTAGGCGGTTGCGCCCGGCACTCACAGAAGTTCAAGATGCTTTGGACCAGGTGTCCGGCCTAAGAAATAAACCTGCTGGCCGTGTCCGCTTGCTCGTGCCTCGGCTCGCAGCCAGCACCGTGCTAGCCCCAAAGCTTGGTCAGTTCGCCCGCGATTACCCGGATGTCGTGCTCGACGTTACCACCAACGATAGTCGCTTGGACATCGTAGCCGAAGGGTTCGACGCGGGCATTCACTTCGGGGAGTACATCGAGAAGGATATGATCGCGGTTCGTGTCTCTGCGGACCTCAGACCGGTGATTGTGGGGTCGCCCGGTTATCTCGAGTCGCATGGAAGGCCGAAGTTACCCCGTGACTTACTGGGCCATCGATGTATCAACTTTCGACACGGTGATGCGGGCCTATACCGATGGGAGTTCGAGAGGGGCAAAAAATCTCTGTCAGTCGCGGTTAATGGGCCACTGATCGTCGACGATCTGGACCTGGTCATTCATGCTGCACTCGACGGCGTCGGTCTGGCTTACATGTCGGAGGAAAATGCAGCACCGCATCTCGCGAGTGGCGGACTGGTGCAAGTGCTGGAAGACTGGTGTCAACCATTCCCTGGTTTCTTTCTTTATTATCCGAGTCGACGGCAGCAGCCCGCTGCCCTTTCGGCTTTGATCGACGTTCTTCGCATGTAGACCAGGTGCTTCTGTGATGAAACCGTCTGCCTAACCCCCTGCGTAAGCCCCGGCCATACAGCCTCCTGTTCCTCCCGTTCAAGCCTCTTGAGAAATAATCGGTAATATGGAACGCGAACTAGTCACGACGCTCACGCATGGGAAAGTCAAAGCAGAGATTTACAGCTTAAGCGTTCCGGGCGAATTCTGCGTCGTCTACTCCGACGCAGACGGGAAGATTCTGGAGGAGACGCCGCTTACAGGCATCAGCACGTACCATCAGCGCAAGCCGGAAATCATGGAGCGGCTGGCGGAGCTTGCGGACGGCGCTGAACCGGATCCAGAGCCGGGTCGAGGCGACTCAGGCGAGTATCACAACTGAAAAGCTACTTGGTATCCCGGCTGGCCAGCACCGACTGAGCGTAGTAGTTCACAACTTTCGCCTCGCTTCGCGCGACTTCGTAGAAGGCTGACCGCAGCATCTGCTCCTTGCCTTGGAACAGACCTTGCCGGATTTCTTCTTGCACGCGCGGATCACTTAATTGGCGCTGCCCCGCAGGCTCTTTCGAAATCAACTTGATGATCCGATAACCCTCCGGCGTGTGGAGAACTGGCGAGACCTGGCCCGGCGTCATGTCCAGAATCACTTTCCGAAGCTCCGGGTTGGCTTGATCGAGCGCAGACTCGGGAATGAACCCCAAATCGCCCCCGTTCGGAGCCGATTTTCCATCTTCCGAATAGTTCTGGGCTAGCGTCGCGAAGTCTTCGCCCTGCCGCACGCGCATATCGATCATGTCGATCTTATTGTGAGCTTGCTGCTCATTTTGCGCCTTATCGTTTTTGAGATTGTTCACGTTCGAGTCCGGAGCCGGTGTGACAAGGATCTGCGCCAATCGAACCTTGTTTTCCGCGAGATTGAAGCTGGCTTTATTCGCGTTGTAAAAGGCGGTCACATCCGCATCGGAGATCGAAATGTGGCTGCCGATCTCTTTATTGAACAGCTTTTGCACGCTGTTCTCGCGCCGGATCTGCGCCTTCAAATCCGCAACGCTCATTTTTCTCTGGTTGAGAAGCTTTTGAAATTCTTCCTGCGTGTAGGGCGCCTTGAGCTCGTTAAATTTCGCATCCACGTCGGCGTCGGAGGCCAGTAAGCCTTCTTTCTCCGCCCGTTGGAGCATGATCTCGTTGTCGATAAGTGCCCGCAGCGCTTCGAGGCGTAATTGCACCGTTTGGTCGGCATTGCTCTTCATGGGCGCGTTCGGGAACTGCGCCGCTATAATTCGATCCAGTTCGGAGTAGGTAATGGGCCGCCCGTTTACCGTGGCGGCCACATCCTTTGAGACCGGCCGGCTGCAACCGGCCAGGACCGCCAGGCTGACGCAAACGGCCGCACCAATCGCGCCCGGAGTACTGCACTTCAGACTTCGCTTCATCAACCAACTTATGCTTTCGACTTTTTGATCTCTTCCACCAGCGCCGGCACGACCTCGAAGAGGTCGCCTACGATTCCGTAATCGGCGGTTTCGAAGATCGGAGCGCTCTCATCCTTATTGATGGCAACGATCGTCTTCGAACCCTTCATTCCGACCAGGTGCTGGATGGCGCCGGAGATCCCTACGGCGAAATAGACTTTCGGCGCGACCGTCTGGCCCGAACTGCCGACCTGCCGCTCCATCGGCAGCCAGCCGTTATCACAGATCGGGCGCGAGGCCGCCAGCTCTGCGCCAAGCGCCTTGGCGAGTTCCTCGACTACCGGCAAGTTGTCCTTTTCTTTAATGCCGCGACCCACCGAGACGATTACGTTTGCGGCAGTAAGATCCACCGATCGTTGTGCCTCTCGAAACGGTTGTTCGGGCTTGCTGCGGATTTGGCTCGCGTCAAGCTTCGCCGGAAACTTTTCAACCGATCCCGCTTGGTCGCCCGGTTCCGTGGCTCGGAAAGTTCCGGCCTGAATGGAAACAAACTGCGGATCTCCGCTGCTGTGGACATCGGCGCTGAGCTTTCCCTGGAACAACTGGCGCACGAACATTGCCCGTCCGTCCGAAGTCTTTACAGACACAACATCGCTTATGAGAGGCCTTCCAAAGCGCGTGGACAGTTTCGGCGCGAAATCTCGCACCTGATACGTGTGAGGAAAGACAACGACCTTCGGGTGAACGGCTTCGATCAACTGCTGCAGCGCCGCCGTGTATCCCTCGGGCGTGTATTGCGCCAGAAGCGGATCGTTGATCACGAAGACCTTTTCTACTTTGCATTTCGCGGCTTCATTGGCAAGAGACTCCGTTTGAGCTCCCAACAGCGCTGCATTCACCGACCCGCCCACAGCCTCCGCGATCGCCCGTGCCGCCGCCAGCGCCTCGAACGAGAGCCGGTTCCATTTTCCGTCGCGCTGCTCCAGTATTACCAGGACGCTCATAGCACCCGCGCCTCGAATTTCAGTTTTTCGACAAGCTGGTGAGCCACTTCTTTGGAGTTCCCCGTAAGAATCTGCGTCTGTTTGCTGCGCTGCGGCAGATAGACTTGGTCCATTGCCGCAGATGACGAAGCGTCCGCCTCTAGTTCGCTAGCCGCAATCGTTTTCACTTCCTTCGTCTTTGCCTTCTTGATGCCCATCAACGTGGCGTACCGCAGCTTCTTAATACCCGATTGAATAGTCAGCACCACCGGCAATGGCAAGACTACATGCTGAAACCAGCCGTCTTCGAGTTCGCGTTTCACCCGCACGGTTCCGTCCTGCGGCTCCACTTCCATCACAATCGTCGCGTGCGAAAATCCGAGCAGCTCAGCCACAATCACGCCCGTCTGCCCGTAGCCTAAATCGTCGGATTGCAGACCTGTAAGAATCAGGTCCGGTGACTCGGATTGAGCGGCTTTGGCCAGCAGTCTCGCCGTCGCCAGCGCATCGAGCGCCGGTCCTTCCGCGATTTCGACGTGAATTGCTCGATCGGCTCCTTTGGCCAGCGCCTCGCGAATCGTTTGCGTCGCCCGCTGGGGCCCTGCGCAGACGACAACCACTTCTCCGCCCAATTTTTCTCTCAATTGCAGCGCTTCTTCGAGAGCATAGGCATCCGGCTCGTTCATCTCGTAGCTGAGATCGGATTCATCGAGCCATTTGCCGTCGTTGTTCACGCGCAACGCGGAATCGCGCGCGGGCACTTGTTTTACGGAAACAATGATCTTCATGCAGGCTTTGGCCGTCTACGTGGACGACCTTGAGGGATCTTTTCTTAGTATGACGGACGCTTGGGAGAGGCTCGGCGTTCTCAATTCCAAAACCGCGGAATCCCGTGTACAAACGCGCCTTTCACGGCCAGCTCGCGACGGATCGGAGGCGTCGTCATATCGCGCCTGTCCGACTCGAAAATCCTTTCACCCTGCGAAATCAGATAATCGGCAGTGCGCGCCGCGAGCGCCTGAATCGTCAACCCCGGGTTTGCGGATCCTTGCGTCGGCAGAATGCTTCCATCGCACACGAACAAATTCGATACATCATGCGTGCGTCCGAATTTGTCTACAACGGAACTCGATGGATCATCGCCCATTCTCGCGGCGCCAACCAGGTGCGCGTAGCGCGATTCCTGCACCACCTCCTCCGCCCCGGCTGCCCACATGACCTCCATCACCACCTTCTTACCGAACTCGATCATCTTCTTATCGTTTTCGTGCAACGTGAAGGTGATCTTGGCTACGGGTATTCCGAACTGATCCTTCTCCTCGGCCAATTCCACTCGATTGTCGGGCCAGGGGAGAATCTCGCCGAGCAATCCGAGGCTCGACCAGTGGTTGTAATCCATCATGACCCGCCGCATGCCCCAACCCCACGCACCTTTGGCTTTCATCATTTGTTTGGCAAACGCAATCGGCAACGGCCCGACCGTCTGAATCGCGAAGCCTCGCGCAAATCCGCGCACCGGGTCCGTTTCGTAGAAGTGCTCGGTGAGTGCGTGCGCCGGCGGCGCCTTATACATACGAACGAGGTCCGCGAAGCGCCCCAGAATTACGTTTCCGGCCTGTGCCATCAAGTAACGCCCAACCGTGTTGCTCGAATTCGCCAGTCCGCGCTCGTGTCCGGGACAGGCTGAGTTCAACAACAGTCTGGGCGTTTCGATTGCGTAGCCTGCAACGATCAGTGCCTTCGCTCGCTGAAAGTGCTCGCGCCCATCCTCGTCGTGATAGAACACACCATCCGCGCCCGTCTTACTTTTCATCGACACGCGAAACACCATCGAGCGATCCCGAATCTCCGCCCCGTATTCGATTGCCTCAGGTACGTGAGTAATCAGCGTGCTCGCTTTCGCGCCGACCTTGCACCCCTGAATGCAGAAGCCGCGATAGATGCAGTGCGGCCGGTCGCCGTGTGATCCGGCCAGAATCGCCACCGGGCCGCCCGCCACAACTGGGATTCCCAGCTTTGTGCATCCTTTAATTAATGTGTTCCCCACCCCCCCGACCGGATGCGGCCCGTACGGATAACCGTGTGGATCGCCCCACGGGAAATGTGCCGGTCCCGAAACTGGCATTTCCCGCTCGAGCAGTTCGTAATAGGGCTTCAGGTCCTCATACGAAATCGGCCAATCACAGCCGACGCCGTCTTCGCTATACACCCGAAAGTCCGATGGATGAAAGCGCGGCGCAAACGCGGCCCAGTGAACGGACCCGCCGCCTACGCCTTTGCCGCTGTTGTTTTCACCGAATGCGAGCGGATCTTCGCCGCCCGTGATACGCAGGTCGTTCCAATACAGCTTGCGCGAACCCTTCTCGTCGCTCACCCAGTCCCGCTCCGTGTCCCAGAACGGGCCTGCCTCCAAGCCGATGACGCTGAATCCCGCCTTCGCGAGCCGCTGGCACAGCACCCCGCCTGCCGAGCCGATTCCCACTACGACGTAATCGACCGGTTCACTCTCCGGGAAGCGACGCATCTTCTTTAGCGAGATGCGCTGCATAGGGCCCAAAATTTTCTCGTCCGTATCCGGCTTACTGAAAGAACCGAACAGCGGAGATTTCAATGCGTGCCTCCCTGGCCGGAGACGCTGCCCGGATCATCCCCGGGTTCATAGGTATCGGAAAGCGATTCTGCCGGTGCGGCCCATTCGTATCGCTGCTCATCCACTTCCCACGGCTCGGGCAATCCGTTTTCTAGCCGCGTATAGGCGCGTGGATACGCCGGACCTCCGTAGCCAATTTCATCCCAAGCCCACGGATGCGAGTAATAAGCCGACACGCAGTCCTGCACGATCATGTGCCAGAACCGGCTAACTGACATCGCCTCCCAAACCTTGTGCGGGACCAGCGGTTTGCCATCATGTAGGCTCTTCAGGATGAAATCTTGCTTCAGCGGCTCCAGATCTACGAACGGCTGCTTGTGGATCGAGCGCGCCATATCCTCGATCGCACGAATGCCCAAGCGGTACGCATCGCGATCAGAGGGCATGCCGGCGAAACGGTAACCATCGATTTCGTTCTTGTACAGCCGTTCATCGATGTGCGGAACTATCGGAATCCGGCGTGCAGGTAGCCGGTCGCTTTGTGGCAGAATCCGTTCGCACGCGACGGTAATGGTGAGCAATTCGTCTTCAGTAAAGAACCGGATCGGCGGGACGTTGTACACTCGGTCCTCCACTGCGCGCCGCGTCGTCGCATCCCAATATCCTTTCTGACCAAGCGTGCTGTAGCCCGGATAGTAACCAGGCTGCTGTTTCGGCGCAAGCGGCTGCTGCGTTTCTGGATCACGCAGAACCAATTCGGCGCCCAATTCAATCTCAATCACGACTCTCTCCGTAACATGCCCGCGAGCGCTCCCAGGAAACCACATGCCGAGAACAGCAAAGGCGCAAAGATCGGAGGCCCATACAGGATGTTGTACAGCCAGTGCCGTGTGTGGCCCGGCCGCCGCACAATCCCCCGAGCATGGTAGAAAAATCCGACTCCTCCGTTCACCATTGCCAGCGTGGAGGTGACCGGCAGCACGCGGTTCGCTACGCGCTCGCTATAGAAGCCGCCGATGCAGGCGGCCAGTTGAATCGGCGCCAGGATCACCGGGGTCCACTGCGCCCAGATCCGAAACCGGCTCTTGTAGTGCGAATACCAGGCTTCAATTCCCGAGAAGAAGGTCCACGCCGCGGTTACAAGGCAAAGATGCCTTTGGAACCGCCCCTCGCGAAGCTGCTGCCGCCAACCGGAGCGCTTCGATTGTTGATCGCCATCGGTGATTTGCCGCTTAGAATTCTGCGTGCCTACTTCCTCGTCTTCCTCACGGCGCAGATACGACGCCATGAATCCGAGGTAAGCCGCCGTGCCAAACAAGAGCGGTGCAAAGATCGGAGGTCCCATAATCACGTTCGTAAGCGGAATCCGCCAACCGCCTGGTTTGCGCTGAATCCCGCGAACGTGAAAGCCGAACCCAATGATTCCGTCCGCAAGAGTGATGGCCGAAATCCACCGCATGGCTCGCCGGGCAGCTTTTCGGCTGAAAAACCCGGCGACTGCCGCCCCCGTGAGGGCGCCGCTCAGAATCACCGGCGTGTACATCACAGGGTTGCTGAAACTCCCCTTGTAATGTTCGTACGTGACTTCGAGGCCGCTAACCAAGCTGGAAGCGGCGGTCACCGCCGCGAGCGAGCGCTGAAAGCGGCCATCCTTTACGTGTCTGTCGACTGCTGCGGCCGCTTCTTTTACCCGCAAAACCAAAGCATCGTATCGCGGCGCGGTCTTCCCGCTCACTTCAAGCACTTGCATGTTTCATATCTGATGGACAGCGGCCTGCCATTGCGTAGACGTGTTGAGGCGTGATCTGTTGCGAGCCTGATATTACTTACAGCATTGGACCAGCTCAGCAGCCGCCTTTTCTCCGTCACCGTTTATCAGGTCACCGGGTCTCTACCAGTGGAGACCCAGTAAAAGCGATGGCAAAAACAACCGGAGATGTAATCGTCGAAACCCTTACTGAATGGGGCGTGGACACGATATTTGGCCTGCCCGGCGATGGCGTCGATGGCATCATTGAAGCTTTCCGCAAGGCCCAGGACAAGATCCGTTTCATTCAGGTGCGCCACGAAGAGGCAGCCGCCTTCATGGCGTGCGGCTACGCCAAATTCACGGGGCGGCTCGGTGTCTGCCTTGCGACCTCAGGACCCGGAGGAATTCACCTCCTGAACGGTTTGTACGACGCCAAAATGGACGGTCAATCTGTACTTGCCATTACCGGCATGCAATTTCATGACCTGATCGGAACGTATACCCAGCAGGACGTCGAACTCGACAAGCTCTTCGAGAACGCGTGCGTGTACAACGAGCGCATCATGGGCGCCGCGCATGCCCGCAACGTGACGGAGCTCGCCATCCGTACCGCTCTCGCCCGCAAAGGCGTGGCCCATATCACGACCCCCATCGACATTCAGGATCAGGCCGTCAGTGACGACGAACGCTCAAACCGGAATGTGAAGGGGCATGCCGACAGCACCACCTTTTCTGTCGGATCGCGGATGCCCGCGCAAGCCGCGATCGAAGAAGCGGCTCAAATCCTGAATCATGGCAAAAAAGTCGCCATCCTGGCCGGCCGCGGAGCTTTAGGATGCGGCAAGCAACTGGAGCGCATCGCCGAACTGTTGGGTGCGCCGATTGTCAAGCCGCTGCTTGGAAAGGCCTGTGTTCCGGACGACAGTCCCTACACAACCGGCGGCATCGGTCTTCTCGGTACCAAGCCCTCTGAAGATGCGATGGAAGAGTGCGACACGCTGCTGATTGTCGGCTCCAGTTTCCCCTACATCGCCTTCTATCCGAAACCGGGCCAGGCCAAGTGCGTGCAAATCGACATCGATCCCACCCGGATCAGTCTTCGATATCCTGCCGACGTGGCGCTGGTCGGTGACACAGGACAGACGCTCAGCGCCCTCATCCCGCTTCTCAAGAAGAAGAGCAAGTCTTTCCTCGAAAAAGCCCAGAAAGGTATGAAGGAATGGAAAGAGCTCATGGAGGAGCGCGGTACGCGTCAAGACGTGCCCATGAAACCTCAGGTCGTCGCCTGGGAACTCGGGAAGCGCTTGCCCTCGAACGCAATCGTCGCTGGAGATTCCGGCAGCAATACCACATGGTGGGCGCGTCAGATCCCGGCGAAAGCAGGCCAGATGCATAGCTGCTCTGGGAATCTCGCCACCATGGCGAACGGATTTCCATACGCGATCGCTGCTCAGATCGCTTTCCCAGAGCGCCCGGTCGTTGCCTGGGTCGGGGATGGCGGCTTCACGATGCTGATGGGCGAAATGGCCACCTGCATGAAGTACAAACTGCCGATCAAGGTGTTCCTCATCAAGAACGACGAGCTCGCCCAAATCAAATGGGAGCAAATGGTTCTGCTTGGCAACCCGGAGTACGTCACCAGCCTTCAGCCGATCGATTTCGCAACCGTCGCGCGCGGCTTCGGCTGGGCGAGTCTGACCATTCGGACCCCCGCCGAATGCGGCCGCGTCATCGATACTGCATTTTCTACTGCCGGCCCTGTTCTGGTCGAGTGCTTTGTGGATCCGAACGAACCGCCTCTGCCTGCCAAGATCAAACCCGAGCACGCCTATCACTTCGCCGAATCTCTTGCGCGCGGCACCAAGGACTGGCAGAAGATCGCCTCCACCATAGCGAAAGATCGCATAAAAGAACTGGTCTAGTTTCGATTCGCAAAATGGGTTTCGACGGTTCAGGAACCAGAATCAAGTCTGGCCGCATATCCGCCTTTACGATTCCAACCGACAAACCCGAGTCGGACGGAACCGCTGCGTGGAATTCGACCACCATCGTCATCGTTGAGCTGACCGCCGATGGCGTGACAGGCCTCGGCTATTCATACGCGAATTCCGCAGCGGCCCGCGTCGCAGAGGAGTTAATCAATAAGCAGATCCTCAACGCAGATCCCTTCGACATCCCCGCTCTCCACTCCGCCATGGACCGCCAGGTCCGCAACTGGGGTCGCCCAGGTCTGGTTGCGAGCGCGATCTCGGCCATCGACACGTGTCTCTGGGATCTAAAGGCGCAGCTTCTGCAGGAACCCCTGCCGCGTCTGGTCGGCGAAGTGCGGGATGAGATTGAGGCCTATGGCAGCGGCGGTTTCACTTCCTACACCGAAAGGGAACTGATCGATCAGCTA
>JAFATF010000429.1 GCA_019244045.1 Acidobacteriota bacterium
TCGAACGCCCACCGTTACAATCCAGCAGGCGTTCCTATGCAGAAAATCGCCATCCTTTACGACGCCAGTCAAGCCGTATTGTCAGCCTTCGCCTTGGACGAGGTGCTGCGGCAGATCCTGGCCATTGTGCGCGATTACTTTCATCTCGAAAACGCCTCCATTCTCCTGCTCGACAAGGAAGCGCAAGAACTGGTGGTAAAGAGCCAGATCGGATGGGATCCAGACGGGGGAAACATCCGTTTTGCCATCGGAAAGGGACTCACCGGGTGCGCGGCGCAACAGAAGCGTCCGATATACGCCCCCGATGTCGGCAAAGATCCTCGTTACCTGTGTTGTTGGCCGAGAACCCGGTCGGAAGTAGCTGTACCCCTGATGGTGCGGGATGAGGTGCTGGGAGTTCTCGACTGCCAGAGCGAGAACCTCGATCACTTTGATGCCGATACCATTGACCTGTTGATCTTGTTCTCCACTCAGGCATCGATGGCCTTGCAGAATGCCCGCCTGCATTCCTTAGAGCGCACGCGTACGCAGCAGCTGGAAGCTATCAACAAAATTGCCCAACAGATGACTGTGGTGCTGGAGCTTCCGGAATTGTTGGCCAAAATCTGCTCACTTACTCAGCAGGCGTTTAGTCTCGACCATGTGGCCGTCATGCTCAGGGAACAGGACGACCTTCTGTTGCGGGCACACCACGGCAACCTGTCGCTGTGCTTGACTCCCGAGGACAGCAAGTTCTTATCGCGCGGGTGGTGGGCTGACGCGCTGAGTTCTCGCAGAACACAGGTGGACAACCATGTGGAGCCCGGCAGTTCGGATGTGCTTTTCCGCGAAACACGATCGCAGATGTGTATACCGCTTATTTCTTTCGGACAGCGGTTGGGTTTATTGCTTTTGGCAAGCGCACGACCGACTGCATTTCAGGATGGCGACCAGCAGTCGCTCGAGTCGGTAGCTGATATGTGCGCGACCGCCATACAGAATGCGCACCACATCGAGCGCATCCGCCAGCTCGCTTACGTGGACGGGCTCACGGGGATCTTCAACCGCCGCTTCTTCGAGCTGCGCATCGGGGAGGAGATTGAGCGCGCCAAACGCTTCGCGACCAGCATGGCAGTGGTCATGATCGACATCGATCATTTCAAACGTCTCAACGATGAATTCGGTCATCTGTTGGGCGATGAAGTGTTGCGGCAGGTTTCCTCGATCTTCTCCCAACAACTGCGCAAGATTGACGTCATATGCCGCTATGGGGGTGAGGAGTTCGTCGTGCTGCTGTCCCAGACTGGCGCGCAGCATGCCATCAAGGTAGCTGAGAAATTGAGGAAGGTAGTCGCCGAGTGGCAATTCCCCGGCGTCGCGCGTCCGGTGCATATCAGCGCCGGAATCGCGATCTTTCCCGAGCATGGAAGCGAACGCGATCAGTTGGTCAATGCCGCCGATCGTGCTCTTTATGCGGCTAAGCAGGGCGGCCGGAACCGCATCTGGCTGGCTCGCACCGGTCAAGCGACCTCAGCAGGAGGCTAACCGATTGCCGGGTCCCGACCTGAGTTGGTTAGGCAGGCTCAGGGGTTCTGCTGGAGGACACGCGCTAACCAGGGCCGTCTTCCTGCGACTGTTTACCAAGGTTCGACCTTTAAATTTCGCGGGTATTTTGGAGGTGCTGGAGCTCCCGCTGGATTTCTTTCTGCTCGAGCTTCCATTGCTTCTCGAAGTTAAGGTGCTGCTCCCGCATTTGCTTCTGGAGCTTCTGCTCCTGTTGCCGCCATTGCTTGCGCTGCCACTGGTTGCGCTGGCACAAGCCTTTGCGGAGATCCTCAAAAGCCCGCCCCGCCTCCTGAATGGCCAATTCCATCTGTGGCCGTACGCGCGAGATCTGGGCGGCCAGCTCGTCCATATCGATGCCGGTTTCGATATCAGAAGAGTCGACATCTTCATCGCCCAACAGCTCGCCTGACTGTTTGCCCTCGGGCAGGGTCAAGGTCAGGTTCTGTTCCCGCTTGTCGCGGATAATGCCGATGGTCAGCGGCCCGCCGCTGCGGTGTCCCCGCAGGCTATGACTGAAATCGCTTGTGTCGTGCACCTCATCCTTGTCAACCCGCACGATCACGTCGCCGGCGCGAAATCCAGCCTTGTCGGCGTGGCTTCCCTTCTCGACGGAGCGCACCAGCACGCCATGGCCTTCCTTGGTTCCGAAATAGTCTCCCAACTGCGGAGTAAGGTTTTCTACCATCAGTCCGCTGCGCATGGCCGAGTGCACCACCACGACGGAAACGGGGAAGTCGATCTCCGGCATGGCGGGCATAACCGGCATGGCGGGCATATCGAAGTGAAAGGACTTGGCGGGTGAGCTAGACACAAATTTCCCGCGCGCCGCCAGTTGCGCCTTAATGGTAAGCGGCTCACCATTACGACTGATGCCGAGCGTTACGATCCGTCCGGCAGGAGTCTCGTGGATCATGCGGCGCAGCTGCGCGCCACTTTCAATGGTGGTTCCATTCATTGTCAGGATAACGTCGTGCTCCCTCAGACCTGCCTTGCCCGCTGGAGCATCCTCGTCGACCATGGTCACTTCGACTCCCGCTTCGCGTTTAAGCTTAAGGGGGGAGAGGCGATCGGAGGTCACATCGGCGATATCGACTCCTAAATATGCGTTCGTACCGGGCTCCTCGCTCAAGTAGCCGTCCAACTCCGGAGAACTGTCATAGATCTGCTCGGGGCTGGCGAAGGACGCGAGCGGCATTAAGAGGATGACAGCTAGGCAAACAGCACGCATGATTCACCTCACCAAAGCGGGTTGCCGGCGTTCGCTTCTTCTTTGGCGACCGGCTTTTACCTAAGACTAGGAAGTACTTCATGGGGCACGCACAATGCGAATATCGCCGGTCGCGGTACTCAACTTCAAAGTCGGACCGCCACCATTCAGGTCACCTTCGGCGGAAATCGTCTTCGGCCCCCAATCGCCACCTTCGCTCATTTTGCGAATCTCGCCGAAATCGCAGTGAATATCATGCCCGTTGGCCATTTCGATGCTGGCACGAATCGTCAAGCGCGCATCGCGAGCAATATAGACGGTAATGTCGCCAGCCGAGGTTTCAAGCGATGAGTCGCTCTTCTCGCCGGAAGAGACAAATTTGGCCACGATCCCTCCCGCGCCGGTTTCTGCGTGGGCCGCGGCCACAGCGTTGAGCTCGATTCGTCCCGCCCCGGTTTCTGCTCGTACCCAGGACTTCGAGGAAGCCAGTCGTATGCTTCCCCCCCCGGTTTCCATCTCCACCGGGCCGGCAATATCGCCCAAATCGATGTTGCCGCCGCCGGTCGAGACCTTGACCTTTCCGGTACACTGCTTCACTTGAATATTGCCGCCGCCGGTCTCGAGCACGGCGCCCTGCAGGCCGGAAAGGATAACCACATCCCCGCCCCCGGTCGAGGCCGAAATTTTGCCCTTGACCGAACCAATCATAATGCGGCCGCCGCCGGTCTCAAGGCGAACATCGCCGCCTACGCTGCCCACGACGATGGCATCGCCCCCGGTCTCGGCCTCGACAGAGCCGCCGATCTCATCCACCTGAATACTGCCACCGCCGGTTTCGGCATGCACGCGGCCGGCAATCGCATTCACCACGACGTTGCCGCCCTCGGTTTCGATTCGGACAGAGCCGATTTCACGAGGAACGTTCACGATAAATTCACCCGAGCAGCGGTTATGCGAACCTTGTTCGTCTTCGGCTGTGATATAGGCGGTGTCCCCGCGAAGGTTGGCGGTCACTTTGAGCGATTCGAGCTGGCGGCGCGCGCGTTCTTGGGAGGAGGAGTAGGCCGTGCTATGAAAAACGTAACTGATGGTTTGGGAAGATCCGCCCTGAACGCGCACCGAACCAAATTCGGTCTTGATCTGCAGGTTCCGTGCCGCGGGAAGTGAGCCGCTGGTGTCCTCGGACCAGTTGCCGGCGCGGTTCGAGATGCGGCTCTGCTGTGCCAAAGCCGCGCAGGCCAGGGCCACAAGAGTGGCAAAGATCCTGGCGAAGTTAGAGAATTGCTTCACGCTGGTATCCTCGTTTTCGTCTTCGTCTTACCTCCTGGCCAGAGCCTGGGTTGGTACGACATGGTTTGCGACGCTTACTGGTTCTTCTTTGCCGCCCTCCTGGTCTCAAGCGGCTAGCTGCTCAAGAGGGCCGCGCGCTTGCCGGGCTGCCGCCCCGCCTTTAATCAATTTCCGGCAAGCGGGCCAGCATATTGCGAGCCTCTGACCGGATGTACTGATTCTTGTCGTTCCTTGATAGCTGCTCGAGCACGTTGCGGACGCTGCTGTCGGCGGTCACCGCGCCGAGGAGCCGCAATGCCTGGGTGCGGACGCCGGCGTTGGAATCATTCACTAAGGCTTCCAGAATGGCATCGCGTACGCGGGTGTCGCCCTTCACGTACCCGCCCAGCCCCGCCAGCGCTTTCAGCCGCACACCCGGATTGGAATCGTAGCGCAGGGCGTAAATCAGAGCCTCGCGTACATGCGCATCATTGGGCGCCTGCATCAGCAGGTCGACTGAATCCATGCGTACGCCGGAGTTGTAGTTATTGCGTGCCGCGAAAAGCAAAAGCTGCTGGATGCGCTGGTCGTTGAGCGATCCTTCGACATCTTCGGTGCGAGTGGTGTCGTATTTGATGCTGACCTTATCGCTGCCTGGTTCCTGGGAAACGGAGCGTATACCGGTAATGGTTGCTTGACTGGGAGCCGAGGAGGCTGGCTCTACCGTGCTCATGGGGTTGCGATTGGCAAACATTGAGTAAGTTGCGCCCACCCCGCCGGCAAAGCCGGCAATCACCAGCACGCTGGCCAAGGCGGGAGAAAAGCGCATTTGCCGCAGCCAGGCCCATGGGTCAAAGGTGAGCCGTTGCCATAATCCGCCTTGCTCGGTCATCTCCAACGCCTCCTGCAGGCGCATGCGAGAGGCAGCCAGCAAATTTGGGGAGGGTTCCTCGACCGCTAAGGAGGAAAGGGTTCCGTGGAACTTGCGAACCGCTTTCAACTCGGCCGTGCACTCCTGGCAACGGGCGAGATGCTGTTCGAGTTCGTAACGGGCGTCATCGGCCAGCTCGTTATAGACAAATAGAACGATGTTCTCCCGCACCCATTCGCATTTCATAGCTGCACCCCCCCGCCGGGGTTCGTGTTTTCCATCCAACTTGTGCTCATAGTTTGCCACCGCTCGTTCCTGGTCACCGCATATCCGCCAGGGCGCCCCGTAGCTTCTGGGTGGCGCGAAAAAGTGTATTCTTGGCGGTCTCTTCGGTAGTGTGCAAAATTTCCCCAACTGTGCGAAGTCTCAATCCTTGGTAATGCTTAAGCTCGAAAACCATGCGCTCGCGCGGCGTCAGCCGCTCTAAAGCGCGATTAATGCGGCATGCAAGTTCTCTCGCCATCAAATCGCGCTCCGGATTCGCCGCGGCACGGCCGTCGGGCACTTGGCTAAGCACGTCAAACTCATCTCCGCTCTGATCGGTGGCCACCGGCGATTCTTCCTTGCGCACATTTTTCTTGCGCAGATGGTCGAGGCAGATGTTGGTGACGATGCGATAGATCCACGTGTAAAAGGAGCATTCAAAGCGAAAATTCGCGATGCTCTTGTAAGCTTTAAGGAAAGCTTCCTGGTAAACGTCCTGTGCATCGCTTTCCGATCCGGTCAGGTGCATGGCCAGCCGCAGCACCGCCTGATCATAGTTGCGAACCAGCTGCTCGAAGGCGGCGCGATTCCCCCGCTGCGCTTCGCGAACTAGCGTCGTGTCATCGATTCGGCCTATGGTATGCCCAGCCATTTCACCCCAGCCTGAGGGGTCCTGGGTATCGCTGCGTTGAGCCCGTCGGTCCACCGTACCCGAACTGGAATTCCCGCCTATGGGTAGAACCCACGCACCGGCCGGCATTGTCGTCGTCTCTTCCCTGCAAACCCTTTTGCCTAGCCTCGCTCTCCGGTTTGCATAGACTTGGACGCGGCAGCAGGGCAGTCGTGAGCAAGAATATGG
>JAFATF010000745.1 GCA_019244045.1 Acidobacteriota bacterium
GTGCGCCCGTCGAGCGGGCCATCGCCAACCTCAAGACATGGCGGATCCTCTTCACTGATTACAGAAGGCCGTTGAAGACCTTCTTGTCCTCGTTTCGAGCCGCTATCGGCCTATACTTCTTCAAGGAGGATTTTGCATAATCCTCCACATCTTCGTGGCTGGCTTGATTCGGTACTGCTCGCGGTACTCCAGCAAGGTGCCCTTGTTCCAGCGTTTTTTGACATCGCTGACCATGTAGCGGATCAGCCAATTGACCCGATCGACACCGATTCTGCTCTCTCGATAGAGCTCGACGATTTCGTTGCGCAGAGTACGCCGGATGCCAGCGGTGTGTGCGAGCCATACTTCACGGTCCACCCCGTCGGGCACGTATATGGCGAAATAGTGTGTGAACGAATGGTCCACCCGGCTGGCGAACCCACCTTCGGGAGCTTGGTTGACCCTCCGCAGGTCAAAGTAGGCGCGATCCTTGACGTTCAGTCGTTCCGCCCGGTAGCACCATTCTAGCCCGTTACGGGCTCCGACATATCCGGAACCGAGCGCAACCAAGTATGCAAGCATCGGCAACGGCGTCGCGTGCACCACAATCGCCCAGCCGAGGTAACCAACGGCGATCACAAACAGGCCGGACCAGGTGACGGCCCAGAACCGATCGCCGGGAATGGTGAAGTCCTCGGCCGGTTCCCGGACCCGCGGACCGATCGGGTCAGGTTGAAAATATGCCCACACACGGTCGACGCGGTCATTGCTGAATTGGTCGTGTGTGGCGGCTTGACAGGTGTCGGCCCACAGGGTGTCCTTTAGCCCTCCGGTGAGAACAAAATCGAGGTGGCGGACGATTTGGTCGCGCTGGTGGGGCTGTAAGGCATGCAGTTCCATAAGCGCCAGTCCAGGGTCGCTTCCAGACCCAAGCAGGCTGCCCAACAACCCGCAGATCACCTGGAGCGCACGTTTCCACTCGTCATCGGCATACCGCTCCAAAACACTCGGGGTGCGCCTCAGTTGCTCGAGCTCCTCGGAGGTGAGGTCGCGATACGAACGCTTGCTGAGCATGGCCAACACCCAGTGGAACCGCACCTCGCCGTCGTCGTGCCCGTGCGCAATGGCCTCGTTGATCAGTTCACGGGCCCGGCCGGGCACGCCGTCTTCCAGGAAGCGCACGCCGACCTCATACTTCTGGCGCGGTGAAGCGTCCGGAAGCAGTTGGTACACGATGGAGTTGTGTACCTGCTCGGCCTGGATACCAACGGTAGACCCGGGCTCGGCGGTGTTGGTCGTGGCGCCGTCGGGCTCGGTCATAACAGCCCCTTCGCTGCCGCGATCAACGACACGATCTTCGCCGCTAGGTCCGCCACGTCTGCGATCAGCCCGCGTAACCGCTTAAGCGCCAGGAACAACCTGCTCTTACCCTCTGGTGTGTCCGCATCCAGGGCTTCGCTTGCGATGTCGAGTTCTGCGTGTGCCGCCTCGTAGGTGGCCTCATCGAGATTGCCGATGGAGCGTTCGCGGATCAGACGCTCACGGAACAAGGCCAGCTCGGCGATGAGACCGGCTCTGGTCGAAGCCTGAGGCGCTGCACCCATCCAGACGGTGCTTCCGGTGACGTGCGCAGCTTGGATACCAACCTGGCCCGAGGAGAAATTGTTGACGACGCCGCCGTTCTTTGTGCTGTTGTTTTCGCCCATCACGATGTGCTCCCGCTCTTTGATCAACTCTTCGGCGAGCCGGATGGCGAATGCCGCCGCGTTCGCTGCGGCCAGCGGCTGCCAGGTACTGTCCTCGCTGGTGGTTTTGGTTCCGTCGGCCCTGTCGCTGATGCCGCGCACAATGGCCACCGGTGAGCCACTTAGGTGGCCAGCCTGCGCCACGCCAGCGGCCTCCATCTCGATCGCCAGCGCATCGTTGTAGTGCTCCCGAATCCATTTCGCCTCGTGCGAGATCCGGGAGTTGTGCACGATCTCACCGGCGGCTATGGCGCCGAAGTGGACCGTCGGTACGCGGATGCCAGACGGCACAGAGCCTGTCCAGTCGCCGGTCCGGGCCAGGTGTGAGGCGATCTGGCTGATCCCGTGCGCGATTTCCCAGACCCGGGGACGTGCTTTAAGCCCATCGTTTTCACTGGTGCCGCCGTGATACGCGTAAACGTGCGTTGCCATCACGACGTCACCCAGCGCCGTGGTATCCCACAACGCACCGGCCACCCCGACAAACAGCACGGCCACCGGAGAAAACTCCTGTATCGCTCGCTCGGTCAGGCCCGCAGCGGGCTGGTTGCCCTTCCCGGTCAGCCCCAGCGCTACCCGGTACTTCGCGCCCGGCAAGGTACCGATCTCAAATCGTGTGCCCCTCTCGTGGCGGTGCACTTGGAGATCGTTCAGTTTCCGCCGGACAGCGTCGTACTCAAGATTGGAGGCGGTGAGTACCACCACCAAGTTCTCCGTCACTACCCCCCCTTGCTCGTCATCGATGGATCAGGTCGGACCAGCGGCGGGTACAGCACGGTTTGCGGCCCGGCCCGAAACAACCGCGCGGGCCGACCCTTCGTAGTCCTGCGACCCGACCCAGCCGGCACGATGAAGCGGGGCACTGCTTGGAGTTTTCGGTAGAAGTTCCGTGGATCAAGCGGGATACCCCACACCGCCTCATAGACTTGTTGCAGCTCCGAGATCGTGAAGGTCTCGTCACAAAAAGCTGTAGCGAACGCCGAATGCTCCAATTTGGTCCGCGCGCGCTCCACCCCGTCAGCAACGATCTGCTGATGGTCGAAAGCCAATCTCAGGCGCCCGGACAGGACTTCTTCGACCGGTTCCCAAGAAGCGTCCGCCGCATCAGTGCCCGCGACCGGCTCCGGAAGGCCGGGGGCGATCGCCAGGTACGCCACAGAGATGATCCGTCCGCGCGGATCACGGCCCGGCGCACCGTAAGCACCCAGCTGTTCCAATTGCAGTCGCGAAGCATCGAGATTCGCCTCCTCGCGCAGCTCACGGTGAGCGGCAGCCACGATATCCTCGCCAGCGTTGCTAAGAAAACCGCCGGGCAAAGCTCGATCACCCTGGTACGGCTCGATACCACGCTCCACAAGCAAGACATGAAGCTTCAAGGCGCGCAGGGTCAAGATGACGAGATCGACCGCAAGCAAGACTGCCGGAGGTGACCAGGACTCATCGGACATGGCAGCGACTATACCTTCCTGTCTTGATGACAGCAAGTGGTTTTCTTGGTCTCAGGCCCAGCAAAGCCTGGGAATCTCTCTGCGGTGCCTCATCCCAGCCTGCTGACCACCCTCACCGGCCACACCCACGGCGTGACAGCGGCGGTCTTCAGCCCGGACGGGCACACCCTGGCCACCGCCAGCAGCAACAGCCCGACGCGGTTGTGGGAAACCAACCCCGACAACGCCGCCGCCAGAATCTGCGCCACCGCATGGCCCACGAAACCTTGATCAACAGAGCCAACACTGTTGGTAGCACCGTCGGACTTCACCTGCCGAAACGGCTTCTACCGCGATCCTCTGAGCTTGTCCACATTGTGAGACAAGGACCGCCGAACTAGAGATCGTTAACTATCGGGTATGTGCCACCACGGACGGTGCCTATGACTCAATGCATCAAGATCTTTTGGTCTGGCGGGGTGTCAGCGGGCGTGGACGCTGTAGAGCTTCCCTCGGGGGGCCAGCCAGAGCTGGGTCCCTGATCATGGTCTGTGGTTCACTCGGTGACCATCACCCAGAAGCAGCACCGAGAAACCGAGCGGGACACGCCAGAGACGGAAGTTAGACCGTCACGGACACCACCATGAAGGGTTATGACATGCCACCTTATGGCGGTCAGTCCTGATGACAAACTGATGACAGATGATCAAGTGGCCAGATTCTCTAGGTGAGAATCTGGCCACTGACCTGCGAAAACATGGTCGGGACGACAGGATTTGAACCTGCGACCCTTTGACCCCCAGCGGAGCAGTGCGCTCGCGGCGGTCTACTACAGATCAACAACTTCGTTTAAGATCATCTGCTGAGCGACTGGGCTTCGGTTCCACCGTTGATTTACTACGGCTTCCCGCAAGGAGGCTCGCCGCCCGACGCGCTAGGTTCACTCAATGCGGATGAGGGATGAGGACATCTGGCCTGCCCGCAATGAGATCCCCAGAGGGTAAGGATCATCACACGAGAACCGGCTGAGCACGGTCAGGGCTGCTGCGTGACGTTCCATCCCACGGTCAAACCACGGTCAAATGATCAAAAGGCCAGGTTCTCAAGCTGAGAACCTGGCCTCTGACCTGCTACAACGTGGTAGCGGGGGTAGGATTCGAACCTGCGACCTCTGGGTTATGAGCGGGCGCGCAGCCGTCTCGCACGGTCCCACCCATGCCGCCGACACTCAACGCGACCAGCAGCCCGGTACCGGTGATGTCTCAGCGCTTCCACCCAGTACCTCCGCGTGGCATCGCGGCTCGGTCACCAATCTGGTCACAGGCCCCCCGCTCGATCCTCGACCAGTG
>JAFATF010000126.1 GCA_019244045.1 Acidobacteriota bacterium
GCAAGCCGGGGACCGATACATGAGAGCGAACCTGATTGACGATGTGCGCGATCGCGGTGACCACGCTCTCTGGTCCGGCGCTGTAATCAGCCGATCCCGAAAACCGGTCGAGCACTCTACCAGCAGAATCAATCGCGGCTACGCGCAGATTTGTTCCGCCCAGATCTACGCCGATCGAGTAAGCGCCCATGCGCCCTGAATCATAACAGATGTGATTTGTTCACCGCGTCTGCCTCTAAATCGGCCGGAATATAGGCGACATCCAACCAAAAATGCGCTGCCGCACGGATGGTGCTGAAGAATCCGTCGAGATCGACCGGCTTTCGCAAGTAACAGTTCGCATGCAACTGATAAGCGTCACGAACATCCTTCTCTGCGTCGGAGGTGGTGAGCACCGCGACAGGAATTAGCCGCAGCGCTTCGTCCTCCTTTATGTCGCGCAGCAGTTCACGCGCGTCGGATTTCGGCAGATTGAAATCGAGAAGGATGAGGTGGGGCTTTGGCGCGTTGCGGTGTTTTCCTTGCTGCCGGAGAAACGCCAGCGCTTCCTCACCTTCCGCTATCGCATGGATGCTCACCGGAGGCTTCATCTCGCGAAGGGCCTCCCGCATAAGACGAACATCCCCGGCGTTGTCTTCGATGATCAATATGTTTCGCTGGCCTGGCATCTAAAGACTTGAGAAAAATCATACTCCATCTCAGAATCAACGAGAAACGCGCCCCAAGCAGATCGTACGTACAATCCTTTCCGCTTCGGCAGCGACGTTTCGAATATGACGGCACGAAAAAAATTTCGCGTTTGATGGCGTAAACTCCCTCCTCCTTCTCCCATTAGGATTTAGCGGACCTTGTCCGGGCATTCTGCACACAGGAGCCCTTCCCAACCGAAGCGAGAAAGGATTTACATGAATACGCCATTTCGGACCGCTCAATCCGACAATCGAGTCCAAACCAAACTGTTGAAACATTCCCGTTTGCCGCGGTTGACCGTGAGCGGGATACGGCGCTGGTTCATCTTTCACCCGCTCGCCCTGGCGCTGGCCATTCTACTGGCATTGCCCGTTTTCTCGTGGCAGCAGTCGAACCAGGGAGGAGTACACCTATTCCAAGCGTCCGCGCAAAGCGCATCCGTGTGTCCTCCGAATCCGGCAAATCTGATTATTCAGAACACTTGCCCCGCCGCCGCCCAAGCGCCGTTTTTGTCAAAGGATCTCAAGCAACTGGAGTCCGATGCAGTGAACGCGTATCTCGCCCTGCACGGTCTGCCCGCAACCGACGCCAGCGTCATTTACACCTATGGCCGACAAGATCTGCGTGATGAAATTCGTGCGGCCATGTTCACGCAGATGCTGGCGATCATCAAGAAAGCACCATCGCAGCGGACGCCACACGAACAGGCGCTATTCGACTGGTTGCAGCGCCTGGTTCAGCAGAATGAGATTGCACTCTACACGACCGCGATTGCGGATTCCGACCGATTTTTCAATGACCCCTGCACCTTCACGCTCGACCCAGATATCGCGAGCACTTACAAGTTAAGCTACGACGGCCATCCTTTCTGTGGAGGTTTGGCGAGCAATATCTTTGCACCTCCGGTTCCGGCGGCGAGTTATTTCACGACCTACGGATTCAAAAAGTCCTATGGGGCAGCGGCGGAGCAATTTAAAGAGTTCGACTCGTTGCTGGCCGATAGTACACTGTCAGTCGGTGAGCAGGCTGGGATCGCCTTAGGTGCGGGCGCAGCTGTTGCTGCAAGTGTCGGAGCAGCTCTTTTCGCTAATTTCTCTGCCGCTCTGGCGGCCTGGGGAACCGCACTCGCGGCGGGAGAAGTTACAGTGGAAGGCGTAGGCGCTCTCGCTGCAGGTTCGACATTCATTCTTAGCGGATCGACTGTCGCTGCCATCGGAATTGGCACCGCTGTTGCGGGGCCGGTGGGGATCATCTTGATCTGCGTAGCGGCCGGTGTGTTGGCGGCTATGCAACTCGTGACGGACTCTGAACGCCAGGCTGATATTGCAAATTTCAGCAATCTTCTGGACCAGGCTAAGAATAATCTGCCCGATTTGGCGGCTATGATAGCCGATACAAGTGGGCTCGGCAACTATAAAATCCAGGCCACCATGTACTCGCAAACGGTGCCGGACAGGCCCAGCGCGGCCATGCTTCCGGCGCACCGCCCAGGAACGGATTTCACTTTTGAGATCACCCGTGCTTCTGGCGCACCGAGCATCTCCGAAAGCCTGACTTATCAGGATTGGGACGGGAATCAGGCGACGGCGAAAACTTGGGGCGGCTGGTTTCTCGAAACCTGTACAACTGTGAACGCGCCCTGCCTGGCCGGCGAGGGTATCAACGCCAGTATCCGGTATCTCGATGCCGCCGGAGTGAAATGGACAGCATCTCGATTCGGCAACAACTTCGCGCACACGAAAGCGAAGCCTGACTCTACAGACTTAATATGCGCGGCCGACACGAAGACGGGCGTAACTCCTGCCGGCACCGATCTGACCAAGTGTGCGACCTACGTAGCCGACCACATTACTTTGCAGGATGCTAGCGGCAATCTTATAACGGCCAAGCTATCCGTGTTGACACCGCCTACCCTTAGCGGCTCTACGCTCCTGGCGTTCGGACCGGGCATTCCTTCCACGCAGACGATTACCGTGATCGGCAATCCTGCGGCGACGGTTTGCCTGTCGAGCGGATCCTTACCGGCAGATTTCTCGCTTAATGGAGGGAGCTGCGGGACCGGAACCTTCCGCATCCAATTCAATGGTAATCGCGACGCCGCGATCCATACTTATGCGCTCACGCTGAGCGCCAGCAATAGCGTGGGAAATATTTCG
>JAFATF010000186.1 GCA_019244045.1 Acidobacteriota bacterium
GAATCTTCGAGAGCTGTTGCTTTGGCCATATCGCTGATCCGGGAAAATGCATTTGAGACTAGCACTGACGTTCAGGAGCATCTCTTTGCGCATTATCACAATCGCAACTTCCGCGTGGGTTTCTGGGACGGAGTAGCTGGGAAACAACCTGTACTCCAAAATTTGTGGTGCTTTGAACCATGCCGGCGCGCTGCGGGCGTGTTCCTACGCTGGCGAAGCGAGCCTCGAGGCGGCCTACACAAGCATTTTCATGTAGAGGTGAATGGAGAAGGCATTCGCACATTTTATGGGCACAACCGCGCGGACTCATGCACCGGCTTTAACTGGCTGCGCCCTGGCACCGACTGCCGGCCACGGCCCACCTCACCCGCCATTACGCCGCGAGGCGCTCGCCACAGTAAAGCGCGTGATCGCAAATCAGTCCCCTTCGATTACACTCTGCCTGCTCAATTCTTCCAAATAATCTCGATCAGCGCATGGTCTATTCCGGCGCTCACTTTCTTTCCTCCTGAAAGTGTTTGGACGCCGCTCAGGAGCAACAGTTGAACTACATTGCCGCAAATTGCGGGTTCGGACCGGCGATCGTTTGCTGGACCTCGGATGAGGGGGGTGGGCAACTTATTCATGCTGCCACCCGCTATGGTGTTCAGTGCCTGGGAATCGCTCGTGAACGAATCCGTGGGCCGGAGTGCAGGACCGGTGTACGATTGAGGTTTTCGCCTATCGCGATCTTCGCCTCCGCCGCCAGTTCGACCACCATCGCCAGCGTGGGTATGTGCGAGCACGTCGTAGAATCGCAGCTGGATCAATATTTTCGCCGTGCCTGGCAGCTATTGCTTCGGGGCGGAGCGTTTCTGAATCACGGGCTTGCTCGTTCGGCAGCGTACCACCCTAGCCCTACCAGTTTCACCGACGTCTATGTTTTTCCCGGTGGGGAACTGGTTCCGCTTGCATCTCGAAGCTGTACATAGCCGGCTCGGCGCATTGGTTTCGACAGGCAAGCTGAACCTATATGAGTCATTGCTGTCGAAGCCCGAAACCGACCCGCGCCAGGAGCGGACTGCCGCTGATACGAAATGACTCGTATCAGCACTCCATACGAGGGCCTGGCTAGCCGTGAGCGAGACCGCCGGCCGGCGACACGGCACCACGACCGCCAGCTGGCTCGAACCGGCAAGAACGAAGCGCGTCATTTTCGAGCAATTAGCCTCTCCCGCTGATCGCGAATCTTTGAATCCACGGCCGCTTTCACACATCAGATTTACCTGTTTTATAGTCAGAATCGTATTTCAGGATGGGGGCGACTCTGCCATACCAGGAGAACTACCGGTGAAGACGGAGTGTCTGCCGTTCAGCCAGATTCCGCACGCCACACGACTTTTCCTCGATTTTCTAGCCCATGCTCCTAGCGTTCAGCAGTTTTATCCTCACTCCGCCCGCCTTTCAGAGTGGCTCAAGGACGAAACACCAAATCAGCGTTACGACTTCGGTCGGCGCGATCGTGTCGCGAATATCCTCGATCGACACAATAAGAGTTGGGATGCATCGAGCAAGACGCTCGACAATATCGCTCGTTTTCGCGCGGGAGCCTGCGCCACCATCACCGGGCAGCAGGTCGGCCTCTTCGGGGGGCCCCTATTTGCACTCTTCAAAGCTCTAACCGCCGTAAAGCTCGCCGACCAGGCCACGGACGCAGGCGTCGACTGCGTTCCCATATTCTGGCTGGCCACGGAAGATCATGATCTGGCGGAAGTCAATCACGCGGCCATTCCAAATGCTGAGGGGCGTCTGCAGGCGCTGGCTTCATCCGTCCGTGGCGTTGAAGACGCGCCCGTCGGAACCATTAGATTCGGGCCGGAGATCGAAACCACCGTCGCGGCCGCATCCGACTTGCTTGGACCTGGTGAGGTGACAGACTGGCTGCGGCAAGCTTATCGAAGGGACGAAACCTTGGGCAGCGCTTTCGGCCGCCTTTTCGCCAGGTTATTTAGCGATTGGGGCGTAATTCTTGTGGACGGTTCCGATCCCGAATTAGATCAGATCGCGGAACCGATCTATCGCGCTGCGGTGGAGCAGGCCGCTGAAATCGATGAGGCGCTGATAAGCCGAGGCCAGGAACTTGAATCCGCTGGATACCACCAGCAGGTGAGAGTGACCCCGTCTTCAACCCTGCTCTTCAGCTTCCGTCAAGGTGCCCGTACCGTGATCCATCGTCGCGTAAATGGCGAGGCCAGCGTGGAATTCACCATCGGGCAGGAGCGAATACCCAAAAGCGAGTTGCTAGGGCGGATTGCCGCTGCTCCGGGCGAGTTCAGCCCGAACGTTCTATTGCGTCCGGTCGTGCAGGATTATCTGTTTCCTACACTGGCATACACCGGAGGGGCTGCCGAGATAGCTTACTTTTCACAGGCTGCCGCAGTATATGAACGGCTACTAAGTCATGTCACCCCTATTTTGCCGCGCTTTTCGGCCACCTTGGTGGATGCAAAGGCGCAACGTCTGCTCGAGAAGTACCAGTTGTCGCCTCGCGATGTGTTTCACGGACCCGAAATGCTCAAACAGATCATGGCCACACGTACTTTGCCCGCCGACTTGCAATTGAGTTTCGATCGGGCGACTGCGGCCCTGGAAGCCTGTGTGGAGGCCATTCGTCATTCTTTGGCGCGCCTGGATTCTACCTTGCTCGACGCCGCGAACCGGGCCGGTTCTAAGATGCAGTATCAGCTCGAGCACCTGCGTTTGAGCGCCGCACGGGCGGAGCTGCGGCAGAGCGAAGTCCTGGAGCGGCATGCTAGCTTCCTCAGCCACACCCTCTTCCCCAGCAAGACTCTACAGGAGCGAGAGATCACGGGCGTTTATTTTGTGGCTCGCTACGGATTGGATTTGCTGAAAACCCTTTATAACAGCATCCACACAGACTGCCTGGACCATCAGGTGCTTTCACTTGGAACCTGATCGGGTTCTCGCCCGAATGCTCTTCCATTTCTGACGTTCAGCTGATCGCCGCGGAACAAGACCTACGAACCAACGGTGCCGCCGAGTAGATCAGTGAACTTGATGACGAGCAGGTCGGCAGAAGTATTTAGCCTCACAAGCCGTGCCGGCAAAATTTCCAGAATTTATCGCCGTTACGGGAACCCGAGTTGCCGTTGTAGTTCTTCTAAGCAATCGACACGCGGGCAAACCCGCTCTCGATAAGCACCGACAACATCGAACAGCACCGCCTGCATGCCCGCGTTTGTGGCGCCGACGTAGTCGACGGAATAGACATCGCCGACGTAGAGAGCACGTTTGGCTTCAACCTCCATGGCCTGAAGCGCCGCGCGAAAGATTGCCGGATGCGGTTTCTCGTGCCCTATGATCCCGGAGTCGGTGGTCGACGAGAAATAATCAGAGATGCCGCACTGCTTTAGAGCCTCGGCAATTTTGCCGTCGGCATTTGAAATTATGCCCAAAGGGTAACGGCTGCCGATTCGCTCGAGCGCTTCGCGAGTGCCGGCGCGCATGCGATCCCAGTTGGAGGATTGGTGGGTGGCCTCTCGCAAAGCTTTGCCCACTCCTTGGTCCCGGACGTGGAGCAGGTCCAACAGGTGGGAATAAAAAAGTTCCCAATAACCGTGGTCCACCTTTCCCCCGACCGCCCACCGATCGAATTCAGCCTTGCTTTGCCGCTCGATCTTTTCCAGATGCTCGCGCTTGGGTACGATGCCCCGATCCGTGAGCGGCGCGAGAATGCGCTCCCAGTTGGGAAACAATAACGTATTTCCCACATCGAAGAGGATTACTGTCGGTTCTGGCAGCATGCTATAAAGTCGATCCTTGCGGCGTGAGCGCTTGTTTAGATTCAGCTGTGATTTCTTCTTCACTCCAGGTCATGACTAGACACAAACGCAGATCTGTGGAAAGCGCCTCACGCTTGCGCGCTTCTATTCTAAGGGACAATACGCGACAATACCCGGGCTGCTGACTCGGGCGCGGGAAAGAATGTAATATGCTTCTACTCTAGCGCGGCGTATAGCGTCGGTGATGATAAATCCCATTTTTCTTACGACAAGAGTTCCCTCTGTCTTTAAGCCTGCACTGACTGCTGCTATCGGTCTTCGACACCTGCCATTTCTCATGCTTTGGTTGCTTATCGAGTATCCCGGAAAGAAAGAAAATGCGTACAACATCCTCTGGGCGCTGGTATTCGGCTTTGCCACGCTTAATATTCTGGGTCTGGTGGCCCGGCGGTTTGAGCCGGATCGTACACGCATGAGCTTCGGAGAAGTGCTGGCCATCTTGGTCGTGCTCGTCTCCATATTTCTTTTGGGATGGGAATTTCTCAGCATCATGCATATTTTCCCAATTCAGCTGAAGCCGCGGTAAGCCGCTTTGGAGTATGATTCGGTCGTGGCCAACCAAGCGCACAACTTCGATGTCGCCTGTCCCTGCTGTGGCGCCGTGCTCAAGATCGATCGCGACACTGACGCCGTGATTTCACATACCCCCGCGGTCAAGCCCAAGACCTTCGCAGATATCGAGGCGGCCGCCCGTGCCATGAAGGAACAGGATAGCCGGCGTGATTCGATTTTCCGTCAGTCCGTCGAGGCGCAGAAGCATGCTTCAGACTTGCTGGAAAAAAAATTTCAGGAAGCGCTGAAGAAAGCAAAAGAGTCCCCAGATACAGGCAAGCCCATTCGCGACTGGGATTTGGAATGACTCCCGGTCTTCATACGGGCCAGCCCGCGATCGTGCTTAGGGTACTCTACCTGCCGGTACTGTCCTGAGAGAACGGACGGTGGATCAGTCCTATGGGCGGATCGGAAGAAGCCAGGCCTCCATCAAACAACCTTCCATAGCTCAAGGCAATAAAATTCCGCCATGCCTCGCCCTTTGCTACTCGGCCACCGCGGGTTGCGCCTCGCCGGCGAACCGCTTGAAAACACCATTGCGGCCTTCGACCGGGCCCTTGAATTAGGCTGCGATGGGTTTGAATTTGATGTGCGCCGGACGGCCGATGGCCAGGCCGTCATATGGCATGACACCAGCTATTGCGGCTGTGAGCTGGCCGCGGTTGACTCCCGCCGTGTTCGTCAACTGGCCTCATTAGAAGAAGTACTAGCGCGCTATCTGGGGCGAGCCCTTCTGGATATTGAATTGAAGGTGCCCGGTCTCGAAGCAACCACCCTTGCCGCCCTCGGCCGGCATCAATCACATTGTGATTTTCTGGTTTCGTCCTTCTTCCCGGAAATATTGCAAGCCGTGCACGCGCGAAACCCGGGAGTGCCTCTTGGGTTCATATGTGACCGCCAATCACGCTTAGTACACTGGCGGGAATTACCGGTGGAGTACGTAATTGCCCAGTCCTCCTTATTGAAACTTGATATGGTCGAGGATTTTCATAACTGCCACAAACGAGTGATGGTGTGGACTGTGAACCATATTGATGAGATGTTGCGCTTTTACGAATGGGGAGTCGATGCGATCATCTCGGATGACCCTGCCCTGCTGGTCCGCACCATCGGCCAAAAATCCTGACCTGGCCAGCAGCGAACCTTCCCGGGGCCCTGCTGAGTCCTGCCGGGACGCCCCATGTCCCCTTCAGGTGGACTGCGCGGCTTCTAGGGATTCCGGTTTAACCAGAAACTCATGGCGTTCATTCTCGAATGTCTCAAAAGCTGATCTGACCTTTGTTTGTGTCCAACCCAGGGCGGCGCCAATGCGGCCTGCCGCTAGCCGGCCGCATTCTTCCGACCAACACGCGCCTAAGGCAACGGGGACCCTGCGCAAGAGCACATCGCCAAGCGTGCAAGCATACTCATGCTGCATGGCATATACCGCCTCCGCCACCATGTGGCCGCTGTGCGCACAAAGCTTCGCCTTCATGTCCACGCCGGTGCGGGCCAGGCGTGCCACCTCAAGGCTATGGCTGCCGTACCACTCCGCGATAGCTTCTGCCGTGTCCTCGGCGATGCCTGCAGCGCTCGCGATCTCCGCAATAAAATCATCCAGAGTCGCCTCACCGTACGGAAGAACTGTGGCGCTGCGTGGTTCGGCGATTCTTATGCCAATTTTGCGCGCGCATTGGCGCCCAAGCTCGGCCGCTGTCGTCAGCTTGCCGCCAATAATCGAGATCATCTGCTCGACTCCATCGTTCGCGTGATCGTGAAGGAAGTGCCGGCGCGTTACCAGCGAAGGGCTCTCCTTGCCGGCAAACGGCAGAGGCCGGACTCCAGAACAGGCGTATCGGATATCGCTGGCGCCCACCTTGCTGTCGGGTAACAAGGTGCGCAACGACGAGAGCAGGTAGCGAATCTCTTCGAGCGACGGTTTGCTCGTCCCCGGATCGCCACTGTCGGGCACCTCGGTCGTGCCCACCATCAACTGCCCGTTCCAGGGGATCACAAATATCGGTCGCCCATCCATAGCTTCGGTCAAGACCGCCGCCTCGGGAGCTTCCCGAAACTGAGGAAGGATGATGTGCGAACCGCGAACTCCGCCGATCATCGGAGTCGGAGTTTGAATTCCCGATCGCTGACAGATCCGGTCTGCCCAGGGACCTGAAGCGTTGATGACCCAGCCCGCCCTTATACGTTCGTCTCTGCCGCTAAGCAAGTCGCGGATAAGTAATCCCACGGCCCGGCCGGCAACGACGTCTACGGCCAGTACGCGGCTATGATTGCGAACCATGGCACCTGCGCGCGCGGCATCCCCCATCCAAGCTGCCACCAAGCGCTCGGGGAATTCACATTGCGCATCGTCGAAGCTAAACATCGACCAGCGGTGCCCAGAGTCAAGCAGACGCTCGAATCGTTCACGCTCTCGGCTGGGCTGCAAACGTCGCGCCGATTTTCCGCCCAGCCGGCGGTAGAGCCAGAGTCCAAGCCGTACCAGCAAAGCACTGCGTCGGCTGTGCTCTCCTAGAGCAAGGAGGAATTCCCGCGTGCGCACCAGGTGGGGAAATTCCTGCAGCAGCCGCTGCCGCTCGCGCAGGGACTCCCTGACCAGACCGATCTCGCCGTGTTCAAGGTAACGGAGTCCGCCGTGAATAATGCGAGTCGAACGGCAGGTGGTGCCCGCCCCAAAGTCGTCCTGCTCGACGAGGAGCACCCGGCGGCGAGCGCGGGCGCATTCCCGGGCAATGGCGGCACCATTGATGCCACCGCCAATGATGGCCACTTGAAAATACCTGCCCTCAAGAGGTGCACGGGTTGTTGAGGGAAGTTCCATGGAGCAGTTAGGCGGTAGCGACGATCAGCTCGCGCAACCAGTTTGCTATGAAAATCCGCCATGGCAAAGTGACATTTTTGAGCTGCTCTGAGGCTGAGACACGCGGACGGGGTCCCCTCAGGCGCCTGTTTCTTGCTTGTCCACGCACATTGCCCAGCTTGATTCTCTTCATTTAGATTAGCTCGTTATGGCGCACACTACGGGAGAGCGTTTCGAGGGGGCAGTTCGGATCATGGCCAGGTTGCGGGCTCCTGGCGGGTGCCCCTGGGATCGCGAGCAGACCTTTGATTCCATCAAACCCTATACCCTGGAAGAGACATACGAGGTGCTGGAGGCGATTGACAATCGCGATTGGGATGAACTCACGGGCGAATTAGGCGACCTGCTGCTGCAGGTGCTCTTCTATGCCGAGATGGCCCGCGAACAAGGTACCTTCTCCATCGATGACGTTCTCGAGCGGCTTTCCCATAAGCTCATCGACCGGCATCCGCACGTGTTTGCCGGCGGGAAGGCGGAAACTTCATCTGACGTTCTCCGCAACTGGGAAGCGTTAAAAGCCGAGGAGAAGAAGAAGCGGCTGGCGGCCGGCGGCGGCAAGAAGAGCCAAAAGGAAGAACATAGCGAATCGGCGCTTGCCGGGGTTTCCTCCGCCATCCCAGGTTTACTGGAAGCGTTCAAGTTGAGCTCCCGTGCTGCTCACGTGGGTTTTGATTGGCCTAACATCGAGGGACTTTTTGACAAGCTGCACGAGGAAGTCGAAGAGCTAAGGGAAGAGCTGAAGGAGTTTCCCGTGCCCGGCCCGCAGCCGCCGGCGAGAGGTACTCGCCAGACGAAAATCCCCGACCAGCTGCGCACCAGGCTGGAGGAAGAAGTTGGTGATCTGTTCTTCGTGCTGGTCAACATTGCTCGATATCTTTCGGTCGATCCAGAGTCAGCGCTTAAAAAGACCAACCGCAAATTCAAGCGGCGTTTTCAATGGGTGGAAGAGCAGCTGCGGGCTTCGGGTCGCCGTCCGCAACAGGCCTCCAGCGAGGAGTTGGAAGCGCTCTGGCAGCAGTCCAAAGGCAGAGAAAAAACGGTGCCGTGAGCAGCCCCTCGGTCATCATTCGCTCCTGCGAGAGTCTGAACGAGGTACGAGCCTGCGTACGCCTACAGAAAGAAGTTTGGCATTTCACAGACCTTGAACTGGTGCCCCTGCGCATGTTCGTGGTGGCGCAGAAAATTGGCGGGCAGGTCATCGGGGCCTTTAGCAACCAGGAGATGATCAGCTTTCTTCTGGCCTTCCCGGGGGTGCGAGCCGGCAACGCCTACCTGCATTCTCATATGCTGGCCGTGCGTTCGGAGTACCGCAACGCCGGTTTGGGCCGACGAATGAAGTTGTTCCAGCGACAAGATGCCTTGCAGCGTGGTTTTGAGCTGATCGAGTGGACATTCGACCCTCTGGAAATCAAGAACGCGTATCTCAACATCGAGAAGCTGGGCGCGATCGCCCGGCGTTACAGTATCAATCAATACGGCATCACGTCCTCTCCCTTGCAAGGAGGGCTGCCCACCGATCGCCTGGTAGCAGAATGGTGGCTGAAATCTCAAAGAGTGAGATCTCTACTTGGGGAAGGAAAGCACCCGGCCATTGCTCCCGTCGCGACGATCTCGGTTCCAGCTGAGGTTTATGAATGGAAGGCCGCCGCGCATGCGCGGGTGCGGGCTAAGCAGGTGCAAGATCACAACCGAGAACAGTTTCTGAAAGCTTTTTCCCGAGGTCTGGTGGTGTTAGGGTACGAATGCGATGAGAAGCGTAACGGTAAGTTTCTGCTTGGCCGTTGGGATGAGGACTGGGCTTACACCGCCGGCTGATCGGAGTTGGCATGAAAATTGAAGCCATAACCCTGCGTGAAATTCACATGCCGCTCGTTCATTTCTTTGAAACAAGCTTCGGTCGCACCTACAGCCGACGTATTCTCCTGGTCACAGCTCATTGTGAAGGCGTGAATGGCTGGGCCGAGTCGGTGGCCGGCGAAGGTCCTTTGTATAGCGAGGAATGGATCGAAGCCGCCTGGCTGACTATGCGCTCGTTTCTAATCCCCGAGCTCGTGGGCAGACATATCGCGCAAGCAGGCGAGTGTTTCTCGCTGATGGCTCATGTCCGCGGGAATAACATGGCCAAAGCGGCGCTGGAAAACGCAATTTGGGACGCGGAAGCCAAGCAGAAGAGGCAAGCCCTTTGGAAACTCCTGGGCGGCGCGCAGCGTGAAATTCCTTGTGGCGTCTCCATTGGCATCCAGGATTCGATCGAGCAGCTGTTGGACAAGATCGAAATCGAGCTGGCTGCCGGGTATCGACGCATCAAGGTTAAGGTTAAGCCGGGCTGGGACGTGACCGTGCTCGAGCGCATCCGCTCTCGTTGGCCGGAAATCCTGCTCAGTTGTGACGCAAACTCAGCCTATCGCATCGAGGAGACGGAACACCTGAGAGAGTTCGATCGATTCAACCTGCTGATGATCGAACAGCCTTTGTGGAATGACGATATCTACTTTCATGCGCGTCTGCAGAAGCAGATCAGAACCAAGATCTGCCTAGATGAATCCATTCACAACGCCCGGGATGCGCAGGCTGCCGTTGAACTGCGAGCTTGTGGCATTGTCAATATCAAGGTGGGCCGGGTCGGAGGTTTCAGCGAGGCAAGAAGTGTCCACGATCTTTGCCGGGCCTATAACGTACCGGTCTGGTGTGGAGGGATGTTGGAATCAGGGGTGGGGCGAGCGCACAATATCGCTTTGTCGACCCTGGAGAACTTCTGCTTGCCCGGGGACGTGTCTGCCTCGAAGCGTTATTGGACAGAGGATATTATCGAACCTGAGGTGGAAGTCTCGCGCGCTGGAACGATCTCCGTTTCCGATGAACCTGGTACTGGCTATCGCGTACGCGAAGACCTAATCGAAAAGCTCACCGTTCGGAAGGAAACGCTCACGGCTGGCGCGGTGCTGCAACGCTGAACTCCGGTGGCCGGTAAGCACCTGCTCGAAGGCGAGTGGGGGGATGTAACCGGGATTTCGTGGGGAGGCGATGGGAGGCGAACGAGGGGGTCTCGGGGAGAACTGATCGTGAAGCCCCGTCCGGGCTTCCTATTTGTAAATCAAGTGTTTCGCCATGGCTCGGAAATGCGCCTGACCCAATCTGCGTCATCTCCCTCCTCTTCCTGCTTGCGGCGTCGGTTGGTGCGATTATGACTCGATAATTGAGACAATCTTCTTCGGCCTCCCCTGATTTTGAGCGAGATGCCGGGCATTGAGCACGACCGGCATAGTGGCACTCCACTTTTGATTGTAGAGGTGCAGCTGCGATCCCCGTGTCGCATCTTCTATGTATAAGGTCGGGGCCACTTTCGTGACGAAATCATCCGCCGCTTCGGCAGCTGCCTGCTCCGCTGCGGCCGATGGTAAGACCGGGAGCAGGACTCCGGGCCTTAAGCGCTTTGCTTCCGAATACCAGACAGGCCCACCGTCATCAAGACAGAAGGTGTCGAGCTTCGAAGGGCGGAGGCGGCCTGCCTTGCTTCCACCCCTCAAGCGAGACAATGACTGCCCCAGACGGGCGAATCGGATCGGTAGTTCTTGCCGCGAGGTGTTTTCGTGCTGTAAGGTTGGACCAACTCGCACCCCGCCCCTTCGTTTCGCGAATTGGCCGCTGCGTGCGCTCGAGAGTACAATCCAATTTCTCGACCATGATTGTTAAGGAGACTGCCCTATGAATAACCCGAAGCCGCCTGACACGACCGCTGGTGAACAGGCTCATCTTGGAAAATCGGTCCTTATCAAAGGAGAGGTCGCCGGCAGTGAGGATCTATATTTGGATGGGCAGGTCGATGGGGCGATTGATTTGAAAGGCAATCGCCTCACCATTGGCCCAGACGGGCGAGTCAAGGCGAACATCGTCGCGCGCAGTGCCATTATCCACGGCAAGGTGGAAGGCAATATCCGTGCCACTGACCGCGTAGACCTGAAACAGTCTGCCATGGTAAATGGCGATATCGTGACGCAGCGTATCTCTATCGATGAAGGTGCTTACTTCAAAGGGGGAGTTGACATCAGCACAGCAGCATCCAGCCAAGGAGAAGTGAAAGCAGAAGTTAAACCCCCTTCTGCCACCACCTCGCAGGCAATCGGGTCTGGGACAGTCGCTCCGCGCTCGGGGTCAGCCGCGGCTTTGGACCCGAGGAAGTAATGCCCGGAGGGGCAAGCCGGCGCTACACTAGTGCGGGGGTGCTGAGCACCGAACCAGAAAATAGCATCCGCAGCTTACATAGTAATGAAGCTCTTTCGGGGAACATCGACAACAGGACGCTCCGGCTCTACCGCCCCTGCACAAAAACAAACCCGCCGCTCAAGCGGGATGGCTGAACTGGCGCGCAGCTTGGGATCTAAGGAAGGCCTCTCGATACTCGATCTAGGGCCCACCTCCCCTTCCAACATCCACTATTTCACTGAGAGAGGGCACAAATCGTATAGCGAGGACATATTGCTCGCGTCCCTCGATCCC
>JAFATF010000199.1 GCA_019244045.1 Acidobacteriota bacterium
ATTTAGGGCATAAGCGCCTTTTGATCGGCAGTAAAGAGGTGTTAGGCGCGGAGTTCTTGTTTGCGCTTATGGGGCTTCGGCCCGCGAAAGCCTATGAAATCCGCCGGCGGGCAATAGTTCCGTCACTCGAATGCTCCCAAAAAGACCACGTAGCTTAGATGTTATGCGGAGATGGGGACGCGAGCAGAGGCCAAATTCTTGCCCGCGTGGCCCGGAGGGCGTTGGGGGGAATGACCGTGGGCGGCCCTGGAACTCCATCAGGTCAGGCGCTACCGGGAGGATTCGTTGGGGAGGGACCAGAGGCGACACTGGTAGACAGATATCTGAGGCAATGAAGAAGGCAACGGACAACGGCGCATTGAGTTACACCAGTGTCGGTACGGGGAATTCATCACGAGCTATAATGCCGTCACCTTATGACATTTTGTTCATGGCTTTCACCAGTCAAAACCGGGGGACGCGGGTACGGGAGCGTGATGGCCTGCGGTGTGATGCTCAGCCTTACGATGGTATCCTCCGCAGCGTCTGAGCAATCCAGCTTGCCGGAATGGTGCAAGGCTCTGCCGCGTCCGGAATACAAAAGCCTGGAGCGGGTCACTGTCAGTGATCCATGGTTCGAGGTGTATCGCGTCGCGCAGTCTGTTTATGCCATCTATGAGCCACACCAGTCCGAGGAAGTCATCAGCTATCTGATTTCGGGCACTAAACAGGCGCTGCTGTTCGACACTGGAATGGGAATTGGAGACTTGAAAAAAGTTGTCCTTGAGTTAACCCATCTCCCTGTCACCGTGCTCAACTCTCATACCCACAACGATCACGTAGGTGACAACTGGCAATTTCAAACGATCCATGGGATGGATACCGACTTTACGCGTCAGAATGCGCGAGGCTCACGAGAATCTGCACAGGCTGAACTCGAACCCGGTCAGATTTGCGGCAGCCTGCCGGCAGGATTCGATAGCAAGGCGTATTCCACGAAACCGTGGAAGATTGCGCGCTACGTTTACGACGCCGATGTAATCGACCTAGGCGAACGAAAGCTGCGCGTGCTCGCGACACCAGGCCACACTCCGGATGCTATTTCTCTCTTGGATCGTGCCAATGGATTGCTGTTTACCGGTGATACTTACTATCCGGCACGGATATGGCTGTTCCGGCCGGAAACGGATCTGGCCGCTTACGAGGCGTCAATCCGACGGCTGGCGGCACTCGCGCCACAGGTGAAGACGGTCTTAGGCGCACACAATATTCCGCTCGCCGATCCATCGGTGCTGCCTCGCCTAGTCACAGCATTCCAGAAAGTACGCGCCGGGAAGGTGGCAGCGCTTCCAGAATCAGACGGCAAAGTCAGCTACAACGTTGATGGCTTTTCTTTCCTGATGCGAGCGCCAGAGCATAAGAACTAGCAAGAGGTCAGCCTTGTTAGGCAATCCGCTGCCATGGTCCGGCATGAGTCCCGCAAAACACTCTTCGCGATAATCCCCAATCGCGGGCTACTCGGCAATAATCTCTATTTGCCAGAAGGAACGCTGTTGCAGAAGTCCTAGTTACTCATGTAATGCGGCGCGCTTCATTGGCCCGAGCAGCGCACGGCCGGGAAATACATTGTCAACGATCCTGCCTTCATTGACGACCACAGTTCCCGAGACCAACAGGTAGTGCACTCCTATACTCGGTTGCATCGGCTTTTGGAAGCTGGCCCGATCGCTGACAGTGGTAGCGTCGAACACGACAATGTCAGCATCGGCGCCTTCCTGGATCCTGCCCTTGTCGCGGGCCGCGGGCGTAGAACGCCCCAGAACCTCTGCCGGCAAGAGACTCATCTTTCGCAGCGCATCCATGAGCGTGATCGTCCCCTTTTCCCGCACATATTGCGCGAGCACGCGGCAAAAGGTTCCGGCATTCCGTGGATGCCCCGGCAGGCCATCACTGGCGATCATGACCAAAGGGTGAGGAATGACTTTATCAATTACTTGCTGAGAGTTGGAGAAGATCAGCACTGTACGAGGAGTACTTGAATTGTGGAGTTCCTCAAAGCGTTTCTTGGTCAGGTGCTCGCCCGTATCAGGAAGAACAAGGTCGCTGTAGCTGATGTCGCCCTCCTTTTCTTGCCAGCCCGGGTTGAACAGGGCGGAGTTGATGAAGGTCATACCCGCGATATAGGGGTATGCTTCCGTCGTGACATCAAGCCCGCGGGCACGCGCGCCTTCGATCAGCGAGAGGCATTCCAGCGCGTCGCGCAGGCAAGAGCTGTTGATATGGACGATATGCAGAGGAGCGCCTGAGATGGCGGATGCCCCGATCACCTCACTGACGGACTCGATGGCTGACCCGGGATCGACCCGGCTTGAGCTGCGCACGTGAGTGTAAACCGGCACGTGCCGTTCGGCCGCCAGACGGAACATCTCAATCACTTCCAGCCGGCTCGCTGCTGGGGTGTACTGAATTCCCATGCCGATGGCTAATCCGCCGGCGTCCAGTTCCGAGCGCAGGCGCTCTTCGATCCTTACGATTTGCTCTGGGGTCGCGGGCTGATCGGTCGGGGGACCGTTCTGGGGTAATATTTCTCCGGCAGGGAGCGGAATTCCAAATATCAGAGCCCGCGCCGCCGGATGGCTAGCTGAGGTCCCGTAGTGAATGAGCGAGTGCCCCTCTTTGGCTTTCAGAAACTGCGCGACGTCAGCAGCGCCGATTTCCAGTTCGAGCGCCGTAGTTACACCGTCGAGCGCTTTGACGCGCTGGCTCTCCATGTCCTGGCCGTGCTGGTGCAGGTCAATGAATCCAGGAGCGACCACCAGGCCGCTGGCGTGGATCACGCGACGTCCGCTCAGCGCCTCAGACGAGATGCGGAGAATCCTTCCCTCACGGATGCCAACGTTCCGCACGGCATCCAAGCCGGTTTCGGGATCCATCACGCGGCCGCCTTCGAGCACTAGGTCGTACTGTTGTGCGGATAAAAGAGTCGTCGCTAACGCCAGAACGAAGAGTGGGCAAATCAGCTTGCACATGGTTGATCCCGTCCTGCCGGTGGGATCATAGCAGAACGAGTTCAGCTTGCTGCTTGCCTTCTGTTACGGATGACGGCTGAAACCGTTCCGCGCGATCTGCTACAAAGGTTTGTGTTGATTCAGGCCGCCTACGCTTCTGGAAATGCAATTGAATGTCCCCCTGGAGTTGGCACTCGCATACCTGGCCTGCTCCTGGATAAAGATCCATTTTTAGACTATTGGGCGCGAGAAGTGTGCGACTTTGTTGGCCCCATCATTGACCTCATGTAAGCGACGGCGTGGAGTACCCATGGAAGTTTGGTATGACGTTGCCATGGCCACGACCGAGTCGCGAGCACGCAGGGCAGGAAATCGATTCCCCTCGCCGGAATGTCGCAGGCGAGGCACTCGAGGCAGCATTACAACTGATGAACCTGAGAGGCCACGGTATACGGCGCGATTTTACGGCTGCAGAAGAATGCTCCCACTGCCCGTCGACACAATACAGTGTCCGGAACATTGCTGAGCTGGTCAGGCAAGCGTCCCGGCATGGTGTAGGTCGTGTGCCTCGATTGCTTGATCGCTTGGCTGAATGCTTTATGCTTCGGGCAAGTGGCACCTACCCGACAGTTTGCCCCGTTCCGGCTTGGACCTGTAGGCCGGGCTCCAATACTTCCAGCACGAAGGACTCCCACTATCGCGTAGGTACGTGCTTTTCGACGTAAGACCCGGAGAGCTGACGTTGCGTGTAATTTGCGCTGGTCTGCGCTGTCGGAATTGTTCACCCTAGATCAGGTTGAAACGTAAACTGACTGGGCAAGGTGAACATCGTGTTAAACCTAGAAGGAGGTTCAAGAAAGTATATGCGTACGACCTGCGCCTGGCGCTAAGCGTGTCGGGAAGGGGAAAATGGCTCTGAGTTCCACAAGGAAAGCGCAAAGCGCACCGGCCCTG
>JAFATF010000446.1 GCA_019244045.1 Acidobacteriota bacterium
GACACGAGGCAGGGCACCATGGCACGGGTAGGATATGCACGGGTGAGTTCCGTCGGGCAAAGTCTGGACGTCCAACGCGCGAAGCTGCAGCACTGCGACAAACTCTTTCAGGAGACGCGCAGCGGTGCAGCAGGCCCCCGGCCCCAGCTCCGCGCGTGCTTGGACTATGTGCGGGAAGGGGATACGCTCGTGGTGACGCGCCTGGACCGGCTGGCACGTTCCACCCTGCATCTGTGCCAGATTGCTGAGGCTCTGGCCCACAAGCAGGTCGACCTCCAGGTGCTCGATCAGCACATCGACACGAGCGATGCCACGGGTCGCTTGCTGTTCACGACTTGGAAGGTTAGCAGAGATAAGGTCAACAAGCGGTGACCTTTATGCTGGCAGCAACAGCTCCAAAATGTCTTCACATTTGTGGCCACGTGCCAACAGCGAAGCAACCAACCGTAAAAGTGCAGACCACGCTTCCCGGGCTATCGTGTAGCACTTCTGTCCGCAGGTGCTCTCTCCCTGTGCGAACGCAAATCTCTCTGAGGTCGCCCCGGAAGCGGGAGCCTGCTGGACCAACGACTGCGCTACGCCACTCAAGCGGCAGTGGCGTTGGACCGCTTCCTCCTTGCGTACCTGAGCCGCCTCCAAGCCCGTCACCTGCTTGGCAAACTCATGAAAGATTTCCGAGGCCCACCGCTCACTCCAGGTCTCCAGCACGCGGCCCCTCTCCCAATGCAGCGCATCAGTGAGCAGAAAACGGGGGGCATCACTAAGGTCTTCGTGCTCGTGGACCATGACCAAGCGTGTCCGCCCGTAGCGTTTTAAGCGTACGACTTTCGTAAACGCCCACCGCTGCTGCGTGTCTCCATTCCGACAACGGACACGCACCAGGCGGACACTTTCCGGATGGTCCCGTCGCAGCTCGGCCGCCACGGCATCCACCCGCCGCCACTGGCCCTGCCACTGGATATGCCGGGAGCATTCCACCTCACTGACCCAGGGTTTGCCCGCGTTCTCAATCCCGCGGGTTAACGCCAGTGTCAGCACCCCATTATCGAAAGCATAATGCGCCTGGGGAAAATGCCCCTCCTGTTCGAGTTGCTGCACCACCTCAAGGGCAATCTCGGTTCGCTTTTTATAGCCCAGGCGATGGAGGAGATGATGAAAGAGCTCCAAGCATCGCCCTCGGGCGGCCTCCATCTGGGCATAGCTCTCCTGGACAGTCTCTTGCAAGTACGCGACCTCCTCTTCATGCCGATCAGGCTGCTGGACTATCACCTCAAGGCCATCAAGACGCTCGCGATTTGCAATCACGGCGGTCACGATAGTCTGATATGGCGCCATCCGCCGCTCGACGTGGTCCCATGCCTTCTTCACCCCCCCCATCTTGGGACCGCGCTCGTGATGGGTGTATGTCCAATCCAAGCTGAGCACTTCCCGCCCGCGGCCGCGAGGCGCCGGGGCCACCACCTGGCGGTGAAGGGGCAGCAGCCCGTCCGCATCCCAGCCCGCCTCGAAGACGGCTTCGTGCATGGCCCGACGGCTCGGTTTCTCGGCCTCGCCCCACACCTGCACATTATAGATCCCTTGCAGCGTCTTATTCGGACTCAGCATCAATCCTGTCACATACCGGCTGACGTGTTCAAACCCCTCATCCCGGCAAAACAGCGGCCGATAAGGGGTCAGACCGCGGCGAATCGTCTCTGGCACCCCAATAATCGGCAACACGCGCTGCTTCCCTGGTCTCGGTGTGTCCTCTTCCTCCTGCTCGCTGCCTCTATCTTCCTCTATCGTTCCGTGTGAGGCAATAACCCTCCAAGTCGTGTTCCGCACCGTTGGCCGCTTCGTCAGGTGACAGCACGCCAGGGCACGTCAGTTCGGGTCAGTACACGCATTAGCGGTCCCAAAGGGACTGAGACGTCCGGGAGGGTCCACTAAGCAGTTGCTAAAGTCGCTTGCTAGACCGAGGAGGAAGAAGACCTCCCGCGATAATGCCCCACTTCCTGCGACAACCGTGCGCGCTTG
>JAFATF010000448.1 GCA_019244045.1 Acidobacteriota bacterium
CTGCGCGTCGATCTCTCTGCCGACTATGCGAAATGAGTAGGATGAACGCTTCTTACCAATAGCGCTAAAAGCATTGCCGTCCGCCTCTGGCTTTGACGGGCTGTGCCATCACTTGACTTATGAGCAGCACCCCGGAGCGCAGCAGCCGTTCGGCTTTGTTGCACGGATAAAGGCGCTCATGAACTTGCCCTCGACTTGGGGCGTGATGGCGTCCACATCAATCCCTTCCCCTGACAGGAAGGCCCGCGCATCTTCCACGTCATACACCCGTGTCGGCTCGATCTCGATCGCGGTAAAGCCCGCCGCCTTGAGCTTTGAGTGGTATTCATCCTCCTGCAAGGCCCCGGCGATGCAGCCGACCCACAGCAACATGCTCTTCCGTACCTTATCCGGCACTGCGTCCCGCGTCACCATATCGGAGACGGTGAAGCGGCCACCTGGCTTGAGGACGCGGAACGCCTCACGTAGTACCTGGTCTTTATCGCCCGACAGGTTAATCACGCAGTTCGAAATAATCACATCCACGCTGTTATCCGGCAGCGGAATGTGTTCGATTTCCCCTTTGAGAAATTCGACGTTCTCCACGCCTGCCTGGCGCTGGTTTTCCCGCGCCAAGGCGAGCATGTCATCCGTCATATCGAGGCCGTACGCCTTACCGGTCGGCCCGACGCGTCGAGCGGACAGCAAGACATCAATGCCGCCGCCCGAGCCGAGATCGAGAACGGTTTCACCCGGGTGGAGCTGGGCCAGTGCGGTCGGATTCCCGCAGCCGAGTGAGGCTTTGAGAGCCGTCTCCGGAATCTGCCCCGCTTCTGCTTCGTCGTACAGGTTCGAGGTAATGGGGTCACACGACGCAGCGGCAGAACCGTCACAGCAAGAGGTTGTTGAACAACAATCAGCAGGCAGTCCCTTTTCTTCGATAACGCGGCGGGCCGCTGCACCGTACTTTGCTTTAACTATTTCTTTTACTTCCATGCGGGTTCGTTCCTTTCCATCATTTCCGTGTTTTCATGGACCAACTCGACCATGCCTCCTCACGCACAGCACTGCACAACGGCTTGCGGTTCAATGGCCTTGTTACGGGTGCAACATTCGGCATAGAGAAAGCCCAGCAGTTCCCGCAGCCCATCCGTATTGGCCGAATACCAAAGAAAGGTGCTTTCCCGGCGCACGTTGACCAGGTCCTCGTTTTTGAGCTTGTCCAAATGGTGCGAAAGCGTCGAAGCCGGAATGTCCAGTTCGGCACTGATCTCCCCGGCTACCAGGCCCTGCGGGTGGGCCGAGAGCAGCAGGCGCATGATGCGCAGGCGCGGCTCAGTCCCCATGGCGGAGAACATATCGGCATAGCGTGCCACATCCGGTTCATTTTTAGCTTTGGGCATGGTCTAGCCTCTTTCGTTATTTCTATAATTATAAAAATATGAAATCATGTCAAGAGCTGAGAAGAATTTCCGCGTTCGCCATCAATGTGAGCCGAGAACAGATGTTCTCAAGCGGTTCCGCGTTGAATGTGGGCGTATTCTCCTATAATGTGAGCCGAAGCGGGGTCCTTTTCGCAATTATTGTGAGCAGAAAAGAGCGCTGTTCCCAAGCACGACGCCGGATGTTCTCAAACTCGTACAGGTAACGATCTCCTCGGTCCTCCTCCTGCCTTGGTCTTTCGCATCGCTGTCAGCTTTTTAAAATGCTCCTGCCCCCGCACCGCTGTTTTCGTTCCGCCTTTCGAACCCAGGGTCACAGCAGGATTCACCGACGATAACGCTTCTGTTAGGCGAAGCGCGGCATTCAATGAATCACGCGCTGTAGCAATGGTCTAGAGATCGATGGCAAGCTCTGAAACTGGTTTGTTGGGCTCGCCTGCTATAGTTTGCTGAGGAATTGAACAGCAAAGTAGTACCTCGTTATGGCCGTGCGGGGCAAGAGGCTCTTCGAGATAATCAACAGCGCCGCTGATGATGCGTGTCCTGCACGAGCCGCAAATACCGGAACGGCACCCGAAAGCGGGAGCAAGTCCCGCTTCTTCTGCCAATTCGAGCAGAGTACCATCTCCGGGCTGCCATGCTGCTTCAATTTCCGACCTGATAAACCGCACGCGCACCGAGAGAGCACTT
>JAFATF010000713.1 GCA_019244045.1 Acidobacteriota bacterium
CGCGAGGCGCGTTCACCGCCACCTTGAAGATGACATTTTTGAGTTCGCGCACATTGCCTGGCCAGGGATAATGCTCCAGCGCCTCGATGGCATCCGGTGTGAAGCTTGCGCCGCGGCATTGCTTCTCGAGGAAAAACTCGGCCAGGGCGCGGATGTCTTCCACCCGGTCGCGCAGAGGCGGCACCTTTAGCTGAAATTGCGCTAGTCGGTGATAAAGATCGCTGCGAAACTTGCCAACCGTCACTTCCTGTTCCAGCTCACGATTCGTGGCCGCGATCACGCGCACGTTCATGTCAACCTTGCGGCTGCCGCCCAGGCGGTAATAGGCAATCCCGTCCAAAACTCGCAGCAGCTTAGCCTGAATCTTGGGATCTAGCTCTCCGATTTCGTCAAGGAAAATGGTCCCCGCATGGGCCAGCTCGAACAGTCCCGGCTTGGTCGCATCGGCGCCGCTGAAGGCGCCCTTCTCGTAACCGAACAACTCGCTCTCCACCAGATGCTCGGGCAGGGCAGCACAGTTGACATCCACAAAAGGCTTTCCGCGTCGCGGCGAGCGCTCATGCATGGCGCGGGCCACCAACTCTTTGCCGCTGCCTGTCTCGCCTGCAATAAGAACTGCCGCGTCATGACCGGCGATACGGTCCACCAAAGCCATCAGACGCTGCATAGCGTGGCTGCGGATTACCGCTGTAGCCCCATCAATCAACTGCATGCGCGGAGCAGAATCCATGACAGCTCTTGCCTCTTCTCATGACGAGCGATGGTTGCCGCTCAAGTGAGCCCAGTATGACCCGTAAGTCTTCAGGCTAGGAAGTTACCTCAGTTACCCAGGACCAGCGGCGGGAGAGCACATTCCAGGCATCCCCAAGGATAGTTGCCAGGCAGGACAGGTGACTAATTTTCACCCTGAATTGCAATCGTGGCGGCTTCTGTACCCGCGGCCGAAGTAGTGTTATTTCCCCAAACCGTCCCGTTGCCCCATACGGCGCTGAAACCCGTATTGCTGCTGTTTCCCCAAACCGCGGAGTTACCCCATACAGCGCTATTGCCCCACACCGCAGAATTCCCCCACACCGCGGAATTGCCCCACACCGCCGAATTGCCCCACACCGCTGACGAATCGCCGATCAAGCCTACGGTTTCCGAGGTCATATCGAAAGCTACCGCCGGCGACCTCGCCGTCATTCCGCTCGGCACCAGGTTCGTGTTGTTCAGAGCTGCCTGTAGATCCAGATACCCCGCTCCCACGGTGAAGGCATCGTATTGATCGGTGTAGGTTACGCCGGTCTTTGGATCGGTCACGCTACTGTAGGCGGGGAAGGACTTGTAGGCACTTTTCATGAGGCGTGCCTTCACTTGGTCCGGCGTAAGGCGCGGCTGAGCTTCGAGCAGATCAGCCACGGCACCGCTCGCGACCGCTGCCGCCATGCTGGTCCCGCTCAGAATGAAGTACTTATCCGAATAGCCTGGCTTGTCGGTCTGGTACGACGAACGCAGGGCGCGGTTATTGGGATAGAGTTTTTCGAGATTGGCGTGGGTTTCGAGCGACGTAATTTGATTGCCGGGAGCGACCAAATCGGGCTTGAGGATATGATCTATACCCGTTGGCCCCTTTGAGCTGTAGCTGGCAATTCGATCATCGCTACGGTCCGGGGTACCCATAGTCCGCATGGCACCCACGGTGATCACATAGGGGTCATTGCCGGGCGAGGTAACGGTGCCGTACCCATTCTCGCCGACGGAGTTATCGCGGCCGTCATTGCCGGCTGCGACCACCACCACAATCCCGGCGTTCCATGCGGCTTCTACCGCCTGGCATAACGGATCCAGCTTATAGCTCTCATAAACCGGACGGCCAAGAGAAAGATTAAGCACCCGAATGCTGTAGCTGCTCTTCAGTTGAATGGCTGCGTCAATAGCCGCTATTACTGAGCTATCAGAGCCCTGGCCGCTATGGTCAAGGGCGCGTAAATTGATCAGCTTGCTATTCGGGGCGATGCCTCGCATAGTGCTGAAGCAGTCGCCGCAAATCGAATCTCTTCCGCTCCCTGCGATGATGCCGGCCACGTGTTCACCGTGGCCATACTGGTCGTCGGTGCCTGAATCGGATGCAAAGTTGGCGCTGTAAATAACGCGACTGTGCCCACTTGAGTCGTTCAAATCATCGTGAGGGCTTATGCCGCTGTCCACCACCGCGATTCCGATTCCGCCTCCGTCATAGCCCGACGACCATGCGTACGGCGCGTTGATGGCGGGGGCAGCATTAGCCAGAAATGAAGAAATCGGGCGATCAGGACTGATATAGACAACATCGGGATCCTGGGCCAGCTCGCCCAACGCACCGGCCGGCAGGTGGATAGCTGAGCCGCGAATACTATCGAGCTCTCGTTTTTGTGATCCCCCCAGTTTTGCGATGTGCTCATATTTAGCCGGGCCGGGTGCGGTCTTGTATTGCACGATCACATCGAGGAGAGCCTTCTGATCGACATGCCGGAGATCGTTGGACAGCTTCTTGTTATCTGCCCGGGCTGCGGCGGTTAACAAAAGCAACGCGGAAAGCGTCAGCCAAAGGCTGAGTCTCTGTGGAGGATGGGCCCGCTTATCTCGCGTCATTTTTTCGCTGTCTCGCGCTGCCCGCCGATTGAGATTGCGCTAGCGGGCTCAAATCAAGTTGCAGGGCAGATACCAATCGGGCGGAATCGGATGTAACCTTTCAAAAGGCCGCGCTTACGCGTTTGATGCTGGGTAGCGCGAAGGGGACAAGCTGTCCCCTTATGCCCGCCTATGATCAGGGAGCCTGGGGTAAGTACCGCCCCATCAAAGGGCTATCGGTGGCCTCGCAATCTCGGACAGGTTGGCTGGCGGCGGGGCGCTTGCCGTCCCCCAGAGACTCAAGATGTGATTACCAAAGTTCTAGCTCGCCTTCGGTAAAGATTGGATTTGGGTCGACGAGTTGGTATCTCTAAGGTGGATCAGCTTAATCCAGGATGGAGAAGTGTCGAATCGACCACAAGCGTGGCACGAGATGACGCGGTACGCACAAGGCTTCATCGCCGTGGTGACGGCTGCCGGAGCTTGCGTTGTGATTTGGGGCGCACTGCATTGGTCCAGTCGCGACCCTTTGAAATTTCTCTGTTATACGGCGGTTGCGCTCTTAGCCTCCCGCCTAAAGGTTCACCTGCCGGGAATTACCGGCACCATGTCCGTAAATTTTCTTTTTATCTTATTGGGCATCGTGGAATTGAGCCTGCCGGAGACCCTCGTTCTGGGCTGCGCCGCAATTCTTACGCAATGTTTCCATCGCGACCGGCCGCAGTTGGTGCAAGTGATCTTCAATGTGTGCGGCTCGGCCTGGGCAATTGCGGCAGCTTATCAGGTCTACCATATCTCTCCCTTGCACGCCCAGGAGGCGAATCGATCGCTGCAGCTGATTGCCGCGGCAACGACTTACTTTCTTAGCAACACCATCCCGGTCGCGGCTGTGATCTCGCTCACCGAACATAAGTCGCTGATCAAGATCTACTCGCAATGCTATTTCTGGTCCTTTCCTTATTATCTCCTGGCTGCCGGCATCGCCGCCTTAATCCATTACTTAGGGCATAGCTTTGACTGGCGCACCTCGCTCTTGATACTACCCGCCGTGTATGTCATTCACCGCTCGTATAGCCTGTATCTCGGCAAGCTCGAAAACGAAAAACGCCATGTCGAAGAGATGGCCAACCTGCACCTCAGAACTATTGAGGCATTGGCGCTAGCCATCGAGGCGAAAGATCAAACCACGCATGATCACCTGCAACGGGTGCGCGTTTATGCCATCGAAGTTGCCAAGGAACTGAAATTGGGCCGCGACGAGATTGAAGCCTTGCAGGCGGCGGCTCTGCTCCACGATATTGGTAAACTGGCGGTGCCCGAGCACATTATTTCCAAACCAGGCCGACTTACTACCGAAGAATTCGAGAAAATGAAGATCCACCCCGTGGTGGGAGCGGAGATCCTCGAGCGAGTACGTTTTCCTTACCCGGTGGTGCCGATCGTTCGCGCACATCATGAAAAATGGGATGGCAGCGGCTATCCTTTGGGACTGAAGGGGGAAGAGATTCCCATCGGGGCCCGCATACTGTCGGCCGTGGACTTCCTCGACGCATTGTCCTCCGACCGTCAGTATCGCCGCGCCATGCCTCTGCCGGAGGTCATGCGGCGGCTCGAGGCGGAGTCGGGAAAAGCCTTCGATCCGAAGATTGTGGCCATTCTGGAACGCCGGTACAGCGATATGGAACGACTGGTGCAAGCCCGCAATCAGCAGCAGATCGCCTGGTCGAAGCTCTCCACCGACATGAAGGTCGAGCGCGGTCCGGCACCTGCCACTGGTTTTGCCTACAACGCCGCTCCCACCACCGAAGCCTCGTTTCTGTCCTCGATCGCCGCCGCCCGACAAGAGGCGCAAGCTCTCTTCGAGTTGAGCCAGGACCTCGGCGCCTCGCTCAGCGTGGGGGAAACCTTATCTGTATTCTCAGTCAAGCTGAAACGATTGGTTCCCTACGATTCGATTGCCATCTACATCCGCCGCGACGATGAGCTGGTTCCAGAACATGTGAACGGCGACAACTTCCGCCTGTTTGCCTCTTTGCGCATTCCCATCGGTGAAGGACTGTCGGGCTGGGTTGCGCAGAACCGGAAACCGATTATCAACGGCAATCCGCAGGTTGAGCCGGGTTACACGACAACCGACCGATACACCGCCATGCGTTCTGCGCTGTCAGTCCCGCTGGAAGGTCTGGATGGGATCGTGGGGGTACTGACGCTGTACAAAGCGGAAAAAGACGCCTTCACGGCCGATCACCTTCGTATCCTGCTGGCTGTGAGTTCGAAAATGGCGCTCGCGATTGAAAACGCCCTGAAGTACCAGCAGGCGGAGAGCTCATCGACCACCGATTACCTGACCGGTTTGCCCAATGCGCGTTCGCTGTTCTTGCAGCTGGATCGCGAACTTTCCCGGTGCAAGCGCACCCAATCGAGACTCACCGTCATGGTCTGTGACATGGATGGATTCAAGCAGGTGAATGATCGTTTCGGCCATCTCGAAGGAAATCGCGTACTCAAATTATTTGCGCAAAGCTTGAAAGAAAGTTGCCGCGATTATGACTATGTGGCCCGCATGGGAGGGGACGAGTTCGTGCTGATTGCTCCCGGCCTTAATCCCGAGGCTGCCCGCTCCAAGATGCTGGTGTTGCGCGAAATGGCGAGGAAGGCGGGTTTTGAAGTTTGCCGGGAAGACATCCTTTCTTTAAGCGTGGGGCAAGCGATCTACCCGGAAAATGGTCTGGATGCTGAACAATTGTTGGCCGAGGCCGATCGCCGCATGTATCAGGAGAAGCAGCAGCAGCCCGGCCGCAAAAATCGCCGGGGCCACCCCCGCATGATCTGTCGCCTGACGGTAACACTGCAGCCCTTCGGCACCAATGTTCCCATCCTGGGCAACCTCTCCGATATTAGTCTTACGGGTTGTTATGTAGAAACTGCCGCAATTCTCGCCTGTCAGACACAAGTAAGGATCTTCTTCTCCATCGATGACGACACGCTGCAGAGCGAAGGCGTGGTGGTGCGCAGTATTCCGGGCGCCGGCATCGCCATCCAATTCCTCGAAGCGGAAGATCGCAGCCGCGTCCACCGGATCCTCGAGCATGTACAGAACGCCACCAAGTTTTACGATCGCCAGCTCGGCTATCGCCGCATGGCCGTCATTCCAGACTAGGAGTCGAGGTTGCAGCGCCTTCTACGACACGCCGCTCTCATTCTGGTCACGGTTCTTCTGGGCGGCTTACTGGGCGCAACCCTGGTGCGCTTCTCCCCAGCCTTCGGCGTCGATGAAGCGGAACTAGATCCTCGCCGGAGTTCGGCCAGCATCGAATCCATACGCCGGGCAAAAGGGGAAGAGCGAAATATTCCTGCCTTCTATCTGCATTATCTGGGCCGCATGGCGAAGGGCAATCTGGGCACATCACGCACCCTCAATCGTCCTGTCCTAGAGCTCGTAGTCACGCGACTGCCGGAAACGGTCAAATCCGTAATCCTGGGTTTGCTGGTGGGGTGGGGGGCGGGACTGCTGCTGGCCATCCCGATCGCAATGTTTCGGTCCTGGGCGCTGGATATTGCCGCCAGCACCCTAGCTGCAATCCTTCTCTGTGTTCCCACGGCGGTGTTCGCATTGCTTTTCGTCGTACTGCGCACTCCGGGCCGATTGGTGATCGCCTTGATCGTGTTCCCCAAAGTTTTTCGCTATGCACGCAACTTGCTGGTCAAGAGCGCCTTGCTTCCGCATGTTCTCACCGCTCGGGCCAAGGGGTTAGGGAATCTACGGGTCTTCGCCCGGCATATTCTGCCCAATGTTGCTCCGCAGTTGTCTTCATTAGCCGGGGTATCGGTCAGTCTGGCATTCACCGCAGCTATTCCCGTCGAGGTTCTCTGCGACCTGCCGGGCATTGGGCAGCTGGCGTGGAAAGCCGCCCTAGGCAGGGACTTATACCTGCTCGTCAATCTCACCATGATCATCACCCTCATCACCTTAATGGCCAACTGCGCCGCTGACCTGGCACGACCACAGGGAGCTCGAGCATGAGGCGCGCGCGGCAGTTGGCCACCGTATTTCTGCTCCTGGTCGCGCTTGCCTCCGCCGCGGCCGGTTTTCTCGCTCCTTCCGGATACGCGCACCAGTTCCGTGATACTCCGGACGCATCCCCCTCACGGCAGCACTGGTTGGGTACGGACGATCTTGGCCGTGATCGCTTTGCCCGCCTGCTTTACGGGACGCGCGTTTCGCTCTGCTTGGCACCCGCTGCGGCCCTGCTTTCGAGCCTCCTGGCCGCATTGATTGGCGGAGTCGCCGGTTTTTGCGGAGGCCGGCTCGAGCAACTGGTGCTGGCCGGCACCGACCTCTTCCTCTCGTTGCCCTGGTTGTTTCTCCTGATCACCATTCGAGCCCTGTTACCGCTAAACCTGCCGCCCGTAACATCTGTGGTGATCACGTTCATGCTGCTTGGCTGTTTAGGTTGGGCGGTGGCTGCCCGCGTGATCTGCTCCGACGCCCACCTGTTGCGCAATTGCGACTTTATTCTGCTGGCACGCGCTTCCGGACTGGGTGGCTGGCGCCTTCTTGTACGTCACTTGTTGCCCAATCTCATGCCCATCGTCTATGCGCAATTCTGGCTCTCTATACCGATTTTCATCCTGACAGAAGCCAATCTTGGCATTCTCGGTTTGGGGGTTTCCGAGCCTTTGCCGTCCTGGGGTACTCTGCTGCGAGACTTAGAAAGCTGTTCCTCGATGTCGCACCTTTGGCAGTTCGCGCCATTGCTCTTGTTGATTGCCGCGGTTAGCTGTTTTCATCTGCTGGTGGTGGATCGGGAGTTTCCCGCATGAGAAGAGTCCTTTTCACTGTGCTTTCGCTGTGGCTGGCGTTCGGATCGGCCAGGGCGCAATCAGCTACACAACTTCGTTTCTGTCTGCGCTCGGAGCCGAAGACCTTCAACCCTCTGTTGGTCGAAGAAGATTCCTCCGATACCGTGCGATATCTCACCGGCGGCGTACTGGTGCGCTTGAATCGCAAAACCCAGAAACTTGAACCCGGCCTGGCGACCGATTGGAAAGTAAGCCGGGATGGCAGGACCATCGCCTTCACTCTCCGTCCGGGGCTCAAGTTTTCCGATGGCACGAGCTTTTCCGCCGCCGACGTCGCTTATACCGTTCAGCAGATGATGGAGCCCAGCCTGCACTCTCCCATAGGTGACACGTTCCGCTCTGGAGAAGGCGCCACGGAAAGCAAAATCCTGGCTGCCGATAAAGTGGCGATCAGCTTTCCTGCCCCGGTCGCTGGACTCGACCGTTTGTTTGATCAGGTCGCGATAATGTCTGCCAGCTCCGCCAAGAAAGAAATGGCCGTGCTCGGCCCTTATTATGTCTCGGAGAACCATGCGGGCTCCTATCTCATGCTCGAGCGTAATCCAAACTACTGGCGACAGGATGCGGCCGGCCGACCATTACCCTATATCGACTCCATTCGCTTGGACATTCAGCAGAATCGAGATCTGGAACTGCTGCGCCTCGAACGAGGAGAAATTGATCTAGTCAACTCCATTGACCCGGAATACTACGAAAAACTTGTGAAAGAAAAACCGGCGCTGGCGCACGATGCCGGCCCGTCCCTCGACTCCGAACACATGTGGTTCAATCAGGTCCCCACGGCCGCCATTTCCGATTACAAGAAGGCCTGGTTTCAGTCTGCCAACTTCCGGCGTGCCGTCTCGGAAGCCATCAACCGCCAAGACCTGGCCCGCATCGCCTTTCGCGGCCATGCACGGCCAGCCGTGGGCATCGTTTCTCCTGCTAATCAGTTTTGGTTCAACGACAAACTCCGACCTCATCCTTTTGATCAGAAATCCGCACTGCAGCGGTTGCAAAAGGATGGTTTTCGCCTTCACGATGGCGTACTGCGCGATGTTAATGGACATGTGGTGGAATTCTCGATCATCACCAATGCCGGCAACAGGTATCGCGAGCGGATGGCCACGATGATCCAGCAGGATCTGGCGGGGGTGGGCATGAAGGTGAACGTTGTAACTCTGGACTTTCCCTCCCTGATTGAGCGAATCACGCGCACCTTCACCTACGAAGCGTGCTTACTAGGTTTGGTAAATACGGATCTCGATCCGGCCTCGGTCATGAACGTCTGGCTCAGTTCCGCTGAGAATCATCAGTGGAGCCCCGGCGAGAAGAAGCCGGCGACGGCCTGGGAGGCGGAAATCGATCGGCTGATGCGCGCTCAGGCCTCAACGCTCGATGATCACAGACGCAAACAGTATTTCGATCGCGTGCAGGAAATCGCCTGGGAACAGGAGCCCTTCATTTATCTGGTCACCAAGAACGCCTTGTCGGCTATTTCCACATCGCTTTCGAACGCTCAGCCGGTAGTCCTGCGCCCCCAGGTTTTCTGGAATGTCGACGAGCTGAAGCTGGCGCCCGAAGTAGCAGCCACCCGGTAAGCGGCGGGTCGGCGCTTAACCTCGTACTCGACACTTGTTCGAAGGCCGAGCGGCCGAAATGAAGGGAAAGCAATATAACCCATGGCAGACAGGCTTTTAGAAATCCGCATCAGTGCCGACTACCCCAACAAGCCGGCAGTTCTCGATGACTGCTCACTCGAAATAGGCCGCGGTGAAATCGTTGGCCTGGTCGGCAAAAGCGGCTGCGGAAAGAGCACGCTTTCGCTGGCTCTTCTCGGGTTGCTTGCCTGGCGGGGAGGTCAAGTTCGTGGCTCTATCCGCTTGAACGGGCGCGATCTAGTGGGCCTTAGCGAAGGAGAAATGCGCAAGCTGCGCGGTAGGGAAATTGCCCTGGTACTGCAGAGTCCCATGTCGGCCTTGAACCCGGCTCTCAAACTCGGCACTCAGCTACATGAAGCGTGGAAAGCGCACAGCTCAGGAAGCAGTGAGGCGTGCAACCGGGCCGTCGGCGAGGCACTCGAAAATGTCAGCCTCCCTCAGGAACCCGCTTTTCTCCAGCGTTATCCCTCGCAAATCAGTGTGGGCCAGGCCCAACGCGTGCTAATCGCCATGGCGATTCTGCATCGCCCGCCTTTATTGATCGCCGATGAGCCCACCAGCGCCCTGGACATCATTACCCAGTCTGAAATATTAGAACTTTTTTCCAAGGTGAGCCGCAAACTTGCTATGAGTATCCTTTATATCTCGCATGACCTCCTCTCCCTGGCGAGCATCAGTCAGCGCGTCGCGGTCATGGAAAACGGCGCGATCGTGGAATGTAGTCCGACGATGAAAATCTTTCGTGATCCCTCCCACCCTTACACGCGACAGCTGATCCGCGCCTTACCGGTCATTCCGCAGGTTTTCGCAGCTCCAGCAAGGTGAGCCGGCGCCGTTCCCACCCACGCCCTGGGCGCGAGGCGCGCAGCTCGGCAAGATTACGCGGCGCGCGCGCAAGCGTAGGCAAGGCTCGAAGTTCAACTCTGAGCAGCGGACTCGATCGCGACTCAGGGCTTGAGTCCGGGCACTTTACCCCGCAATACAGTAATAGAGGCTTTGGGCAAATCGTAAATCGTATGCTCGTCAGCCTGAACCATGCTGGAGATCGGCGGGTGGTCGGGGTCGGCGTGGCTGTTTGGCCCGTCGTTAATCCATACGTACTGCTCGCTGCCAAACGTAACGAACGTCAGTGGGCCTGAGAACGACGCTTCACGCCGGGCTTTGTCATCTTGGAAGCGAACACGCAGGGGGTGGGGATTACTCTGGTCGCGGTTGACCAACAGCAATGACCAGCTTCCGTCCGGACGGTGCACGGCATAGGCAGTGACCAGCAGATTCCCTCCGTCGTCCTTGACGTCCGTCGATGCCAGAAACATGTGGTGCATGCCGCTGCGGTGCTCAACCCATTCGAGGTTAATCATGTGTGCCGCGAAGTAAGGAGACGTGTATCCGCGGATCTCGTAATGTTCGTCGGCCACGAAATTCGACCAGGAGGACCAGCCCAGGCAGGTATTATGAAGGTCTTGCGGCTGGATGGGTGAATGGTAAAAGGCGGCGCCGCCGCCTTCGAAAAAAGAGCCGACAGTATCGGCCAGCCACAAGGCCGCAAAGATCGTCGTCATGGGTCCGGTAAGGTTCGCCGCCAGGTGATTCTCGGTCACCATCAGGGGCACATCCTTGGGGACGCCGTCATCTCTCCATACCTTAAGAATGTGCTTGATCAAGTCGGGCTCCGAGTACAAGGTGCGCCAGGTAATATCGCAGGGCTCAAACGGGTAGTGCTCGAAGGAGACAAACGCTAAATCCGAGAGCCTGCCGTGATTTTTTAGATATGAGATAAAGCGCCCCATCCATGAGGTGCGGCCGTCGCTATCGGGCCAGACGCGTATATCTTCATTGACCCCTTCGAAAATCGGTCCGCCCAGTTTCAGTTTGGCATCGACTCTGTGCAGCGCGGTTGCCCACTGAATATAAAGGGCGCCGTAATCCTCAGGCATGGTATGTTTTCCATCCGGTTCTTCACCCAATTCGATATAGCCAATCGAGTAACCGCGCGCTTCGATGTAGGCGACCTGCGCAGCCGCATCATCTGGGGTTCCGTAGAGCATCGTGACCGGGATCATGGCCGGCAGGCTATTGGTAATACCGCTCGTAAAGAACAGATCGAAGCCGGTGTGCTGATACCCTCCTCCGGCGTCGACATCCTCGGCAGAATGCCAGGGATCGATGGAGGACGCGCAATAGGTGGTCAGCTTTTCGGCCGGACTTTTGGTGACTTCCAGGAATGCGCCGCTGCTGTTCAGGGTACCGGCCGCGATTTGCTGAATCGCGTATCCCACGCAGTTGCGCACGTCCTCAGGTCCATGTTCATCACAAGTGTTCGACGATTCGGTCATCAGGACACGAAGATATCTCGCCGTTAGGGGCGCATTACTGAGCTTGAGAGTTTCTGTCCCCCCGCGAGCGTCTTTGAAGACTCCCGATGGGAACACTGTCCAATTGCCCTTGGGGCCTCGATCGAAATCAAGTGCGTCGCCACCCACCCAGTATTCCACCTGATAGCGGGTCGCGTAAGGGCTCGCCCAGGCGATGCGGACGGCGTCTACTGGCTTTTCCGATTGCAGGTCGACCACCACCCATTGGGGATGAAACTGATCGCGTTCCCCGGTGAATTTGCTGGTCAGATAGGGATTACTCTTCCAATAACTCAGGTTGGGGCCCTGGAGCGGGCGATCACCACTGGTGGCAAAACCGCGATGGGGCAGCGAATAGGCCAGAATGTAGCGAATGGGCTCTTTTCCCTGGGTGCTTCCAGTAAAATACCCGCTCTCATGGGCGGCGTCACTCCAGGCTCCATTTGGATTCCAGTGCCAGGCGGCCATGCGCAGCTCAGTATTATTGCGATAGGTAATTGGGCCCCAGCCGGCCGAAAGTGATTCCTGAAGAATGTGGGGAGAGAAAACCTTATCAATATCGATACGGGAGAGCACGTCCAGGGAACTGCCCAGCGCCCGATCCGGATCAAAGGAATTGATTTCATGACCCGGCGTAACATCAATGCGGACTGTTCCCGCCGCTCTGTCGGTTCCCCCGTTTGGAGTTTGCGCAACGCAGCATTCAGCGCTGAGTGCAACTGCTAGCGCAATCGCGATGGTGCGAGTTTTTCCCGGGCTCCCGCTCATCTTGTTCATTCCTGTTCTCCGCGACGGAAAAGCTACCCGCTCGAGTTCCTAGGAATTTAACCGGCCGCGTACCACAGTCACGGAAGCCGCCGGCAAAGTATAAACGGTGGTGGCGGTGGCATGGACGGATGATTTGGCCGGCGGATGGTCGGGATCGGCATAGCCATTTTTCCGTGCTGGATGCCACTGGTACTGCGCTTTTCCAAAACTGATGATTGTGACCGAGCCGGTGAAGGTGTGCTGGCGTTTGCCGTTTTCGTCGTCGAACTGGATGCGGATCGGCTGCGGGTGATCGTGATCCTTATTGATCAGCATGAGCGCCCACTCTCGATCGGGACGCTCGAGGGCATAGGCAGTGACCAGGGTGTGCCCTTGAGCATCCTTGATATCACCGGTGGCCAGAAATTGGCGATCGACTTCATCGCCGGGCTGCGCCCACTCGCTGGTGATCAGCTGCGCGGCATAAAATTGCGCGGTGCGCTGACGGATTTGATAGTCTTTGTCCACCATGAACATGTGATAGGTTCCCCAGCTGTTGGGGCACGCCGGATGCGCGGGAGAATACGGTAGATCGTGATAGTAATAGGTGGACTGTCCCCCTGCTGATAAGAACCCGGCAAAGGAATCCGCCAGCCACAGAGCCCCGAAGATATCGACCGCCGCCTCGCCGCCATGCGCGTTGGTTTCCGTGTCAAGCAGAGGAAGGTGCTGAGGAAGGCCGTCGTCCCGCCATACTTTCATGATATGGGTGATCAGTTCCGGCTCTTGATAAAGGTTCTGCCACGGCGTCTCACAACCTTCGTACGGGTAATGCTCGAAGGACATAAAGGTCAAATCCTGCAACCTGCCGTGACCCTTCAGATAGTTGAGAAAGCGCGCGAACCAGGAGGTACGCCCCAGCGGGTCTGGCCATGCCTTGATATCCTCGGTCACTCCCTGAAAGGCCGGTCCCCCCAGCTTCAACTTGGGATCAACCCCGTGCAGTCGATCGGCGAATTGAAGATAGAGTGCCCCGTAGTCCTCGGGTAGCATGTATTGTCCATCCGCCTCTTCGCCCATCTCGATATAGGAAACCGGATAGCCACGCCGTTTGATATAGGTCATTTGTGCCGCCGCATCCTCCGGAGTGCTGTACAGCAGGGCAACTGGAATGATCGCCGGCAGGCCGCGCGTGATGCCGCTGGTGAAGAACAAGTCAAAGCCGGGTTGATCGCCGGATTCCATGCGATCGGGAGCAACATACAGATCGGCCGCATCGTGCCAGGGATCGACGGAAGAACAAAGAGTAAGGGTTTGTTTCTGGTCCGGTGAGTGGTGGATAAGATCGGTGAATTGGCCCCCGGAGTCAATGGTGCCCAAATAGAGTTCGCGAATGGCATAGCCGACACAATTTCTGCGGTCCTCGGCTCCGTGCGTATCGCAGGTGTTCGAGGACTGAGTCATGAGGATGCGCACGAATTTCGTGCGCACGGGCGCGCTGTCCAGACGCAGCGTAGGTGTGCCTCCCTGGCCATCACTGATGCTGCCGACGGAAAACGTCCTCCACTGTCCTTTATCCTGCTCATCCATGGCATCACCCGCGCCCACCCAGTACTGAACTTGATAAACCCGGGCATATGGTTCAGCCCAGGCAATGCGCATGGCGTTCACCTCGGCGCTGTTTTCGAGGTTCACCACCACCCATTGCGGGTGAAGCGAATCATCCTCGGCGGTGAACGGCTGTGAGAGATAGGGATTGCTCTTCCAGTACGACTCCAGGTCACCATCGTCCAGGCGTGAGTAGCCATCGAACTCTGACCCGCCGTTTCGAGTGAAGCCGCGATGGCGAAGCTGATAGCCATAGGAATGGCGAATCATCTCCTGCGCCGGATGGGGATCGCCGACAAAGTATCCTTGTCCTCGCGGATCGCTCCAGGTGCCCTTGGGATTCCAATGCCAGGCCTGTACAAATAAATCCGTGTTTTGTCGATAACTGATGACACCCCACCCGGCCTGCTGTATTTGCGCAACCTGATCGGGGCGAAAGAAGGTGTCAGTGGCATTGCTGGGTACGCGGTCGACGGTCGAACCGAGCGCGTAGCGCGGCTTGAAAGTATTCACAACATGCCCGGGTGTCATATCGACGCGGACGACTTGCGCCCCTGCGCTCAAGGCAACCAGGATCGAGGTCAGGGCGAGTGCCAGGGTGCCTGACCGGCGAAGTGTCTTACCGTGCACCAGGGAAAAAATCGGCATCAGCATGATGGCTTTGCAATCCGCTATTGATACACGAAAATCCGCCGATTTTCCACGCCGGCAAAAATCCTCTTTCACCCGTTGAAATCGGCTTCTATTTGTCACGCCCGGGTTGGGGCTTTCGTTATAATTTTTAAACTCCGGTTCCAATCAGAGCCGAAGAGGGGGCGGGCATGCGGTTGAAGGTTTTCGGGGATAAGGTTTCGCTGGGAACGGCAGCTGCGCAGCAGGCCGCTAGCACGATGAAGCGTGCGCTCGCCGAGCGGGGAACCGCGCGCATCGTGGCCGCCACCGCTGCCTCGCAAGCGGAATTTCTCGACCAGCTCACCAAAATGCCGGGCATTGACTGGGGCCGGGTCGAAGTCTTCCATCTGGACGAATATATCGGACTTCCAATTACCCATCCCGGCAGCTTTCGCAAGATGCTGCTCGAGCAACTGGTCCGCAAGACCGCAATTTCCCGGTACCACTTGCTCGATGGCGATGCGTCCGACCCCCACGAGGTCGTGCGCCGGGTGGGTGAGGAATTGGCTTCCGGTCCCATTGATATAGCTTTCCTCGGAATCGGCGAGAATGGGCATATCGCCTTCAACGATCCTCCGGCCGATTTCGAGATTCAGGATCCCTACATCATCGTCAACCTCGACGAGGCTTGCCGCCGTCAACAGGTAGGTGAAGCTTGGTTCTCCGACATCTCGCAGGTTCCGCAACAGGCGCTTTCGATGTCCGTGCAGCAGATTCTTAAAGCCAAAGAAATCCTGGCCGTGGTACCTGATCGTCGTAAAGCTGAAGCCATCAAAGCCTCTTTCGAGGGAGACATCAACCCCATGGCTCCTGCCTCCATTTTGCGGACGCATCCTAATGCGACCATTTACCTGGACAAGAACTCCGCCAGCCTCTTAAGCCCGCCCCTGCAAAGCGAATTGCACGAGCGCTCGGAAGTCGTGGTCGGCAGCTAAACTCTCGCTTCCCGGTCGACCCTTCATGGCCTCTGTGGCAAACCGACCTGCAACTCGCCCCCTCGTCGGTTTGCGCTGGTGGATCGCCGGAATATTGTTTGCGTCCACCATCATCAACTACATTGACCGGCAAACGCTGTCTTTGCTGGCACCCTACCTCAAGCTGCAGTACCACTGGAGCAATAGTGATTACGCAAATCTGGTGATTGCTTTTCGCGTCGCCTATTCAGTCGGCCAGACCTTGTTCGGAAGGCTAATGGACCGTCTGGGCACAAGGCGCGGGTTGAGCCTGACCGTCGCCGGATATTCGCTGGTTTCGATTTCAACCGCTCTGGCAAAAGGCTTTGCCAGTTTCTGTGGATTGCGTTTTCTGCTGGGCGCGGGGGAATCGGCCAACTGGCCGGCTGCCACCAAAGCCGTGTCGGAATGGTTTCCCAAACAGGAGAGGGCGCTGGCGACAGCTTTTTTTGATAGCGGCTCCTCGGTAGGCGGGGCGATTGCGCCCTTTATCGTGCTTCCCATCTATTTCCGCTGGGGCTGGCGGCCCGCCTTCATGGTGCCCGGGCTTTTAGGATTCTTGTGGCTGACTGCCTGGCAGTTGATGTATCACGATCCTAAAGACCATCCGCGCATAAGCCGCGATGAATTGCAGCTGATCACCCGAGAGCAAACCGGCCAACCAGAATCGTCGGGCAGGACACCTCTTGGTTGGCGACAACTTTTGCGGCTTCCGCAGACCTGGGGCACGATCATTGCGCGCTCATTTACCGACCCGGTCTGGTTTTTCGTGACCGACTGGTTTCCCATTTATCTGGTGGCCAAAGGCATCGAGTTACGCAGCGGCCTGATCGCCGTCTGGATTCCCTTCCTGGCCGCGGATCTGGGAAATTTTTTCGGTGGTGGCATCTCCGGATATCTCATTCAACGTGGCTGGTCAATCGCAGCCGCCAGGAAGGCCCTGGTTGTGTTTGGTGGAGTGGGAGTGACCTTACTGATACCCACGATATTCACAACCGATCTCTACACCATCACCGCGTTGTTCGCGCTCGCCACCTTCGCTTATGCCTCCTTCAGCACGATAGCGAATGTCCTGCCATCCGATTTGTTTCACGCTGGGTCGGTTGCCTCGGTGAGCGGGTTGAGCGGCACAGGCGCGGGCATTGGAACCATTATCGCCTTCAAGTTGATCGGCCATTTTTCTGACCTGCGCCACGCCACAGGTGCACATACATTTGACCCGATCGTGATGGTGGCGGGTTTAGTTCCGTTCGCTGGCATGATCCTGGTGCTTCTCCTCGTGCGTAATACTCGCGCAACCCAGGCGGGACTGTTGCGACGCATCTGAGAGCCCTCGCCGCAGGCGCGCCTCCGCCCTACCAGGAGGCGATTGCCTGCCGCGTGCTTTCTTTTAATTCGTCTGATAGCTGTTGAGCACGCGTTAATCAAAGCTCGTCTTCGCAAGCGGCTGTGGAAGTGAAATCCTGCCGGGCACCTGCCAGGGAAGGATTTGCAGCGGCCGCCTT
>JAFATF010000116.1 GCA_019244045.1 Acidobacteriota bacterium
GTGGATAAAATCGTGATACTCGCGACCGATCTTCATAAATGCAACTGAGGCAGGGCACTCACGCAACTTAGGATAGCGTAGTCGCAAACCGGCAGGCATCTTCCATCTCGTGCAGGGCATTACGGTGGGCCCCGGCAAGGCTCATCAGGACGCATGCCCTTGAATTGGAAGGCGGGGCGAAATGGCAACTTACTGCATAACACCTGAACGGCTACCGCAGCGGGGACGTGCTGTCGCGACCCCGCGCTGGTAGTTGTCCGTATTTAGGCAGCGGTGTCCAAAGTTAAATTTTGCGGTGCCCCAAAAGTCATGGTTTACAGTTTGTGAATAGGTCTTGCGCAAACTGGAGCCCAGCGCGAAATCGATTCAAATAGGTTCTATGCCGGTCCCGACAGCACAGACGCTTGAGCAGATCGTCAGGTTACAGCGAAGCTGGAGGCTGCAATTTCTGATCGAATTCGTAAGGCTCCTTAAAAAAGAGTGCCTCGGTTGGCAGCAGAGCAGGAGCGTCGATTTTCAGAGAAGAGGCTCGATCTGATCAGGCTTGCAGACGCGGGACACCATCAAACCTGAGCGTGTTGGTTTCCTGCGGCAGTGTCCCCAAAAAGTAACCCCGCCGCACTGAGAACGCGACGGGGTTGGAAGCGAGGCATGCGGTTGAAGGCGCCGCATGAAGCAGTGCTAGCTGCCAATCGTAAAAATCTCTGCAAGCCAGTTGTTATAGTTTGATCTGAGTTTCTAAGTAGGATGGCACCCGCGCGCGAAGCCGGCGAGCAGCCTGCGGCGCAAAACAGGTACGCGAGCGCATCTAGTATTTGCAGCTCTCCTTTGCCAACGCGGCGGCGCTCCACCGGCCAGGTGTTGGCAGCCTGGCTTGACGAAATTCGTAGGGCCGCGCCCGACCAAGTGCTACGCGACTTGGCGACACGGCGGCCCAATCGGCGACGGTGTAGCAACCGGTCAGCTAAAGTTCACCGTCACAGAATTTACGAAATTCCGCAATTTGCAGATCACTCTCAGGTGGACCAAGCTGAGCACAAGCAACGCCTGCGCCAATCACCTGAAATTGCCCTGCTTGCGCAACAGAGTGACGAGCACAGAAACACCGCACAAGCCAGCATATTCCCTTCAACTGCCTCCGGGTGCGGGGCGGCGGACTCGCGCTTTTAGTGGTAGCCTTGCCTCTTTGTCGTGGAGATCCATATGCGTAACATTTCAGAATTGAAATTTCTCTGCTCATCGTTCTGCAGGCAATATCAGACTGAGGCTAAGTTCTATGTCGACGAGGCCCCTTCGTCAGGCGTGCGACACCTGATCGTTGTCTATGAGAAAGGGGGGCACGACGGAGCCAGGGAATTTGCGGTGGGCATTCCCCGGGACTGGACCGACCGCGATGTCATCGAGTTTATTTTATGGGATCGTCCGAACACCCAGTATCCCGTGTGGGAAGTGTCGGCTCGTGCCTATGGCAGTCCAATGTTGGATCAGTCTGACCGAAGAACGGGGTAGCGTCAGTAGTCATCCGCAACCCGCGTTGCAGGTATATAGCGCAATAATGTTCAGGGCTTTCCCGCGCTCCTTTCATTCGTCCCCGCCGAGGGATGGCATGCTTCTTGTCTATCTAGCCTTGGCGGCCAGCATCGCCGTCGAATGGTCCTACGTCATTGGTTGATCCTGCTAAGCCGCCGCCCGATCTTCCTTGCGCAACAAGATCCTGAGCGCGTTATCCGGCAAGGGCTGCTGCAGCGCCTTGGCCTCGTCCCCGTGGCGCAAAACTCGCGCACGAGCGGCTGGGAAACTCCGATGAGGCCTGCTCCTGCGTCGCACTCCATGCTCGTCGAGGCCGCCCTCCTGACGATAACGCCAGCCCGTGCCAGAGAAGCGAACTGACGACTGTCAGGCGCTGGTCGAGCGCGCGGCGCAGACGAGTCAAGCCGGCGCCGCAACAGCTCCCGCGCTCAACGCGAGGCTCGCGGTACCATCAGATCATCCACGAACGGACCCGGCGCGACACCCGCATAAGCGTCGACAAGCAAGGGCGGCCGCCGCGTTGATGTGTTCGCCGATGGCCGGCGCGATGTATGGTTTGTTGCCTTCCTCGCTTGCGGGGAGAGTGCAGGCCGCATTCGCGGCCCCTTCTTAACCAGTGTCACCAGCCCCCGAACTTGTAGTTCACGCCCGCGCGCACAACGTCGAGATTGACCTTGGCGTCGTTGCGCTGCATGGCGAGCGGAAAGGTGAATGACTGAGTTCCGAGGTCGAGATGCAGATACTCTGCGCGTGCGCTCCAGTTCGGGGCAAAGCCCCATTCGACGCCGGCGCCGGCGGCCCAGCCCACCCCGATCTGGGTCGCGGTTTCCGAAACAGGGGCAACCGCATTGGCGAAGACACCGGTCACCTGCGTGCGGGTGATCTTCTCATCCGCCCAGGCGAAGCCACCGGTGCCATACAGCAGGACGTTATTGACGGCATAACCGACGCGGCCGCGCACAGTGCCGTAGAGATCAAGCTCGTTGTGATGTTGGTCCGTGCCGAAGCGGGTGGCGGTCACGATTGTCGTTCCATCGAGGCCCGCACCCGAGACGTCGGCCTCGAGCCCCGCGACCCAGCCTGGCGCCAACACGAAGTTGAAGCCGGCCTGTGCGCCACCCGTGACGCTGCCCAGATTACCTGTTCCGGTGCCGAGCGGCACGGCCACACCCGTGGCGATATTGTTGGTGGTCACCGTGCGGTGATCCCACACGCCTCCAACATGTCCACCGATATAGAAGCCGCTCCAGTCATAGGCGGGCGCCATCATCATCGGCGCCTTGGCCGGCATGGCTTCGGGGAGATCAGCGGCGGACGCGGATGTCAGGCCGCCGACGGCGGCTGCCGTAACGGCAGCGCCAAAAGCTAAAAGGACGCAACGCATACTCGTTTCCCATCGAATAAACTCGCCCCTTAGCCATCAGCATATTACCGCCACATCGGCGGACTTTCTGTGGCTGGGCGGCCACAGACGAAGGGAAACTCAAACTCCCGCTATGGTTGTAAAAGGCGAGCAATAGCGATTGCGCAGTCTGAAATCGTGCTCGGCCAGTCTGAATTCATCTAGCTGTCAAGATGCTGCCTGAACAAGCGCACGCGGATGCGACGGGCGACAACCGGCCATCCAGACCTCGCGTGCTTCATCCGTTGTCAGGATCACCGGCATTGCGTTAGCGTGAACAACCATCGCGTTCGGCTCCGTCGTCAGGACACCGTAGACCAGGTGCGGTCCCGAGATCGCTTTCGACTTTGCTCTCGTTCGCCGCTGACGGTCACGGAGCCGGCGAATGCGGTCCTTCGTTGAACGCGAACCAAGCCACGTCATGCTTCCCGGTCTCCGGGTTTGGCTCGGGCGCGTATTCGGTGAAGCTGTTCGCTGGCACGAGGCACCGGTTCTTGGGCTCGAGCCGCATGCGGCAGTGCGCCGACGCCACGTTTCGAATGTTCATCAGCGGATGTCCGCCTATGCGCGGCGGTGGCGGTATGCCGACCGCATCGTCACGAGATTCTTCGTTAAATCGTGAATCAACAAGCTGGACCCAACAATCTCGCTCACTGCCAGATTGAATGCGAAAACGAAAACTATTCAATAAGAGGTTCCACACACCAACTAGCGGCCGAAACCGTAGGCTCGAGGCTCAGGCGGCCGACGACCTGCTCTAGAATTGCATCGCTTTTGGTGTGTGCCGTTAGATGAGCATGGACTTCAACACGGCCGTTACCTTCAATGTCGGTGCTGTCAAGCTGGCGCAAGCTGAGTTGCCCGATGCTGGTTCCTTGCAGCAGTAAGGCCCGGACGCGAGCCTCTTCCGGGCTCCGGCAGACCACTCGCACTTTATAGTTAAAATCGGTCTCCGCCTGTGCGATTGACTGGCGATTGATCAATCGCACCACGGGTCGCAGCAGCAAATTGACCAGGATGACAAAGCTAGTGGCCACAACCGCATGCAGCGGATGGCCAGAGCCAGCCAGTAGTCCGACTGCCGCCGAGCACCAGAGCGTCGCAGCCGTATTCAGGCCGGTCACCTGCAAACCCTCACGAAAGATGATGCCCGCACCGAGGAAGCCAATCCCAGAAACGACCTGTGCGGCCACGCGCGTCGGGCTCGCCTCCCCCGGAAAAAGGCTCTCAAAAGCCACAAAACTGGCCGCTCCAATAGCGACCAGCGTGTTTGTCCGAAGGCCGGCCATGCGCTGCCGCCATTGACGCTCGAAGCCGATCGCAGCGCCGAGTACCGTTGCGATAGCCAAATTGATGATCGTCTGATCGATTGACGCGATCATTGAACTCTCCAGTCGACGGTCACGGATTCAGGCCGCTGCGCCGTCTAAGCGTGAGCCACGTTCCGATGTTTTCGAGCTGCCTCGCTGCCACTAACCCAGCCCGAAGTTGA
>JAFATF010000133.1 GCA_019244045.1 Acidobacteriota bacterium
GTTAAAGGCAATTTTCCGTCTCATCGAGCCGCACTGCAACGAAATTCGATCGCAGCTGACCCTCTACTGGTTGCGGGTTTTGATTTTGGGTGCTCGGCGAAATATTCCGTCGGCCGTGTGGACACGCGAAATCCCCGGCGCACGCCCCTCACCGTTGGAAATCGGATGTTCGGTTAACCCTGGCAGAAGTGCCGTAGGTTAATCATCGTATAGGCCAACGTCTTGAACGCGTAGTGCAACTGGCTCAGGCGCTCAAACCGGAGCAGCAGGCGGCGGAACTTGTCCTCCCAACCAAACACCCGTTCGATGGTGCGGAACCGTTCTTTGAAGATGGCGGCATCGAACAGCGGCTTGCGGCCTCGCTTGGTCGCTTTCCGGCCTCTGGGATTGGCGTTGATGTCGGAATCATGCCGCGATTGAAAATCGCCTTCCGATTGAGCCGGCAATTAACGCACCTGTCCGGTTTCGTCTTGGGCGGCGGTCGAGACGCGCGCATAGCCGTAAATCATGCTTTCATTGTGCATCATAAATATGCATCAAAAAAGCCCAATTTCGTCAATGATGTGCCTATGATGCAAATATCTTGAGACCCCAATGTCGGCTATCTGACGCAAGGCAGAGGATGGGGTTTCGTTGCCCCATGGGCTCCGCCGCTTCTCTCAAGCACGGTCTTCTACGGTGCTGAAGCTCCGCTTACGAAAAGATTACTATTCCGAAGCTTTATCTCCCGGGTTGTCTTGGAGCGTGAGGTGGATGAACCTCGTCAGGCCGGCCTGCCTCGCAGGTGCCTTGCCTATCTTCGCGACGCACCATTCTATATTCTTTCCATCGCTGGAATGGAACAGTAAAGCTTATTAACCAGATCAGGAAAAGACAATCTGTTACTATACTTAACATTATGTCGTTTTTGATAAAGATGAACCCTGATATTGGCAGGAGAACAATAACTGCCGCGTTAAATGTTATTATACTAATATTAGAATAGATAAGTCTGGCTCTTTCAAGTGTATCTATCTGATCATGAACTTGGTCACCATGTTGCGGATCATCTAAGAGAATAGCCAGGTCGACGTCCGAAATGAGGTGTTTATAGCGTTTCATTCTACAATAAAGAATTGCCATAACGGATATGTAAAGCAAAACGCAGCAGGCGCCACTAATGGCTAATAACAACGTCTTTACATTTACGTTTTTTTGCCAAAAAGGAATTTCGTGGAAGGTGGTCACCCCAAAAGATTGGTCGCTCAGCGCCACTCCAACAAACAAGAGTCCTTCAAAACCAAAGAGGATAGTGCACAAAAGCGGGATAATTTCTTCCAGCGCTTCTATATAGTTAGGAGAGTCGGTTCTGAGGAAATACGGCCTGCGCCGCGGTGAAGCTCTACTCATATGTGATCCGAGATACCGTCTCACTGGCGTTACTCCTCCGCATCGCCGGTGAGTATCAGGTTGATGATGGCTTCGACCCCTCTAAGCAGACCGCCTCAGCGGGAAGATGTTATGCCGCATACCGAGCCAGTTCGATTTTCCATCGCCGTGCAGCGGTGAATCCGCTGTCACGTGTGGTCATATCAAGCGGCTAGTGCACGTTGGACAGAATTTCATCACAGGTTGATGACTTGTGCAGTAATCTATACTCCACCCGTTCTTGTTGGCAGTGCATGTTGGGCAGTTGAGAGGTGTACCGCGAAACGAATGTCCTTTTTTGTTATTTCCACCTGGAAGGTTGCACCAATTTCTTGCGTGTGAACTGTATATTGCCCATATTTTGGGGATCGCAAGCCTATTAAAAAGGTTGGTAAGTTCTTCTCGAAATTCTTTCCGGCGATTTTCCCATGTTTCTTTATCTACCTCTAGAGTATTTCGCAGATCACTCCAGATTTCTTCATCGGCCCACATCCCTTCATCCATGATAAATACATCGTCTATAAAGTCATCTGCCAGTGCTTTCAGCGTGTCCACATCGAGTTTCACAACTTTCCTCCCTCAGCACGGTGCTTCTCTGTCAGAAGATATACCGCCGCGTCCGGCTCAACCAGCGACGAGATAGAAGCCCGACCTTGGGGCTGGTTGCCCGCCAGCGAAAGATAACGCTTCAGGCTGTGCACGTCGTGGCTGGTTGTCGCCGAGGCGGTTGAAGAGTGTCGGTTGGCCGCTGTTGACCTGTAAACGCAGCGGCAAACAAGCCGACCCGACGTGCTCCGCGAATGACTGCAATCGGCGCACTGCCCGCCGCCAGACTGAAACCTTCCCGGAGCGTCCCGTCTTTGGGATAAAGCGGCCGTTCCTCAAACGGCACCGTCAACTTAAGCCAGGCGGGACTCTGATCTTGAAATTTTAGATCATAAATGCATGGTTCAGGCGTGGTTTAATGTCCAATCCGCTGGCTCTGACGCAGGATTATTGCCGAATTCTGTTTCGGAATCCGCTAACTTGACGGTGCCGGCGCGAGAACTCGCGCCGCGACCTTGTATTCGGTTGGGCCCGCCGGGACCCGGACCATGAAGCAGCCATTCGCTTCGACGGCGAGGCTCCGGGGCGGCGGGCACATTCTTCGGTCGGCATCGCAGCCATGGGCTCATTGCGTTTAGCAACGCCGATACCAATCGCCCATCTCGATTGTTCGCGCGCAGGTTTGGTACTATCGTTCCCGGCAAGGCTAGGGCGACGGCCCGAAAGCACGCTTCCCTTGCGTGTTGCCTTGCCACCAAAAGGGATGCCTCAAAGGGAGGGGTTTGAATGACAACGCGGTTGGTTCGCCGGCGTCGTTCGTCTCACGATCAATGGACAGAAGCAGATATCGATGAATTTATGGTGCAACTAAGCCAGAGACACGAGAAACTATCTGCTCAATTCAACATGGCAATGTGGTTTAGCCATACGGCGCACGGCTTCCACCATCTTGTTTTCCCGGCACTGCCAGATGCCGTTCCTGATGAAGTAAAGAATGATATTTGTAATCGCTGGGCAACAAAGGAGATTGTCCCTCTTGGTGTAGCATGCATGATGCACCGTTTGGCAAGTAGTGTGATCTTTAGCTTTACGCGCAGAGAGGTGACCAAAAGCGGATTTGGAAAGGTTGTTGTCGATATAATAACCGACGAGTTTTTCGCGTCGGTGCGCGCCTCGTTTACCGCCGCGGTCAATGACGAATTGAAGCTGCTAGGGTTACCTAGCCCGGATTATTCATGAGGCTGTGTGAGGAGGGTGGAGGGAGCGGAACAAACCATTGATATCGCGTATGATTTGGTCGCCGAGACCGGATCAACCGACGCCAACGGGGTTTGTGCCGATGACACCCCAAAAGGCAAGGATTTCCAGGGACATGCGGAGCAGCCGGCGGTCCTCATGAATTATCCGGGCTAGCGATTACAAGTAGCCGCCGCGGTCTTCCCCTTTCGAGCAACAAGAGTGTGGCAAAAAGGCGACAGCGCTTGACGCACTCGCGCCGAACGCACACGATAGCGGCGTAAGTCTCCAATTTGCGGTACTCGCCCGGCCTCAAAAGCCGGGCTTCTTTCTGTCCGATCGCGCCCTCGACTATCATCGTCTCGCTGCGCGCGCTCCGGGCTTCTGATCCTCAGCGACGGGACGGGGAACAGCGTATGCTGCTCCGAACAAGGAACAGGAGAGGAGACCGCCATGGCCGACAACATCACCGACATTCGTTATGTCCGCACCGCACAACGCGCGCAATTGGAGCGCGTCGAGGCCGAGGTCTCCGCGGTGCTCGCCGAACTCGCCGAAATCCGCGCCACGGTGCAGCAGCTCACACGGCGTATCGAGGCGATCGAACTCAAGCTCGTGCCGAGTGACGACGCTTGACCTGCCCGCGCCGCCCCGCGCACGATGGCGTTGTTAGTCTCCCTGTTCTTATCACTCGCCCGGCCTCAAAAGCTGGGCTTTTCTTATCGTGGCCACTCCCGCACCAGCAGATCAGCGGGGATCGATGCCCGGCTGCTCATCTGTTTCATAAAGAACGTGACCCTTGCCGCGCGGCACTGGCTCAACAGATCACGCGCCCAGTCCGGATCCATGTATCGCTCGCGGTGCTTGCCCGCCGGATCGGTCTCGCCGCCACAAATCACCCAGCTGATGTCGGCGAGGTCAGCCTTGATCGGCTCAAGCATCGGCTCGACCGAGACGAAGCGCACCGCCGCCGGGATCGCCGTCAGAATCGGCACGCGCCGGTTCCATTCGATCTGATTCTCGCCGGTGACACCGAGCCAGACATGCGGCCATGGCCAGCCGGCCGTAAGCATCTTAGCAATGTTCTGCGGCCGCTTGGTTAATAGCAGCCAATCGAGATCGGGGCACCGCGCAATCAGCGTCCAGAGGTCTGATCGCCACTCGTCCGGAACTTGGTTATCGAATACATCGCTGTAGTGTGAGCAGAACACCCGACGCCGCACGCCGTCTCTGGCGGCCTTGCGGTTCCACGCGAACGGTTTCTGCCAAGCACTATCTGCCGCCCGGACCCGCGGATGGTTGCCCCACTTCGCCTTGTGGAAGCGAAGATCCATATCGTTCTCGGCATAGCATATATCACAGGCTTCGCTGACTTTGGTGCAGCCGAACCAGGCCCCGACCCAACATTCATGTCACCGCATGCAAAGTAGCGTCCCGATCAGAGTAGAGTCTGTTTGGGACATGAGCCTCCTCAAGTGAATCAATAGGTTACACGCCGCCGGATGGCACCAGTTCAATTGGGACACGCAATCAAGGGGCGTTAATCGGGGCTTGTTCTTCCCGTGGCGCGCTGCTCCGCCGCCGGTTTTGGCCT
>JAFATF010000319.1 GCA_019244045.1 Acidobacteriota bacterium
CCCAGTCCGACGGTGGCGGCCATTATTCTGCGCGAAATCGAGCCGCTGCATCTTCTCTTCGCTGAAGAGATCTGCCCTCCGGAAAACGTGAGGGCGATGGCGCGCGCCGTGCGCCATTCCACCACGCCGATAGCGACCGGCGAACGCCTGATCGCTTCCTATGGGTATGCGGAACTGATTGACATGGGCGTGGTCGATGTTCTGCAACCGGATATCGCGCATGTGGGCGGCGTAAGCGCGCTGTGGAAGGTCTCGGCCACCGCCGAACCGTCGGGAATTCGCATGGCGCCGCATGCCTGCGAAGGACCGATTGGGGGTATCGCCAGTCTGCACGTGGACGCGGCGGGTCCCAATTTCCTGGCTCAGGAGATCTGCGGGTTCGTCGAGGCCGGCGAGAAGAATCGCGTCTGGGAAGATCTGATGGGGTTTCCGGCGATGCGCATGATCGACGGCCGGTACGCTTTGCCGACGAAACCGGGACTGGGTGTCGACATCAATGAAGCGGCGCTGAAGCGGTACCCGTTCCAGGGTACGCGGCCGTTCGTGATGGCGTTTCACGAGGACGGTGCGGTGGGATCGATTTAGAGACATTCATTGAAAAAAGCTGTTCTTCGCGAAGCGGAACTCGATTCAGCGAAGTTGATTAACCCAAATTTGGGGAAGTTATTCTCAACGGAGCAAATCTTGGATCAGCAAACCTTAGCAGCGCAACTAGCGGAACGAGAAGCAAGCCCACTCGGCTTGTTTAATCAAATAGCTTCAGTATTTAAATGCAAGTGTAGAGGTGCTTCTATGTGGACAGGCTTTGGCGGTTTGCTTTTTGTTCTCTTTGCTGGCGCGACAGTAATGAGTGCGCAGGCGGAGCGCGCATCTATCACTGGCAACGCGACTGACAAGTCCGGCGCGGCTCTGGCGGGCGTCCAAATCACGGTTTTAAACGAAGCCACCAACACGAGCCTGACGGCAAGCACCGATTCCGCAGGGGCCTACTCCGTGTTGAATTTGATTCCGGGCAAATATACCGTCAATGCGTCCCTGAATGGGTTTCGCCCGGTCATTTATCGTGGATTCGAGTTACAGGTGAGCCAAGAGGCAAGGCTCGATTTCACCATGGAACTCGGCACCCTTGAGCAACGGGTCGAGGTGGTGGGCAATGCCCAATTGCTGCAAACGGAGAATGCTTCCGTCGGGCAAGTCATCAACAACACTGCCATTTCCAGCCTGCCATTGAATGGCCGGAACTTTGTGCAACTCGCGATTCTGGCCCCTGGCGTTTCTGGGTTGGATTATGCGCAGTCGGCGACCATCAACTCGGGCAGCCGGCCTGACGAATTACGTCCCGGGGGCACCGCCCTTCAAGCTAACGGAGCGTCCAACTATTCGAATCAGGTACTGCTGGACGGAATAGACGATACGGAGATGGTTTCTCACACCTTCATCGTGCGGCCGCCCGTAGAGGGCGTGCAGGAGTTGAAGGTGCTTACGAATAACGCAGGCGCTGAGTATGGCCGGGCAGGCGGAGCCGTGGTGGCAGTTACTTCCAAATCCGGAACCAACCAAGTGCGTGCATCGCTGTTCGAGTATCTGCGCAACGAGAAGCTGGATGCGCGTAACTTCTTTGCGCTTGCTGGCGGAAGTAAGCCGCCCTATAAGCTGAACCAGTTTGGTGCCAATCTTGGTGGCCCCTTGGTGCTGCCCCATTACAACGGAAAGAGCAGGACGTTTTTCTTCACCGACTACGAAGGGTATCGAGAAGTCTTTGGCTCGCCGCTCGTCGTAACAGTGCCCACCGCTGCAGGGCGGGCCGGCAACTTCCAGGGAGTTACGGCAAACGGGATTTTCGATCCATTGACTACCCGCGCCAATCCTGCTGGTGGAGCGAATCTTCGCACACGTTTCCCGGGGGACATCATTCCCGCAGATCGATTCGACTCCATAGGTTTAGCGATGGCGAATCTCTATCCGCTCCCGCAGACATCCTCCCTGGCGAACAACTACACGACCACTCCCATAAAACGAAGCAGCGTGCACCGTGCAGATGCCCGGGTAGACCACCAACTGTCGGGGAAAGATAGTCTCTTCTTCCGGTATACCGTGGACTGGGCTGCTATCCAAATGCCGAACACTTTCAATGACGATGTGGGCGGCAACGAGAACAGCTTCGCCGGTTTAGATTCCGTGCGCGGACACAATATTGTGGGCTCATGGACACGAACGTTTTCTCCCAGCATAGTAGGCCAATTTCGCTACGGTTACACGCAATATTACATGGGGCTGATCGCGCCAAACTTGACCAATCCGGTGTGGAGCAGGATACCCGGTAGAGACAGGGCGAATCCATTTGAGCCGAACGCCCCTATCATCGGTATGACCGGATATGCGGGAATCGGCGCGCCTCGTTCTGAACCCCTGATTCGGAATGAGAACATGCATGAGGCCATTGGTAGCCTCACTATGCTGAGAGGTAATCACAGTTTCGGATTTGGAGGAGATCTGCGTTTCCGGGGTGTCGGCGAAACGGCCAGTCCCCCAGGCGAGAGCTTATTCGGCCGCTGGAATTTCGATCCCAGTTATACACGTAATCCGGCGTCGACCAGCGGAACGGGAGACGCACTGGCAACTATGATTCTCGGCTATCCGCTGGTCCTGCGCCGTGACGTTTTTCTTCCGGGATCGGTATCGCTAAGAACCGATGAGTTGAACTTCTATGTCAAAGACGATTGGCGTGTGACGAAGACGTTAACACTCAACATAGGGCTTCACTACGAAATCAACACGCCGTTCACTGAAGCGAATAACTACTGGGCCAACTTTAATCCTGCTACCGGTGAGCAATTGATTGCGGGACGGAATGGGGTCAGTGCGACCGGCAACATCGATACTGACTTCAAAGCGATTGGACCGCGTATAGCATTCGCCTGGCAGGTAACGCCAAAGACGGTTTTCCGCGGTGGTTATGGGATCTTCTATGATCCGCAAGGTAATGCCGGCAGTAACATCCGGCAGGAACGGCAGCCTCCCTTCGACTTCGTCTTAAATATCAATCAGTCGGGAAACGACATTCCCAGCCTTTTTGTCTCGCAAGGCTTTCCCATCGTGACCACGGCTCCGAATCTAACTACTGGACCGGCCATTTATGCCCTCAAGGGCGTAACGCCCAATTATCGAAATGCGCAAGTGCAGCAGTTCAATTTCACCGCTCAACGTGAGCTGAGCAAGGATGTTGTGGCCATAATCGGCTACGTTGGATCCGCCGGCGCGCACTTGGCTTGGGCGCCAAATATCAACCAACCGAATCCGGGTCCTGGTGCCATTGATCCGCGGCGGCCTTATGCAGCGATACTGCCGGGCGTCACTTCCATTGCGTGGCTCGATAGCTCGGGAAATTCGTTCTTTTCTTCCATGCAGGCGAGCGTCGAAA
>JAFATF010000350.1 GCA_019244045.1 Acidobacteriota bacterium
CGTCAGATTTATCGCGACAAACACAATGCCGCCGTGCAGAATACAAATCCCACGAGCGAAGTTGGCAAGCGACAGGAAAATCAGCAGGACCGTATTGCCCAAGGAGTGAAGAGCGGCCAGCTCACCGCCGGGGAGACCGCACGTTTGCAGCAGCGCGAAGCTGCCGTGAATCGTGAAGTTGCCCGGGATCGTGCCGCCAATGGCGGCAGGTTGACCGCGCAGGAAAGGGCGCAGATTAATCGGCAGCAGAACCGCAACTCCCGGGCCATCTACCGCGATAAGCACAACACACGAAGACAGTAATCTCCAGGTCTGAATCAGGCCCGGGCGCACAGCCGGTTAGCGAAGCACCAGGCGGCGTTGAAAGTCGCGATGTCCGGGCATTTCCGGGCATCGCTCTTTTGCATTGGCTCGAAGACCTTCTTGTGCGGCTCGCCAGCATCAGAGCGTCTTCGACAGTGTTAGCAGACCAGCTGTCGTTAATCACCTCAGCATCGCGCCACGCAAAATCTGGCGAGTGATTGATGGAGTGGTCCACGACAAGAACCTTGGGGAAGGACACCACCTCTGATCACCGCCCGACCAGATGGGCAGAATTGATCGTCGATGCGGATCCTGAGCCTCACATACGATGATTGCCTGGGCCAGAGAGTACTGGGCCGTCGTGCATTCGTATTCGGCTCCGGTGCATGCCTAGATCAATTTCATGACGCAGGAGGTGCTTGGCGAATCGAGGCAACTTATGGCAGCAACTATCCGCGACTCCCGCAATTTAGAAAGCAGTACGATCCGAGAGCTTTATTTGTGCCAATCAAAGTCTCTGATGGAGCGGTCTGCACCAATGTTCTCGACGCGACCCACCTCTCTCGGATGAGAATCGTTGTGCTTCTCACAACTGCGATTGGGCGGGATCAAAGTCTGCTATCATGGCATTCTGCAATGAGGTGATCATGCCGGAATATGTAATCGAGCGTGAGATTCCGGGTGCCGGAAATTTATCGGATGCCGAACTCCAGGCCATTGCCAAGAGATCAGTCGGCGTACTGCAGGATATGGGACCGGAAATCAAGTGGCTGCGCAGCTATGTGACTGGTGACAAAGTCTATTGTGTGTACCTGGCGCCCGACGAGGAAACCATTCGCGAGCACGGACGCCGAGGCGGGTTCCCGGTGAATCGGGTGTCAGCAGTACGCCGCATGATTGATCCCAGCACGGGGGGCTAGGCTCAGCTGCGGCCTGGTAACGCGCTGTATCCGAGCGCCTCTTCAAGCGCCGCTTCAGTCGACATCTCCCACCCTCTAGACCATGCTTCCAGGCCGGCCGTATTGGTGACCATATGGCGTGCCTCTTCCAACTTCTTTTCTAAATCGGACTCCTCTGCGGGAATCAGCGGAGACCCGATTCGTTGACGCAAGGCGGCGGCAGCTCCTGCCAGGCGTAGCGATTGCTCGGGACGCGATTGCGCTGCCGCGGCTACCGCCAGACACTCAAGCACTCTCGCGATTCCACGCTTATGTCCTAAGTCCTGAAACATCTTCATGCTTTGGACATAGAGGCGCTCTGCATACTGATAATCGCCTTGCGCTGCACTGAGCCGAGCCAGGTCGCATATAGCGCTCGCAACCCCCCAGCCCTCCGCCAGCTGCTTGAAAGCCGACAGACTCTGCTCATAGCAGGAGCGGGCAGCCGCGAAGTCAGATGTTTCGCGTAGCAGATCGCCTTGGTAGTTGAGGGTCCAGGCGATGCCCGTGCTGTCGCCCGCTTCGCGGAACATGGCCAGACACTCGCGATAGAGTTCCGACGCCCGGGCGTAATCTCCTTGTAACCTGACTACATTCGCCAGGTTACTAAGCGTACGAGCGGCGTCAATAGAATTTCCCAGTTCTTTCCAAGTGGTGACGCACTGCTCGAAAAGTGAGATTGCGGTTGCGAGATCTCCACGATCGCGAGCCGTGATACCTAATGCATTCAGCGCCACTGCAACTCCCCGGTAGTCACCGATCCGGCGGCAGACTTCCATACTCTCTTGCTGCAATGTCTGGCCAGAGGTGAAATCACCCTGAGCACTGGCGAAAACGGCGTGATAGAACAGTAGGCGAGCACGCAACTTAGGTTGCGCCATTGCTGCTGGCAATCGGAGGAGGCGGTCCAGGAAGGCGCGACCTTCGGCAAAGTGTTCTCTCACTTCCCAGAAATGAAACAGAGCAGCGCCGAGGCGCATGCCCCAATCTGCATCACCTTCTCTAATCAGGAATTCCAATGCCTCGCGAAAATTGTGGTGCTCGATATAGAAGCGCTCGACGGTTTCGGGGTGAGCAGTTAGGTCAGGGCCCCAGTCTTCCGCAAGCACGAGGTAATAGGCGGCATGGGCACGGCGAGTTGCAGTGTTCTCGCCGCTTTCAAGCAAGTGTTCGCGAGCGTACTCCCGGATGGTTGACAGCATAAGGAAGCGAGTTTCTCCGCCCGCCTCCCCGAGTTGCTGCACCAGACTTTTATCGACCATGGAGGCCATGCCATCGAGTACGTCCAGGCCAAGGTCGGCCTTCGTATCGCACACGGCTTCCACAGCCTCCAACGTGCAACCTGCGGCGAAGACGGAAAGTCTTCGAAAAAGCGTTTGCTCGGACGCGTTCAGCAACCTGTAACTCCAGTCCAAGGTACCCCGAAGGGTTTGCTGGCGCGCGGGCAGATCACGTGCTCCGCCGGTTAGTACTACTATGTTATAAAAACGGAGCTCCACAAAAAGGGCAACCCGACAGTTGCCGGAGTAGAACCCGAGCAATCGTTTGCCGAAGGGTCGCGATCGACCAGGGGTTATGCCGCTCCACGCGCACCGGGCGAACCCCGAGGACGGAAGTGGCGTGGCATTTCGGCGACGGGTAAGTCCACTTGACCGGCGCGAGCGGAGGGGGAAAAACGGCTCCGTTCGGCCACCAGGAACCCGTAGGCCGCAATGCAGAGGGTCGCGTGATGATGAAAACCGCGCCAACCTCGCCCTTCATAATGTCCCAGCCCGAGTTCTTGTTTTAGTTCTTGGTAATCGCGCTCGACGATCCAACGATGCTTGGCTAATCGCACCAGATCTCGCAGCGGAGTGCTTTCCGAGAAAGTGGAGAGCCAGTACTTGGTCGGTTCGGCTTCCTGACGGTGCCACTCGATGAGCAACCATTCCTCGGCACGAGCTTCACTGCGCCAGTCGTCGCGATGAGCTGGACGGATGCGCACCGCGGCAAAACGGGAGCACAGTGCCTTACGAGTTCCTTCCCGCCAGCGTACGGTCTTCCAGGCGGAAAAAGGCAGGTTCATGGCCAACTGGCGCGCGGACAGGGGACGGTGCTGGCGATCGCGTCGCAATAACGTCGTGGGGCGACCGATACCTTTCCACTTCCGCTTGGGCAACGGTGCCTGACCCGGCGGCCACACCGTCACTGACGACTGGATGCCCACGACGTAAAGCAAACCCAACTCGGTGATGCCCTCGCGGAATTTCGTGTCGTTGCCATAGCCAGCGTCGGCCAGTACTGGAGCCTTGGGAATCCCTCGATCGGCGGCAGTGCAGATCTGTTGCAAGGCAATTTCTGGTTTGGTTTGAAAACTGATTTCCTGGGGTACGCCCGTAGCCTTCCGCCGCTTCTTGTCTTGGCTCCATACTTCCGGTAAGTAGAGACGCCAGGCGATCGGCAGACTCGCCGCCGCCGTGCTGATCGACAAACTCACGGCCACCCGGCAATTCTCTTGTTTACCTACTTGCCCGCAATACTGTCGGGTGACACCCACCGAATGCGTCCCCTTTTTTACCAAGCCGGTGTCGTCGACCACCCAAGCTTCGATGGGCGCTTGCTTCTGCATGGCGGGCAGCGTGTAGTGACGGACCGCTTCCAGCATGTCTTCGTCCCTCCAGGGAGCGTCAGCCACCACATGGTGCAAAGACTGATGACTTTGGCGCACGTTCTCCGGACAGAGGCGGGCCGCCATCGGCTCTACACTCTTGCGCTCCCCGGGTAACAGTAAGCCGGTGCAATAGGACTTCACAGGAACCACACGATCCAGGTGCCCCGCGGCTTGCGCCAGGCGATCCAAATAGGCCGCGAAGCGTTTTTGCTGGGCGCCTGGCGCAACAGAGTTGGCGCTCATGGCCAGAACTTACATTAAATGATGTTCGATCG
>JAFATF010000367.1 GCA_019244045.1 Acidobacteriota bacterium
TCTTTGCAACGTGGTGCATGTTCCTGAGGGGTGGAATTTTAATTCGACGCAGAGTCCGTACTGCACCAGCGCTTGTCGAAAGGTCTCGTACAGAACACACGAGATTGGCAAGACCGGGCGGCGCGCCGCGGGGCTATCGGACGATAGTCTTAAAACGAGTTGCTGAGGCGGTACTCCCCTCGGCTATTGCTGAAGCACTTACGTACGGCGAGGGCGAACAGCCCTCCTTGTCGTACCTACCCAAGACTACGAAAGATACGCTTTGCAGCGCTCCCCTTAGAGCACCCGTACTCAGACGAAAAAGAGCCCCGCACGGGGCGGGGCTAGTTGATCAGTACTCGTCAGCGAGCACGATCGTGAGGACGCGGGTAGTTTTAGACGCGTCGGCTGGGTCTTCCGAGCTGTGCTGCACAGCCGCGTCAAAGTAGATCCTATGCAGGCGGGGAGCGGCGGCCCGGTAGCCGCTAGGCTTCCGGCGTAACAGCCGGAGTTCGTCGCCATCCTGAAGCTCAAGACATTTGCTGCGTTGCCCTCGAACTCAGCCAATCGAAATGGCTCTGCGCCTTCGCACCTCCCGAGGTCGGGAAGGCGAGCCTGCACACGATCAAGGCCGATGCGCCGTCGCAGCGACTTCAAACCCGACTTCTTCAACAGTATTCGCCCAATTAGGTCACCTCCGTAGAGACGAGAGAAAATGGGCGAGATGCGCCGAAAGCGGTCGTGTTGGCTGAATGGCAGTCGTCCGCCGGCTGAGGAGGCTCACAGATTAAGTTGGCTTGGTGAGCGGTACTCTTTGGATATGAATCAAATCGGCGCAAGTTAGCTGGAACTCGCGCCTCCTGCGGCCCAGGAACGGATAGTCAAATGCACCAGATAGGGTTTACTCTCCGGGTCGACGTTCCGCGTCGACGGGCCTCCGATGGACATTTTGCGTGGGGCGGGAGCACCCGCCGGCGGGATCACGCGAGCGCTGCGGCTTCTGACGGTAGCCGTCGTTGTCGTACCCGTGATCCTGTTTACGATCGCTGCATGGATCAATTATGGCGCGGCTTTCCGCGACGCTCGCGAACGGGTGGATCGCGCCAGAGACGCGATCCATGAGTATGCCCTGAAGGCGTTTGAAGGTGATGAACTCATCCTCGACCGCATCGCCGAGCACGTGGCCGGCAAAGACCGTTCGGAGCTGATCGGCTCGGAGGACTTCCACCGTTATCTGCAGCAGTTCGACGGTAAGCCGCAGATTTCTGCTGTCGGGCTGATCATTCCGGCCCGCGGTCTGGCGGCGAGCAATCTTATTTTCCCGGTACCCAACATCGAAGTAGGGCCACCAAACTATATCCGCGTGGATCGGGACGGAAAGGAACCGATTTACATTGGACGGGCCGTTTCGGGGACATTTACGCAGGCACCCCAATTCAGCGTCGTTCGCCTCGATCGAGCTTTCGGTGAGGACCCGGGGCCTGGCCTGATCTTTGTATCGACGCGACTTTCAGACTTCGTGGGTTATTACCGAACGATCGTCGACCTAAAGGACTTTCTAATAACGGTCATACGTTCGGACGGTGCCGTGCTGGCTCGCTCTCCAGGAGACAACCTAGTTGGCGCTGCTCTTTCAACAAAAAGCCATTTCCGCCAAGCGATAGCGCGCGAGCCGAAGAGTGGCAGTTATGATGGCGCCTCGGAGCTCGACGGGATCGAGCGCCTTTTCTCGTACCGACAGCTCCGCGATTACCCCGTCTACGTCTCAGTCGCTCTCAAGCGCTCTGCCGTGGTCCAGGGCTGGGCGTGGCTGATGGCGGACCATCTGGCGATCGGCCTGCCGGCCTGGATCTCCCTGTTGCTCCTGGCATCGCTCGCATTGCGACGTAGTCGGGCGGCCGATGCGGCCGTCGCTGCTGTGCAAGTGCATTCCGAGCGGCGTGAGGTAGCGGAGGCCTCATTGCGCCACATCCAGAAGATGGATGTCGTCGGCCAGCTCACCGGCGGCATTGCTCACGACTTCAATAATCTTCTAGCGGTTATCACCGGCAATCTGGAACTGATCCTGCGAAAGCCGCAGGAGGTTGTCCGTGTCGGGCGGGTCGCAAAGGCCGCGCTTCAGGCTGCTGAACGAGGTGAGCGCCTTATCGAGCAGCTGCTGATGTTCTCGCGCCGCCAGATGATGCGGCCGACCACGCTCAATCTGAACAGCGTGTTGCTGGACTTCGAGACCCTTTTGCGGCATGCCGCCAGTCACTCCATTGAGCTTCGGCTGAAGCTCGATCCGGCACTTGAGCTCAGCAATGTGGATCGTTCGCAGTTCGAGGCGGCGGTTCTCAACCTCGTCGTAAACGCGCGTGATGCCCTGCTCAAAGGAGGTCGTATCACAATCACGACTGCGAATGCGGTCATAGACGGCCGCGCTGCCGAGGAGGATTCGGAAATAGCTCCTGGGCCCTACGTCATGGTGTCCGTCAGGGATAACGGGACGGGCATTGCGCCTTCGGTTCTGCCTCACGTCTACGAACCGTTCTTCACGACAAAAGAGGTCGGAAAGGGATCAGGTCTCGGTCTGTCCCAAGTCTTCGGGTTCGTCACGGAATCGGCAGGCCATGTGCGGATCGACAGCAAGCTTGGTCGAGGTACGACGGTGAGGCTCTATCTACCGAGGTGCACCGACGTTCTCAATGAGAGCCAACCGGCGGCGAGGATCCCCCAACCCAGCGGGGGTGGCACAGTATTGGTGGTAGATGATGATGAATCCGTGCTCGAAACTGCCAAGGAGACGGTAGCCGATCTCGGTTATCACGTTCTCTCTGCTCATAATGGGCGGGAAGCGCTTCAAATCTTGAAAGGCTCCGACCACGTCGATCTTCTCTTCTCCGATATCGTGATGCCGGGGGGTATCAACGGCATTCAGCTCGCGGACGAAGCGCGTCGTCTGCAGCCCAGCCTCAAGGTATTGCGCACCTCCGGCTACACGACCGCCTCACTCATGGATAAGCATGGCCTGCCCGCAGAATTTCCGGTTCTTGGAAAGCCATATCGTCGCGAGCAATTGGCGGCGAACTTTTATCACATCCTGCACAGCCACACAGCTCCGAGCCTGCTGAATTGAAATGCTGCTCGATTGCTATTTATCGAGCCAGACGTCTTCCATGCGCCAGCCGTTAAAGAGGCTGTTGACCATGATCGTCAATCCCTTGAGCTCGGGTCGCCAGCAGGTCGCGAACCGATTGTGGTAGAGGATCGGTCGAGCGCCATCCTCCTGCAGCCGCTTATCGATTTCCCAAACGAGATGCCGGCGCTTCTCCTGATCGGCCTGCATGGACTGTTGATCAAAGAGCTTATCGAGCTCGGTATTGCAATACGCCGTATAGTTGCGGTGTAAGCGCTGTTTTGAAGCCCTTGTAGAACCGCGCGTGTTGCCGGGATAGGACGTCCTTAAGTGCGCACGTAAGGACATCCTGAACATGAACGCAGAGATTCTTGTTGGACCCGAGCGTCGCCGGCGCTGGAGCGTCGAAGAGAAGGCTCGGATTGTTGCGGAGGCGAGTGCGCCGGACACGAGGGTAGCGGACATCGCGCGTCGATACGGCGTAAGCCGGAGCCTGATCTACACCTGGCGACGGGAAGCGCGACAGGGATTGTTGTTGGACGGTAGCGCTGGTGCAGCACTCCCCGAGCTCGTGCCGGTGATTATGAGCGGTGCCAGCAGTGATGTAGCGGCGCGCGAGAAGCACCGTTCCCATACTAACGGCGCGGCAAAGCCTGACGGCGCGATCGAGATCGCGCTACCCGGCAATGTACGCATGACGGTGCGCGGGCTCGTTGAAGAACGCACGCTGAGGGCCGTGCTGGGCGCGCTGAGGTTAGCGTGATCGCGATACCGAATGGGTTGCGGGTGCTGGTCGCGACCCGGCCCGTAGACTTCCGCAAGGGGATGGATGGGTTGGCAGCGGTGGTGAAGGAGCATCTGCGGGCCGACCCGTTCTGCGGGGCGATCTTCGTGTTCCGGGCCAAGCGCGCCGATCGCGTGAAGCTGATCGTGTGGGATGGGACGGGGTTGTGCCTGTTCGCCAAGCGGCTCGAGCAAGGGACGTTCCGCTGGCCGAAGATCGAGGACGGCACCATGCGCCTAACCCCATCGCAGCTCGCCGCGTTGATCGAAGGGCTCGATTGGACGCGTGTGCGCGAGGTGGAGGTTCGAGCCCCACAAGCGACGCAGTAGGCTGCGACACGGTGACTCACATCGACCACTGACCCATCCCCAGCTTTGGTGATGTGACGCGAGTGCGATACATCGGATGGTGTGATCGCCGATGATCTGCCGACCGATCCCGAAGCGCTGCGCGCACTGCTCATCACCGAGCGCGCGCGTCATGCTGAGGAGATCGCCCGTATCACGCATGAGCGTGATCGGTTGCGTGCGATCATCCATGAACTGCAACGTCATCGCTTTGGCCGGCGCTCGGAGCGACTGGATCCCGACCAGTTGGCGCTGGCCCTCGAGGACATCGAGCAGACGGTCGCCGCCATTGAGGCCGCGGCGGATCGAGCAGGCCCGCCAGACCGGCCCCGCGCCCGCCGCAAGATCAATCGCGGGGCGTTACCCGCGCACCTGCCACGGATCGAGATCGTCGTAGACCTCCCCGATGCGACGTGCCCGTGCTGTGCCGGCAAAATGTACAAGATCGGCGAGGATGTCGCTGAGCGGCTGGATGTGATGCCGGCCCAGTTCCGGGTCCTGGTGGTCCACCGGCCCAGATACGCCTGCCGATCCTGCACCGGGACGGTGGTGCAGGCGCCAGCCCCGCCCCGGCTGATCGAAAGCGGCCTGCCGACCGAGGCCTTGGTCGCCCACGTAATCATCGCGAAGTACGCCGACCATCTTCCCCTCTACCGGCAGGCTCAGATCTATGCCCGCCAGGGGGTCGATCTCGACCGCTCGACGCTGGCCGACTGGGTCGGCCGGGGTGCTTGGTGGCTGCGGCCGTTGCACGCCAAGCTGCTCGCCGAACTGCGGGCCTCACCCAAGCTGTTCGCCGACGAAACGGCGGCCCCAGTGCTCGATCCCGGCCGAGGCCGGACCAAGACCGGTCAGCTCTGGGCCTATGCGCGTGACGATCGACCGTGGAGCGGACCGGTGCCGCCGGCCGTCGCCTATGTCTACGCGCCCGATCGTAAGGCCGTGCGTCCGGCCGCCCATCTCCAGGGCTTCCGGGGCATCCTGCAGGTCGACGGCTATGCTGGGTATCGTGCGCTCGCCGGTGCCGGCCAGGTCGAACTGGCCTTCTGTTGGAGCCATGTGCGTCGGCCCTTCTATGAGATCGCAGCAGGCGGCTCGGCGCCGATCGCCACCGAGGCACTCGCACGGATCACCGAGCTCTATGCAATCGAAGCTGAAATACGTGGCAGATCGGCCGAAGAACGCCGCGCCGTCAGACAGGAGAAGTCCAAGCCGTTGGTCGACAGCCTGAAGACGTGGATGGAAGCCCAGCTCTCTGCCGTCTCACAGAAAAGCACGATCGCCGACGCCTTCCGTTACGCGCTCACGCGCTGGCCGGGGCTGTCGCGCTTTCTTGACGACGGCCGGATCGAGATCGACTCCAACATCGTCGAGCGCACCATCCGACCGCTCGCTCTCAATCGCAAGAACGCGCTGTTCGCAGGTTCCGACGGCGGCGGCGAGCATTGGGCCATCCTCGCTTCCCTCATCGAAACCTGCAAACTCAACGGCGTCGATCCACACGCCTATCTGGTCGACGTCTTCACCCGACTCGTAGCTGGCCACCCGGTCAACCGTCTCGATGAACTGCTCCCCTGGAGCTGGGCTGCCGCTCATCAGACCAGAAGGGCCGCATAACAGCGCTTACCGACGAACCAGTTGCCGCCCAATTAAGCAGATCCCGCGGCATTCATTGACGTGCTCTGAACGCCGCGCGCTGCCTGAGTCGAACTCGCTTGAAAGGATTGCTACATGCTTTGCCGGCCGACGCTTCAGCGCGCCAAAACTTTTTGGGCCAGTTGCCAACTCGGCACTACTGCATCAGTTGAGCGAACGCTTTACTTTCCAGTGCATCCAGCAGCGCACGCGCCCGCTGCACGTCAGGGGTATCGATCCCCTCCGTGAACCACGCGTAAATCGGCGCAAGCACATCTCACGCCTCTTTATTTTTTCCCTGCTCCCGCCAAAGGCTTGCGAGATTGGTTGCGGCACGCAACTCCCAATGCCGGGCATCCTGTCGGCGAGATTCATCCATTGCTTGCCTGAAATGCACCTCGGCTAAATCCGTGTCGCCGCGCCGAAGAAGGAGCTCGCCCAAAATCCGGGAAAGCTCG
>JAFATF010000374.1 GCA_019244045.1 Acidobacteriota bacterium
GGGCATTCGCCGAAGCTCCGCTAGCGAATTAAAAAGCGTCCCGTCGCTTCTTAAGCGCCAGGACGCCTCGGCAGCCCTCCCCCAGAACTGCCAAACTACCATTCGAGGTTAGCCCCGCTTGGGAGTTCTGTAAACGTAACCTGAGTAATCGCAATGGGGGGCAGGAGGTAACCGTGAGTGGGGTTTCAAAGGTAATCTATGGGAAAACTCGATGACAACTGATATTTGTGCTCGCCCCGGCAGTGAGGGCCATGAAAGTCTTAGCTCGCCCGCTCGCCAGACTGGTGAAGCCGCAACTTGATTGATCTTGGGGATTCACAAACGCCAGGTGAAAGCGAAACCCACTACTTGGTCTCCCAGCTCTTACCTGCATCGGAAGTGATCCAAACTTGACCGCGTGCTGTGGTCAAGTTGCCATGCAGGTGGTCGGCAAAGACGATGGCCGTGATGTCGTCGGCCAGAGTCGCGTCGGCGGTGGCGGGAATGACGCGCGTCCAGTTCAGACCCACGTCCTGGGAATGGTAGAGCAGGCCTGCAGCACCCCCGACCCACACGTCCATTCCCACTGCGGCGAGCGAGCGGAACCCATTCATGTGATCAACTTGGACCTGTTCCCACTGCCCGGGATTGAAGGAGCGCTCCGGCAGTCCTTTTTCCGAGAGTCGCCAGTTAGGGGCGCGGAAATCGGTAAGCTTGGCGGCGCCTCCGATGGTCGAGGCCGCCGTGTCCCTGGTAGGTCGAGCAACAAATGCCGGCGCAGCGTCGGCCATGGTTGTCGAAGATCGCGCTCTTAGCTCCTTTTCAGCGCGAGCGGAAGGCGCTTGGTCGACAGTCACAGTTGGCGCCTGCATCTCTACACTTTCTGAGCTGGCTTGCGGCGGAAGAGCATCGGCCAGTGAGTTTCCATCTGTCTCTGTGCCTGGATTGTGCACTCGATTGGTTGTTGCTTCCTCAGCAGCACGTTTCGGGGCGCGGCCCGGCGTTTGGCGGGTCTTTGCTTTGGCCGCAAATGCTCCCGGCCCGCTTGGGGCAATCTGCTTGGCTTCCTCAGGAGTTGAAGCGCGGGGAACTGCTTCTCGGGAGGGGCTCTCAAGGCGTGCCACTACGCCCCGTTGGCGCGGCGAGGGCGGCGCGGCGCGATGGATCAGCAGGGCTAGCATGAGGACGACCAGGCAGGCGGCCAGTGCCCCCCAGCGGAGAAGGGGCACCGCCAAGGGCCATCGCTTTCGCCCCGCTATGCGGCGAATCGCGCCGAAGGGCAGTTCAGGTGCGGCCAGTGCCGTCACTTGCCGGCATTCAGCGCACTCGGCCAGATGCCGCAGAATCTGCTCACGTTCTTCGCCGAGAAGCGTACATTCGACAAAGGCGGTCAGCAGGTCGGCATCCGGGTGCTCAAAAGCTTTTTTGTCCGCCAGCCGGCCCGCCACCACTTTCGGCAATTGCATTACGAATACTCTATTCCTGTCCTTCCGCACGCATGATCTTCTTACTGGAGAACGGCAGGGACGATGAATCTTGCGTTAATTGCTTGCGAATATCAATCCCGAGATCTCGCACATCGCTTTCGAGGGCCTCCTCGGCCTGGCGGCGGCTCATCCCTTTGCGGGTCATGCGCAGGAGAATATCTTTGCGCAATACACGGACCAGCTTTTCCACACGTCGGCTGATCGTAGATTCGTGAACCCGCAGCATGGAAGCAATACGAGCCAAGGTGAGGTGGTCAAGAAAATAATAGGCCAGAATGCAGCGATCTTCACCCCCGAGCGCAGCCAAAGCCTCCTCAATCGCCTCGCTCAGTCGTCGGTCCGAAGCGACACCTGCGGGCTCGGGAGCTATGGCGAACTGTCTTCCCCCGTCCGTCTCCTCGTCCAGGCTGACGGTGCGGCGATTGCTCCGGTATTCATTGATGTGGCGCTGTGCCATGACCGTACGCAGCCAGCCTTCCAGCGAGCCCCGGCCGCTGTAGTAAATGAATTTCGAGATACGGCGGCCTTCGCGCAACGTGGTGCCGTAGAGATCCGCGTACAGCGAGTCCGCAAGCTCGCGGGCTTTGCAGTCGTCCTTGGTAATGCCCAGCGCGGCATCATGCAACTTCTCGCGATAACGGATCATGAAATCTTCCCAGGCACGCTCGTGCCCGGCGGCGCAGGCTCGCACCAGCACCAGTTCTTCGACGTGGAGACTCGAGCATAGTGCACGTTGCTCGGATGCGCTGGCATGGTTCCCTAGATACTTCTCCGCAACGCCCTTAAGAATCTCGGCGAACTGCTCTTCCGTAAGGTCGTAACGCTTCCCGCCGCTTTTGTCGAACAACTCTCGGATAAAAGGGGCGAGTTCACGCTCCATAGTGGGGGCGGGTTGGTCGCGCGTGGTCATCGATCAAATCCAAAATAGCACGATAAGGACTTCATGTCTCAGCCGTGCCGGTCGCTTATCGCTGGTTGCTGGTAGATGTTACTCAATATAGACACCGTAACCTGGGGAAACAGTGGCAAAAAAAATGGCGATGCTGTGCCATACCCCGTTCCTGATGCAAGAAAACTCTGGCAAACACGTTCTCTTGACAGCAGGGATCAAACCGGGGGCAGCGCCGCCTCCAAGCCTGAGAGTCCCTGCCGAGGGAGGGAAGATGATTCGGAGGCGTTCGATCATGATTCTCTTGGCCGTGGCCGGGGCTGCCGTCCTGTTACTTGGCTCTGACCAAATTGACTCCCGACCGGCGGCTGTGGGATACAAGGTTCTGCCGCCGATTCGGCACGCTAATCTCACCATCTTTCCTGTGGTGGCGACGAGCTCGCATGACACGCGAAGCTTTCTGAGTCTCGATGAAGGCCTGCGTTCGGGCGAAGTGGTAGTGACTGAGTCCGATAGTGTTCGCCCGCTGATCCGCCGTCGCCCGAACACGTTTCCGCCCTATGCAAATGGGGGGGCGCGGGTCAACCAGTTGCTATTGGTGAATAATTCCACGCGGCCGCTTCTGCTGCTTGCAGGCGAGATCGTGACCGGCGGCAAGCAGGACCGGGTTATCGCCAAAGACCGCCTGGTTCCACCCGAAAGTGATCCCATCGACCTGGGCGTTTTCTGCGTTGAGCCGGGTCGCTGGCTCGGGACCAGTACAAAATTCAATTCGGTGAGCGGAGCCTTGGCGGCACCATCGGTGCGGGCCAAAGCCATGGCCGATAAAGACCAGGAAAAAGTCTGGTCGGAGGTGCGCAGGAATCAGGCGCAGGTGATCGCCCAGCTTTCTTCCCAAGCTCGGGAGACGACGGCGGTCGAAAGTACCAGTTCTTATGCACGGGTGATCGCTGACGGGGTGGTGCAACAGCGGATTGACTCGATTGCCGCTCCCATCGACGCCAGCTATCGCGGCCTCATGAAGCAATTGCGCGCTCATAATGCCGTAGGGGTAGTCGTTGCTGTCAATGGCGAGCTTATCTGGGCCGATCTTTTCGCCAGCACTGATTTGCTCGAGAAATACTGGCCTAAACTCGTGCGCTCGTATGCCGCCGAGGCGATGGTCACCCCAGAGAAGGCATACACCAACGACGCGAAGTCGGCACAAGCTTTTTTGGAAAACCTCGAAGGACGGCGTGAGGTCTCGGAGACCGAACCGGGCTTATATCGCCATACGGAGATTTCTGGCGAAGATTTTAAAGCCTTCGAATTAACCTCCCTGCTGCCCAAGCTTGGATTCGATCTGCATATTGCGAAGATGGCGGATTAGAGATTTGCTGATGGTCGATCTGCATATCGGGCTCGCGCCCTGGGTGATGGCCGTTTTCAGCCGTATTCATGCCATGGTAGTCAACTAAGCACGTGCGGCTGAAGGCACGGGAATGAAGTCTGAAACAAGCGGCCGCAAGCCAGGCGGCCAATCCGCAACTTCAGCTGTCGAGTCGGCAAAAGCCAATTCCGCGAACAGATCTCCTTGCGCCCGCAGAATCCAGGGTGACAATCTTTGGTCGCTGCTCCCACGTCATCTTCCGGCCGAATCGCTCGCGGGCTAAGCTTGACGTGCAGCTCCGTATCCTCTCCTTGGTGCGCCTCGGTTGTGCTAAGTTCTGAGCTTGATGCCAACATTCGATAAGCTGCGGCCCGAATTACGTGAACTGCTCAATAAACCGGTGCGGGCGCTCGGGCTGAAGCTCGAAGGCTCGCCGGTCGAAGCGTGTGTCGAACGGCTCTATCGTGAACTGGAGCAGAAAAAGCTTATGACATTTCGGCCTCCGGTTTACCTCACCGATGAGTGGGGTTGTCCCTCCGGCGAGCCGGTCATCGGGCTCCCGTTCTATCTGGCGAACTCCGATCTTGCGCAGCTGGAGAAGGAGATGAACGATCTGGAAGATACGCGTGAGATCATGATGTACCTGCGTCATGAAGCGGGACACGCCTTTAATTACGCATATCGCCTGTATAACCGGGCGGAGTGGAGGCAAATTTTTGGCTGGTTCCGCCGCCCCTACCGCGACCACTATCGTCCTGTGCCGTTCTCGCGTAATTTTGTGCGCCACATGGCGGGCTGGTATGCGCAAAAACATCCCGACGAGGACTTTGCTGAAACTTTCGCCGTGTGGCTGACCCCGCGCTCGGGTTGGCGAAAACGCTATCGCGGTTGGGGGGCCATGGCCAAGCTCGAGTACATGGATCGGCTGGCGCGGGAATTGCGCAATGTGGAGCCGGTTCGCAAGAAAGGTCGAACCGATATTACGGTGGAAGAGATGGAAACCACCGTCGGCGAGCTCTATCGCCCAGCCGGCGAGGAGGTGCCCATCATCGATATGGCCAGCGACACGGATTTGCGCGACATCTTCCACGGCCGTAAGCGCGGCAAACGCGCCCGGCCGGCGCAAGATTTTCTGCAGCAGCATCGCAAAGCGCTGGTGGACAAGATCGCTTACTGGACAGGTGTCGAGCGCCCACTGGTCAAACGATTGGTGGAGGCGATCGAGCAACGCGTGGGCGAATTGGGTTTGCTCACGGATGGCCAACACGAAGCCGAACACCTGACGGAAATTACGGTCTACGCCTCGACTCTGGCCATGAACTATCTGACCAACGGAAAATTTCTTCAACCCTGAAGCAATGCCCTGTTCGCCGCGGGAAACAGAGGCCTGAAGCCTGAGAATATGGTCGAGAAACTACGGATCGCCGTGCTGTATGACGCTTGGGAAGAGGAGAACACCGCAGCCGTCCTCGACGAGCCTGCGCCGCGCAAGAAAGCGGGTAGCCGCAAGAAGAAGGAAAAAAAGGACAAAGAGGACCGGGAGGAGATCTTTGAATCCCTGATGAAGTTGGGGCATGAGCCCTTCTATCACGTTCTCGATGGCCGGGTGCAGTCTTTGCACGCTTTAGCCAAGTGCGATGTGGACCTGGTATTCAATCTCACCGAATCCTACGCTGGCGACGACAGCATGGACATGAATATTGCGGCTTATCTTGACCTGCTACGCCTGCCCTACACCGGCGGCGGTCCACATGCGCAGTTGCTGGCCCAAGATAAAGCTCTGGCCAAGAAAATGTTTGCCTTCCACGGCATCCGCACTCCCTACTTCGCAACCGCGTACCGGGGCAACATCGATCACGCCCACGACATCGAGTTTCCCCTCATCGTGAAGCCTTTGAAAGAAGATGGGTCGATTGGCATCGATGCCGAATCGGTGGTGAACACGGTGAAGGAGCTGATGGAGCGGGTCGAGTACATTCAGAATGAGTTCGATTCTGCCGCCTTGATCGAAGAATACATCGCAGGACGAGAAGTGTATGCTGCGATTCTGGGCAGCGCTGAAAATGCCCAGGTACTGCCGCTGGTCGAATTGGACCTTTCGAAATTGCCCAACGGCACGCCTAAGATTGCCAGCTATGACGTGAAATTCGAGAAGGATACCGAAGCTTATCGCCTGACCAAATCGCATTTGGCGGAGGATCTCGAGGAAAAGACCATTCGACACCTCTCCGACACCGCCGTGGCCGCCTATCGGGCGTTGAAGTTGCGCGATTATGGGCGCATCGATATGCGACTGTCCGCCAAGGGAGAGGTCTACGTCATTGAGGCTAACCCCAATCCCTGGCTATCGAGCAAGCAGGAGTTTGTTATGGCGGCCAAAGCGAGTGGCCGCTCCTACACCCAGCTAATCGGCGAAATCGTGGACATGGCCATGGCGCGCAACCCCCAGCGACAAAAACTTCTCGGAAGCTAATCTCGGGGCTTATTTTCTGCAACAGGAGAACCTAGAATAGGCATCTGAGCGGGGGTCGTCGATTCGAATCTTGCCCTCGTGGATGACGTACCTAAGCCCCGGGTATTTGAAATGCGTACAGAGGAAGCCGCCGACTCCCCAAGCTTCAAGAAAGTTCCCGTCTGGGATACTCAGACGGCGCGGGTTCTTTCTACCATCATCATCTTCATTGCCGTCGCAGCTTTTTGCTACGGCGCTTGGAAAGTGCTGGTGGCCTTCCTTTTCGCAATCTTTCTGGCCTATCTCCTCGCGCCGCTCGTTTCCTTCGTCGAGCGCAACTCGCGCCTCTCGGCAGGATCTCGATCGCGCGCTATCGCCCAGGTCTATGTGGGGCTGGGCATCATTCTCACCATACTCATCCTGGTGGCCGGGCCCAAGCTCGAAACCGAGGGACGGAGATTGATCAGCGCCATACCCGGCTGGCTGGGGCAACTGTCGAGCGGAAAGATCATCTCTAGGATTGGTATCGTTCGCGGCTGGAGCGACGCCACGGAAGAACACCTGCAACACTGGATCGCCGAGCACCAGAATGAAATCCTGCAGTGGGCAGAGCGCCTGGGGAACTACGCGGCGCAGTTGGTCGTCAATTCAGTATGGTTGATTATCGTCCCTATCCTCGCGTTCTTCTTCCTGCGCGATGGCGGCAGCTTCGCCGCGAGCCTCATCGAAGTTCTCGATCGGCGGCGGCAGCGCCTGTTTCTCAGTGCTCTGCTGGACGATCTGGATACCATGCTGGCGCGCTACATTCGAGCGCAGTTGATCCTGGCCGCACTCACCATGGTCGCTTTCACCCTCGGTCTTACGCTGTTGCGGCTTCCCTACAGCATAGCCTTGGGAGTTGCGGGGGGAGTGCTCGAGTTCATTCCCATGGTGGGACCCCTGGCCGGCGCGACCGTGATTTTGGCCGTCGCCTTCTTCACCGACTCGCATTTCTTCGCGGCCGCCGTTTTTCTCGCCGTGTGGAGGATCATCCAGGATTATGTCGCCTCACCGCGGCTCATGGGCAAAAGCGTGGAACTCCACCCCCTGGCCGCCTTATTCGCCATTTTGGCCGGAGCCGAGGTCGCGGGAGTGATCGGAGTCTATCTTTCGATTCCCATTGCTGCTACCCTGCGCATATTTTGGCGACGTTGGCGAAGCTACAGCGCCGTGGCGGCAACTTCGGTCAATCTCGATGCACCCGCACGCCGTCGTATGGGCTGAGAACCGGCTGTGCGCTCGACCGCCGAGCGGATTTTTTGCCTGGCATTCTGGGCTGGAAAGCAACAGCTATTCCGGTTCCCTCCTCCAATGACCGAGACCGCACCGATGCTCGGTTGGGGGGTGAAGAGATGGCAGATTCGGCGAAGACGGTCTGGCAGTTAGGAGGTTTAGGGTTCCGGCAATTCGCATCTGAAGTAGGCAACAAGGTTAATGCCGATGATGTCTTCGGACGTGCTGCCCAGCTGGCATACTACTTCTTTCTTGCTCTTTTTCCTCTCCTGCTGTTTGTGCTGTCGACCCTGGCGCTGGTGGCCGGAGCTGGATCGCAATGGCAGCAGGATCTGCTGAGTTCGGTTTCCCGCTTTGTCCCTGCTGATGCAGCCAAGCTGATCGCGAGCACCATCGAGCAGACGTTTCATGCCGCTCGGGGATGGAAAGCGGCACTCGGGATCGCGGGCGCTCTCTGGTCGGCCTCCTCGGGTGTAAGCGCCTTGATGGATACGCTGAACAGCGTCTTTGAAACCAAAGAAACCCGTCCCTGGTGGAAGCGGACAGTCTTTGCACTGTGGATGACGGGCGCAGGGTCGGCGCTGGTTTTGGCGGCAATCGGGCTGCTGCTGGTTGGACAAGATGCGGTACAACACTTCGCCTCGTCCCGCGCCCTGGGACCGATCGTGCAAGGCACGTTCATCATTCTGGAATGGCCGCTGTTGATTTTTCTTATGCTCGTGGCCTTCGCCACCGTCTATTACTTTGCCCCCAATGTGGAACACCCGGCATGGCATTGGGTCACGCCGGGTTCGGTAGCCGGCGTGGCACTCTGGCTGGCCGTCTCCTTCGGTCTACGAGTGTATCTGGCATACTTCAACACCTATTCGAGAACCTACGGGGCACTGACGGCGGTCATTATTGTTCTGCTTTGGTTCTATTTAACCGGCGCAGCCATACTGATCGGTGGTGTCATCAATTCGGTCATCGAGCACGCGGCCGCGGCAAAACCGGGCGAGCCGGACTTGAAGAAGCCATCGGCGAGGGAGCGCGCCACCAAGCCAACCCAGAAAGCAGCCTGAAGGCTCAATCCTCTGGCCTGCTTCCTCAACCGGTAACTGCCCGCTCGGTTCATCCTTCCCCAGGTGGTGGTTTGGCCCCTCATGCCATAATCTCCCATGATGTCGCTGAGCAGCCGATCCCAGCTCTACCGCAAGCTGCCCTCCATCGATGAGTTGATGCGGAGCCCGGCGCTGGCCGCGCTCCTCGAGCGCGAGGGACAGCCTGCCGTGGCCGATGCCATTCGTTTTGTGCTGGCGAGTTTGCGCGACCAGATCGCGGCGGGAAACCTCGAGACCGAGGCCATTGACATCGAACTCGGCGGCTTAGAGCATGCCGTACGGCGGCGGCTTCGAGACTGTCTCAGCTTTTCTCTGCGTCCCCTGGTCAATGCCACCGGGGTGATTCTACACACCAACCTTGGCCGGGCACCGATTGCGGCCGCCGCTCTTGAGCATCTCCGCCATATAGCGGGCCAGTATTCGAACCTGGAATTCGATATTGACCGCGGGCAGCGCGGCGAACGCGAGGTGCACGTGGAGCGGCTGTTTCGCAGGATCCTGGCCGACCAGGGTTTCCGAGCAGAGGAAAAGATCTCGACCCTGGTGGTCAACAATAATGCCGCCGCCGTGCTGGTTGCCCTCAACACGCTCGCCGAGGGAGGGGAAGTGATCGTCTCGCGCGGAGAATTGGTCGAGATTGGCGGGTCTTTCCGCATACCCGACGTCATGGCCAAGTCGGGTGCTGTGCTGCGCGAAGTGGGAACAACGAATCGCACCCGGGTGAGCGATTACGAGCGCGCCATCAACGAAAAGACGCGACTCCTGTTGCGAGTGCATCGCTCTAATTTTCAGATCACTGGCTTTACGGAACAGCCGCCGCGAGAAGAACTGGCCGCGCTCAGTCAAAGCCGCAGCCTGCCCCTGATGGAGGATCTCGGAAGCGGTGCGCTATTTGAGTTGCGTACCCTGGGGATTCGGGACGAGCCGGGTGTCGCCGAGAGCCTGGCCGCGGGCGTCGAACTCGTAACCTACAGCGGCGACAAACTCCTGGGGGGCCCGCAGGCCGGCCTCATCAGCGGCCACCACAGCCTGGTGGCGCGCATCCGCTCAAACCCCCTGTTCCGCGCGCTTCGCGTCGATAAGCTCACCTATGCCACGCTCGAGGCGACTCTGCTTGCGTATGTCAAGCGGGATTTTGATGCGATTCCCGCGCTGCGCATGATGCACTTGTCCGAGCGCGAGATTGGAGACCGGGCGCAACACCTGCTCAACCGGGTTTCTCACCCAGCGCTGCAACTGAGTCTTCATCGAGGCGAATCGTTGCTGGGGGGCGGTGCCGCTCCTTCGGCTACTCTGGCCACACGCTTGCTGGCGGTGACTTCCGAGATCCATTCTGCCGATGAGCTGGCGGCGGGTTTGCGCGCTTTCGCTCCCCCGATCATTGCCCGAGTTGAGGAGGGGCGCGTCCTGATCGATCTGCGGACGGTGTTTCCTGAGCAGGACGAGCATATTGCGCTGGCGCTAAACCAAATCGCCCGCACCCGTGCAGCAGACGACAAACTTTCTTCTTGATTCAGCCCGAGGATGGAATTATTGGCGCGGCTTTATACCATCGGACATTCCACCCGCACTTTGAGGGAGCTAATCGAGGCTCTGGGAGCCCATTCCGTCCAGACTCTGGTCGATATTCGTGCCTTTCCCATGTCACGCCGCTTGCCGCACTTCAATCGTGAGAACCTGGCCGGGGAGTTGCCCGAGGCGGGGATACGCTATGTGTGGATGCAAGCTCTGGGCGGTTATCGCAAAAAGACCCGCAAAGATTCGCCTCATGCCGCGTTGCGCAATGCAAGTTTCCGAAACTACGCAGACCATATGCTCAGTGCCGACTTCAAGCAGGCGATTGGCGAAGTCGTCAAGCTGGCCCAGGGCTCGCCTTCGGCCTTGATGTGCGCCGAACGCGTCTATTTTCACTGTCATCGCATGCTGGTCTCCGACTATCTGCTGGCGCATGGCCACCAGGTGCTTCATATTGACGGCAGCGCGGCACCCCGAGCTCACCAACTGACGCGACAGGCTCGCCTGGTGGGAGAAGATGTCATTTATGGTGAGGACCAGCTGTTCTGATAGGGAGCACCAGCTGTTGTAAACCGTCTTCGGCGCGGGCCGGCGGCCGGTTGATTGTGTTACCTTTCCAGCATGATCGTGGGCACGGGCATTGATGTGGTCGAAGTTCCTCGGGTAGCCGCCGCCATCGAGCGCTTCGGCGACCGTTTTCTCGAACGGGTGTTTACTGAGAAGGAAATTCATTACTGCCAGTCGAAAGCCAACCGTGTGGAGCGCTTCGCGGCTCGCTTTGCGGCCAAAGAGGCGGGCATGAAGGCCCTCGGCACTGGATGGAATCACGGAGTACGTTGGCGGGACGTCGAAGTCGAACGTCAACCGGGCGGACGGCCCACCCTGGTTTTCCACGGCATCGCCGCTCAATTCGCCGAGAAGCTGGGCACACATCGCGCAGCTCTTTCTCTTACCCACACCGCGGCGGAAGCGATCGCTCACGTGATTCTTGAGAGCTGATGCAAGTTGAGATCGATCTTTGCCGAAGTCGTCTTCCGCTGTTAGGTTAGAAGCCAAGTATTCCGCTCCTTTTATGGGTCAGACAACGGTTGTGGCGGAGGACGCGACCAGCCTCCGAGTTGCCGGGGAACCGAAACTGCTCGCAGGCATCGGCCTGAGCAGCTTCGCCGCTTTGCTTTTGGAGCTCGCGCTGACCCGGCTGTTTTCCGTAGTCCTTTTCTATCATTACGCCTTTCTGGCTATCTCCGTAGCACTGCTGGGTCTCGGCGCCGGCGGCGTATGTGCACATTTCGAACGCCGACGTATGCGCGGTGCCTCGATCTGCCGCATCAGTGCGCTCGCGTCGCTCGCCTGCTCTTTCACTACCCTCCTGGCCTTAAACGTAGTTCTCCGGGTGCCGGTGCGGCTAGAGCTCGATAGCAGCAACTTCCAGCGCTTGAGCCTACTGTACTTCTCGGCGGCTGTGCCGTTTTTTCTGACGGGCTTCTTGCTTTCGATGGTCTTTGCGCGGCATCCCCGCCATGTCTCCCGCCTCTATGGTGCCGACCTTTGCGGAGGCGCCCTCGCCTGTATGAGCACGGTTCCCCTGCTCAATTATCTGGGTGGGCCGAACACCGTTCTCGTCTCAGCCGCGGCCATGGCCATCGCCGCCCTCGTGTGGGCGCGAGAGAAACGCCTGCAGGTTGCCGCTGCCGCAGTTGCCGTGTTCTTCGCCGCCCTGATCAGCCTGAATTTAGCGCACCCTTTCTTGGACATCACTTACGCCAAGGGTGTTTACCGTGACCCAAGCTGGGTTGAATATGCCCGCTGGAACGCGATCTCGCGCATCGAAGTCGACCGCCACCACGACGGTTCGCGCTGGATCGTCATCGACGCCGATGCCTCTACGGCCATCATGAATGCCGATCCGCGGGCTGCGAGCCCGAGCGCGTGGGCATCGACTTTGATGAATGGCGCTCCTTCGCTGAGTAATGCCCTGCGCCCTCACGGGGAGTATGCCATTATCGGTCCGGGGGGAGGGGTGGATGTTTTGCGAGCCGTCTCGGCCGGTAGTTCTAAGGTCACCGCCATCGAGATTAATCCCATTATCGTGAACAAGGTCATGCGGGGGCGCTACGCCGATTACGCAAAACACCTGTACGAGCTTCCCCAAGTCGACGTGCGCGTCAGCGACGGGCGTTCCTTCATTCGCAGCTCGCCGGATCGTTACGATGTCATTCAAATGACTCTGGTGGATACCTGGGCCTCGACGGCGGCGGGGGCATTTGCCCTCAGCGAAAACAATTTGTACACCGTCGAAGCTTTTAAGGAGTACTTCGAGCATCTGAAGCCGGATGGCATGCTCGCCGTCACCCGCTGGGAGTTCAAGCAACCGCGTGAGGCGCTGCGGGTGGTCGCCGTGGCGGTTGAAGCGCTGCACGAGCTTGGCATTCGCAATCCTGCGCGCCATTTCATACTCATCTCCGACGGCTTGCTCGACCGGGACGGCAGGCCCGTGCTCGTACTTGCCAAGCGTTCGGAATTCACCCCCCTCGAGCAGGCCATCACTCTGCAGCACATCGCATCGCGTCCCCACCTGGTACCGCAATATTTACCCGGGGTGCCGCTCAGCAACGAATTTGCACGCCTGATTGTCAGCAACGATCCCTACACTTTTGCCCAGCAATACAAGTTCAACGTAGCGCCGGTAACCGACGATGGCCCGTTTTTCTTCTTTACCTTAAAACTGGGGCAGATGCCGGGGCGCGATGTCGATCAGGGAATTGACTGGAAAGTGAACCTGGGAGTGGTGGTTCTCGGCATGGTGTTCCTGCTGTCGGTGCTTGCCGTTTTGGCGTTTCTGGTTGCGCCACTCATCCTCGGTTCCCAGGGCCGGCGAGCGCGTGTTCTGCCCCTCACCTATTTCGTCGCCATTGGCCTGGGCTACATTCTGGTTGAGATTGCCTTCATTCAGCAACTTGTACTGTTCTTAGGCCATCCTACTTACGCTCTGACCGTCGTGGTTTTCCTCCTGCTGCTTTCAAGCGGAATCGGCAGCTTAACCTCGCGGCGTTGGATGATGCCCGCCACCCTGCGGCGTGTACCCCTTTTGGCCATTGCCGCCACGATTCTCCTTTATGTATTTCTTCTTCCCCCCTTGCTCGGCTGGTTCGTAGGCTGGCCCTTTGCCAGCAAGCTGGTGTTCAGCACCATCCTGCTCGTGCCCTTGGGCTTCGCCATGGGCATGCCGTTCCCGACCGGCTTGCGCGCTCTTGTTGGGGCACCACGTGCGGGACTTCCCGATCAGGAGGCAAGCAGCGAGAATTCGATCGAATGGGCGTGGGCGATGAACGCTGCGGCCAGTGTGCTCGGATCCGTGCTGGCCATCATGATTGGCATCCGTTTCGGCCTGAAGGCGACTCTAGCGTGTGGAGCTGCAGCATATTTCGTTGCCGCCCTGCTGCTCACAGTTTTGGAACCTGGCGACACACGCGCACCGTTTAGCCTTGATATGATGCGAACAATCCGCTGCCGCGCCCGGCGCGCAGAGGAGCGCGTGGGGGTCGGCGGGAGGAACGGTGCCTAGCCAGAAGCAGTTGAGATGGTCACAGCTAAAGGTGGGTATTACGGTACTGTGCGCGCTCACCTTCCTGGCGGTGATGAGCTTTAAGATTGGCGGCACCAGCGGCCTATTTACTTCCAAGATTCTGCTTCTGTCCTACTTTGACAACGCCAGCGGCTTGCGTATCGGCGCTCCCGTGCGCCTGCAGGGTGTAGACATCGGGAATGTGGCGGGTATTCGGGTCGTCACCAATAAACCCCTTACCCCTGTCGAAGTCGCGATGAAAGTGAATACACGCTATCTGAGCAGCCTGCGTTCCGACTCAGTGACTTCGCTTGAGACGGCGGGGGTACTCGGCGAAACCTTTGTAGAGATCGACAGCTCGCAGGCGCATGGACCCGCGGTTCAGACGGGGGCCGTGTTGGCCACGCGCGAGCATCCCGATTTTCAGGACGTGGTCCGCTCCAGTCAGAGCACGCTGCAGAATATGGATGCTTTGCTCAAGCGTCTCGACCGCATCGTCGCCTTTGTCGAAAGCGGTCAAGGCTCCATCGGAAAGCTCATCTACGATACCACCCTCTATGCTCGCCTGAACGCTACCTTGAATGAATTTCAAACCGTCGTCTCTGACGTCAGCCAGGGCAAGGGCAGCATTGGAAAGCTGGTGGCCAGCGACGAGCTCTACAATAAGGCCAGCGCCAGCGTCGATCAGCTGAACCGCATTCTGGATGATATTCAGCAGGGTAAAGGCTCCTTTGGCAAGTTCCTGAAGGATCCAACCCTTTACGACAACGCCAACCAGACGGTCGCAAACGTTCACCAGATGATTGAAGACCTCAACAGCGGAAAAGGCGCTCTCGGCAAGCTCACCCGCGATCAGGCTTTTGCTGCCAAGCTCGAGAATACGATGGACCGGATTTCCGCCATCACTGAGGCATTGCAGGCCGGGCAAGGCACCATGGGAATGCTGCTCAAGAACCCTTCCGTATATCAAAACAGCGACCAGATGCTGACCGAAACCCGAGCCCTGGTCAAAGCCATCCGGGAAAATCCGAAACGCTATCTGACATTCCGCGTAAAGGTCTTTTAGCGCGGACTAGGCCGGAATTGGAGGCAGGCAAGAAAAGTGATGAGAGCCCTTGATGCGGGCACTTGGGGAGTTTACAGGCTGAATGTCAGCGACTTTCGTCGGGGTGCCTACTTTGACAATTCGGCCTGCTCGTGGGCGTGGTAGCTCGAACGAACCAGCGGACCGGACTCCACATGGCGGAATCCCAAAGCTAAGGCAGCCGTTTTGAGAAGGCGGAATTCGTCAGGGGTGTAGAAGCGCGCAATGGGCAGATGATCGCGGGAGGGACGCAGGTATTGACCTACGGTGAGGATATCCACCCCGCGTTTACCGAGAGCGCGGAAAACCTCGATCAACTCATCCACGCTTTCTCCGAGACCCACCATGAGGCCGCTCTTAGTGATCATCTCAGGGAACAACTGCTTCGCTTTGGCCAGCAAATCTAAACTGCGCTGGTAGCGCGCTCCTGACCGGACGGCGCGATAGAGGCGGGGCACGGTCTCGGTGTTGTGATTGAGGACGTCCGGCTGAGCATCAAGTACGATGCGTAGCGCCTCCTCCAATCCCTGGAAATCGGGGATAAGAACTTCAACCCGGCAGCGGGGAGCAAGCTTTCGTACCTGGCGGATGGTTTCGGCAAAGATCTTCGCGCCACCTACGTTATCGTCGTCCCGATTCACACTAGTAATCACGGCATGCGTGACCCCCAGGGCAGCCACCGCGGCGGCGACGCGTCGGGGTTCATCGAGATCGAGCGGCGCAGGCTTACCTTTGGGCACGGCGCAGAATCCGCAACGGCGCGTGCAGATGTTCCCCAGCAACATGAAAGTCGCGGTACCGTGGTCCCAGCATTCCCCAATGTTGGGGCACTGCGCCGACTCGCAAACGGTATGCAGCCCAAGCCCACGCGCCAGCTTCTTGAGGTGATGGAAATTCTCCCCCCCGGGCGCGCGCGCCTTCAGCCAAGAGGGCTTTGCCTGCCGCAGCTGCGGACGGATCTCGATTTGTACCAGTGGGGAGGCGCCGGTCATCTCTACTTAGATTCTACAAGGCAATGAATCGAATGCGCGAGCGATCAGCAGCGCTAGAGGTGAGAAAAAGCCGGCAACTCGCTATTTTGTCCTTAGCGGCGCGTCGCCTACGATAGCTTCGACGATGGTATCGATGGCGTCCTGAGCGCGGTGCCCGGGAACATCGAAATTGTTGGCAAAGATCGAAAACACGACGCGATCCCCCGACACGGTGGTCGCGTAACCGGATAAGGATTTTACATGATCGAGCGATCCCGTTTTACCCAGGACCAAACCTTGGGCGGGAGTATTGCGCATGCGATCGGCCAGCGAGCCGTCCATGCCGGCAACCGGCAAGCTTTCGGCAAAAAAAGTGCCCCAGGGTTGCTTGGCCGCATATTGCAGCAGAGCGACCACGGCGCTGGGAGTAACCAGGTTTTGTCGGGAAAGCCCCGAGCCATCGTAGAACGCGTACTGCTCGTTGGGAATCCCCACCTGAGTTAAAAACCCTCGCAATACTTCGAGGCCACCCTCAATGGTGGCCGTTGTACCCTTTTCGTGACCTAGAACCCGCAGTAGCAGTTCAGCGTGCAAGTTCTGGCTTACCTTATTGATGACCCGGACATCATCCCTCAAGGGCCGCGACTCGTAACTGGTAAGCACGGTAGCTTCTTTGGGCACCAATGACCCGCCATGCGTGTCGCCGCCTCCATGCGAGGCTAGGGCAGTCACGCTGAAAGTTGAGAGACTGGCTAGCTCGGTATGGTGGGTGCGGATACGGCCTTCGAGCACTATGCCTCGCTTCGCCAGCAGGCTGCCGAACAACATACCGGCGAAAGCCGCAGGATCCTCAACGGCCAGCGCTTCATTGGCTCCCGGATCGCTGACCGGCATATTTCCCCATAGCGTCAGCACCATCGAGCCCGGTTCGCGATTAATGAAGATTTTGCGTCCCGTTCCCGCAGGCGTGGTAATGATGCGATTGTCGATCCGGTAGTAGTCGGAAAAGGGCGTGATGGTGACCGATGCCCCTTCGCCGGCGCGCCGCGCCGGGGTAATGTCTACGAAAATGACATTGTCATTGATGGTCAGAGCTGAGACCGGCGCGCCATCCGCCCAGACCAAATCATCTTGCGTCCAGCCCTCGCCATAGCGCTCAAAGGCAAAATAGGAATCATCAGCAACCACATCCCCCTCGATGCGCTTGATGCCTTTCTGCAGGACGGCGTCGGCCAGATCTTCAAGCGCCTTGATGGGGAACTGGCTGCGTTCGCTATGAACACTGTAGGGAAGAACGCGCCCGGAAAGATTGGGATCCCCGCGGCCCACCAGCATGAGGTCGCCATGTAGGCGGCCGTCGGAACCAATCGTTCCGGTGGTCTCAAGCGTGGTGCGGCACCTGTAGTCAGGACCGATTAAGGCCAGGGCTGCCGCCGTGGTGAATAACTTAGTGTTCGAGGCAGGAATAAAAAGCTTGTCAGCGTTGTGAGAGTAGAGAACCTGGCCGCTGGTGAGCGAGATAATTTCGATTCCCCAGAATCCGCGGGCGATCTCGGGGTCGGCTAAAATGGCGTTGATTTTTGCTGCAAGAAGATGCGCGTCGGTGGCAAAAATTTGCGCGCTCGAGACAACCAGTGCAAGCACAACGACGGCTGAGCGCGCCCGGCGCATACCTCAGATTCTATCATTGCGGGCACCAGATAGCCGGACGAGCTGCGTCATTTAAAATCTGGCCGTATGCGGCCTGTCTTTCACTGGAACCTTGGCCCGCGCACTCTCGAGCTGGGCAAACGAACTCTGATTATGGGCATCGTTAACGTGACGCCCGACTCCTTTTCCGATGGCGGTCTCTACCTTGCGCCGGAACGCGCCGTCGAGCACGCGCTCGCGCTGCTCGAAGAGGGTGCCGACATCGTCGATATCGGCGGCGAATCCACACGTCCAGGTTCCAGAATTCTGGCCAAAGTAGGCGCCCGGGATGACAAACTCAAGGCCACGCGCGGTTCGAACCCTGCCAACCAAGTTTCCGAACAGCAGGAGCTCGATCGCGTGCTGCCCGTGATCCTCGCCCTCAAGCGGGAGAAGCCGGAGAGCTTGATTTCAGTAGATACCTACAAAGCTAACGTGGCTCGGGCCGCAGTCGAGGCCGGGAGCGGGATCGTGAACGATGTGAGCGGCTTTCGCTGGGATCCCGAGATGATTAAGACCTTGGCCAAACTCAACTGCGGAGCCGTACTCATGCACATGCGAGGGCGGCCCGACGAGTGGCGCCATCTTGCACCTTTGCCCGACCCGGTGCTCGTGGTAAAACGCCAGCTCGGTGAATGGGCCCACGAGGTCGTGCGACATGGCATCCAGCGCGACAGAATAGTTCTCGATCCGGGGCTCGGTTTCGGCAAGAACTTCGACCAGAATTATCCTCTGTTGAAAAGACTCGACGAGCTCCATGCTCTTTGTTTCCCTTTGTTGCTGGGTGCTTCACGCAAATCCTTCGTGGGCCGCGCCTTGGCGAAAGACGGACACGATCGGGCGACCGACCAGCGGCTGTATGGAACCCTAGCCGCCGAAACCGCCGCCATCCTCAAGGGTGCACATATCGTTCGCACGCACGACGTAAAAGCCTCGGCCGATGCGGCTCGCATGGCAGACCAATTGCTTTAAGCTGACGCGCAGCCAGGGCTGCCTTTTGGGAATCAGAAGAGCTTCGAGGAATCAAGCAGGATGGTAACCGGCCCTTCGTTGACGGATTCGACGCTCATCATCTCTTGAAATTTGCCGGTCTGACAAGGCAAGCCCGCGGCGCGCAGCCGCTCGAGGAAATACTCGTAGAGGTCTCTCGCCTGCTCCGGGGATGCCGCCAGATCGAAAGAAGGCCGTTTGCCGCGGCGGACGTCGCCATAAAGGGTAAATTGTGATACCACCAGCAGCCCACCCTGAACTTCTGCGATCGAAAGATTCATCTTTCCCGCTTCATCTTCGAAAATGCGCAGCCCGGCAACTTTGTCAGCCAGGTAATCGGCTTCTGCACGGGAGTCGCCTTGCCCGATTCCGACCAGAACCAGCAGCCCCAGCCCGATCTCGCCACTGATTTGGCCACTAACCGTAGCTTTGGCCCGGCTCACCCGCTGAACCAGCGCGCGCATGTATTCAGTTTCGAGTTTCTGGTCTGCACTTGCAAGCGTTGTCGCCCTCGGGTCGCTTCGACAGTTTTCCGGACAAGACACCCCGTCGAGCGCTGGTTCTGCAGCGCGTCCAAGTCAGAGCGAGAAAAGCCAGTTATACTTTCCCGCAAATGAGAATCTTTCGAAACGACGAAGACCTTTCTAACTCATTCCCGCACCTATTCCCCACTCGGCCTGCGGTTTGACCCGCTTGCCCACAGCATTTAGGATGCTGCTTGGTAGCTTGAGCCGTGTATCTGCGAGCGGGACTCTTCCTTTACATCAATTCGTCGAGACAATTAGACTAATCATTTCGTTTCGGGAGGGATTCTTCCATGGCGTCGATAGAGGAAAAGGTGAAGCAGATTGTGGTGGAGCAGCTGGGCGTTGAAGAGTCCGAAGTCACGCCCAATGCCTCGTTTGTGGACGATTTGGGGGCCGATTCGCTTGACCAGGTCGAGCTGGTCATGGCTTTTGAAGAGGGCTTCGATCTGGAGATCCCTGACGAAGATGCCGAAAAGATTCGCACCGTGCAGGATGCAATTGACTACATCCAGAAACATCAGAAAGTAACCAAGTAGGAGGAGCCCGCTAGCGAGCTCCTCCCGCCCACACGTCGAGAGAGGAACACATGGCAGCCGTTGACGAGAAGGTAAAGCAGATCATCGTGGAGCAGTTGGGAGTGGACGAAGGCGAAGTTACGCCTAACGCCTCGTTCGTGGATGACCTGGGCGCCGACTCACTCGACACGGTCGAGTTGGTGATGGCTTTCGAAGAGGCCTTCGATATCGAAATTCCCGACGAGGATGCGGAAAAGATCCGTACGGTCAAGGATGCCATCGACTATATTGGCAAGCATGGCAAAGGGGCTAAATAGGTTTGCGCCGCGTCGTTGTCACTGGCCTTGGCCTCATCTGTGCCGTGGGCAACAGCACCGAGGAGACTTGGCGTAACCTGCTTGCCGGAAAGAGCGGCATTGGCCGCATAACGCAATTCGATGCCTCCCAATTTCCTTGTCAAATTGCCGCCGAAGTCAAAGACTTTGATCCTCTGGAGTTCATCGAGAAGAAGGAACTCAAGAAAATGGGCCGCTTCATTCACTTGGCTATGGCTGCCAGCGAAGAGGCTCTCAAGGGTTCCCGTTTCATCATCACGCCCGCAAATGCCGAGCGCGTGGGCGTCCATATCGGCTCCGGCATCGGAGGCTTTGATGTCATCGAGCGCGAACACTCGAATCTGATTAACGGCGGCCCCCGCAAGATTTCCCCCTTTTTCATTCCCGCTGCGATCATCAATCTCGCGGCAGGACATGTGTCCATGCGCTACGGTGCTAAAGGCCCCAACGAAGCCACCGCCACTGCCTGCACTACGAGCGCCCACTCGATCGGGGATTCATTCCGCATTATTCAACATGGCGATGCCGATGTGATGATTGCCGGCGGTACGGAAGCGGCCATTACCCCTATGGGCGTGGGTGGATTCGCCGCCATGCGAGCGCTGTCGACGCGTAATGACGATCCAGAACGGGCGAGTCGACCGTGGGATGCTGATCGTGATGGCTTTGTGATCGGCGAGGGAGCGGGCATCCTAATACTGGAAGAGTTCGAGCATGCCGAGAAGCGCGGCGCGCCCATCGTTGCCGAAATCGTGGGTTATGGGATGAGCGGAGACGCCTTCCACATCACCCAACCGGCACCGGAAGGCGAGGGCGGCTACCGCGTTATGCGCAATGCGCTGGCCGATGCCAAGCTTCCGCCCAGTGAGGTGGGATACGTGAACGCCCACGGCACCTCCACCCCGCTCGGGGATATTCTCGAAGCAACCGCCATTCGCAATCTGTTTGGCGACAAAATCCTGGTCAGCTCCAGCAAATCGATGACTGGACATCTGCTCGGCGGCGCCGGGGGACTCGAGGCGGGTATTACGGTTCTGGCTCTGCGCGATCAGGTTCTTCCCCCGACTATCAACCTTTACAAGCAAGCGCCGGAAACCGCGGGCATGGATTTCATACCCAATCAACAGCGCAAAGTTTCGGTCGAATACGCGATGTCGAACTCTTTCGGCTTTGGCGGCACCAACGGAGCACTACTCTTTCACCGCTGGCGCGGGTGAAAGCGGAGCGAACTTCCCGCTGCCTTGCGTGGGAACCAGTTCACGACCGCAGACCGGCACGAACCCCACCGATTGCTTCTGCGCCTATCCGCTGCCCGCGTTGCACACGGCCAACTTCTCGAATAACTTAGGAAAGAACCAGAGTGAAGGTGCTGCCCTCTCAACCTGTCGAGCGATGGTCATCGGTTACTTAGGCTTGAGCAAAGACAACACACTGGAACAGATTGGGGAGATTCGACCCGTGGAGGGAGCACTTGCCCGGGTCGATGCCACGCTGCCGCCGTTCCTCTGCTACGGCCGGCCCCGAGGATGCCCAGCAACTTGAAATCAACCGCCCCTGCCTTTTTTCGGGGGCCTTGGTCAGGCCCGCGAGCGAGCAGCTCTCGGCAGAAAAATTATGGTCCTCCCGTCGACGCGATCTAGGGCTTCGCAAGTTTGAGAGAACTTCTGGCGGTTAGGCGATGAGGAAGGGCAGGCTGGCACTCCGCTTTTCTCCCGGATATCGTCGCGCGCTGACGCCCAGAGCCACCCCTCGGCCAAACACCGGAGGTGTGAAGAGGAACATATCCCCCTCGCAACGCACGCGAATGCGAGTTCCCTGAAAGCGCTGAGGAAATTCCGCCGGATCCGCCGCGCCGCAGCATAGGTAGAGGGACACTAGATCGCAAAATTGAAGAATATCGGTCAGATGCTCAAGCTCGCTCCGCGATGAGTGAACCTGCGTGCGCAACCGGGTTTGCCGACCGGACTCACCCCACACGAACTGCTCGAGGCGCAGCACATCTTCCGGGGTATCTCGTTGCGTAGCGAGCCGGGCTTGTCCCAGCCGCCTAAAATGCTCGCTTACGATAATTCCGCCCACAGGGCCGATGCGCTCGGCGGCTTGGATGGAACTGGTCCAGGCGATTAGAAACTGTTGCGGGAGGATCTCTAGAAATGACCTGGGGGGGCGTAGCTTCGCGACCGAATCGCTGCCGTGATCGTCTAGAACGTCCAACTGGGTCCAGCCGGCATCATGAGCGGAGATCGCGCCAATCACTTCCTCACTTAAGATGGGAATGGCGGGAAATTCCAGCCGGGCAGCCAGATCTCCGGCCAGCACCGCATGATCAATTTGCGCGATCAGCCACCACTGCCGCGCCGCCTCCGTTTGCCTGTTTTCGACAGCTTGCCAGGCGCAAGACAAGTGACGGTTGCGCTGAGCACGAGAGGGAGCGGGCAGCGGATTCAGCACCATGGTCAGGAGCGCGGAGGTTTGGCTGCGCGGCGGGCCCGCATCGCTCCCGCCGCCGAGGGGCCGGTGCCAGTCGGCGGTTTGCGCGCTCCTTCCAGCAAGTCACGCAAAACGGCGGCATTGTTGTGTTCTTCATTTTTTGAAGCAAATAGCAGAGTCAGCTTGCCTCGCCGTTCCAGATTGTACAGTTTGTCCAGGGCAGCGCGCGCACGACTGCTCGACAGTTCCTTCAAATATCGTTTGCGAAACTCTTCCCAGCACTCCGGCTGAGCGTGAAACCATCTACGGAGTTCGTTCGAGGGTGCCAGATCGCGGAGCCAGCTTTCGATTGCAGCCCTCTGCTTAGTCAGCCCTCTCGGCCACAGGCGGTCGACGAGCACGCGCTTGCCATCGTCCCGAGCCGGTTCGTCGTACACGCGCTTCACCCTGACCGTCATAGCCTTCTATTATTGTACTTCCTGAAGCGGGTTAACAGCTTCACTCGAAAACGGGAGGATCTTTCTTTGCATGCATCCGAACCCGCCAATCCTGACGGCTTTACTCATCATGGCCACAGCGTTCTTGGTTGCTCCCGGCTGCAACGCCGAGCGCCGCAGGAGCGACGCGGAACTAGGCTTGACACCCCCGCAGGCGGCGGGCCGCCGCCTTTATGAAAATTATTGTGACCGTTGTCATGAGCCATACTCTACGGGCGATAAACAGGGTCCCAGCCTCAAGGGCATCTTCAAGAGATCCTATCTCTCCGAAAGCGGATTACCTGCTAATGATGAACGCGTGGGCGAGATCATCAAAATCGGGCGCAGCAAAATGCGCGGCTTTGGCGATGTACTCTCCGACCAGCAAGTGCAAGATCTCTTGGCTTATCTGCATACATTGTAAGCTCGTGAAGCTGAACTACCACAGGCGCTCATCATTCTGAGCCTTGCGTTTGCCCCCAGAATAGATCAAATCTGAGTGCCTGGCGTCTGGCAACCTGATCCGTTGTGGCGAGGGTTTTGGGGAAGTGAGGTGAAAGAAACTGCAGCCAAGAGCCGCAGAATGCGGTTCTTGAGCAAGGCGTCTCGCCTGCAAGGCTGTGCTCACTACCATGCTCAGCAACTTCTTACCAGTCGTGCGGATGCGGGAGTGTTGTCGGAGAGTGATTCTGAACCACTTGAGGTCGGAAGAAGAAGGAGCTGCCAAGCGGCGTCTGGTGGCAAAAAAGGTCTTATGAAGGCAAGCGAGAGGAAAACCTTTCGCGCCGTGCCGGTAGCTTTTTGCAGGACGGACGGCACCATGCGTTGGCAAAGCGGACGAAGAAGGAGCCGATCCCAGGCGATCTTTGCCTCTGCCACGCGCTTGCCGGCAGCGGTTACCTAGCGACCGCTGTTTTGAAATCTCCACCTTCGTGCATTGTTTGTGCTGAGGGTCAGGATCAGAGGGTTTCCCAGCGTGTTATTTGTGAATACTCGGGCGGCGCGGTTTGAAAGCGCCCTATGTATCGATCTTCTTTCTTCCTGGCCCTTTCCAGCCGGGGTCTGCGAGCTGCCGAGGAGTGTAGTAGCGCGTCAGCCAACGACAAAGGCCGTCCAGACCGGGAAAGAGCATGCGTTCGGCAACGTTGGCCTGGTCGAGTTTGTCGCGAATTTCCCATTTGAGAGCGGCGGGAATGATAGTTCGCCGGCATAAGGCGGGATGTCGAGCGAGCCAATTTTCAAGATATGCCCCGGCATCGTTCATCACGGAAAAAGCGGCGAATTGGTTGACCAGGCGAGCGTCGAGCGCCGGCGGATCCAGAAAGGCAACGAAGGCAGAGCGATCCAGCTTGTCGAACTCAGCTAATGATCCTGCCATTTGGTCCAGCATTTCAATGCTAAAGACACCCGTTGCTTCGCGGCTGATCACTCTTTTGACCTTGGGAGGAAGGAAGTCGCGAGCTTTGAAGGTGTCTACCGCGAGCACCAGACCGTCCTCTTCATAACGATTGGTATCGGCGGTTACGAAATGAAGGGCCACCAGGGGAGACCAGGTCCAGTCCACCAGACGCGTGGGCAAACCATGATGCTGAGCGAGGGCTAACCACTTCCAGGCGGATTCGCCCGCTATGGCTGTGGTCTGGGCGTACTTACGAAAGCTGCGCAACAGATGCGGTTCGAGCTGGCGCGCTTCCACTGGACCGCGCGCCAGGCGCAGCAACCCAGAGCGCAAATCAAAACGCACAACCGACGAGCCACGAAACACAAATGGCGAACGAAATCGCTGCAGCGGCTCAAACCACGAGTCGGCATACAGCAATTCGATCAGCTGTGACCAGCTTTCTGCGATTTGATCAGCAGCCATCGACGCTCGGTAGCCTACGCAGCTAGTCTACCCATTTGCAGGGTGCGGGGATAGTTCACGCGGCGGAGTCAGCCGCGCTGCTGTGCCCTGTGTTCTCCCCAATGGGAATGCTTGCGCTCACCGTCGTTCCTTGCTGTTCCGCGCGAATGTCCAGCAGCCCGCCTAGCTCGTAAATGCGTTCCCGCATTCCCGCCAAGCCGACCCCTGTGGTCCCCGACTGGCGAAACCGTTTGAGAATGCGCGCGGGAATACCGATACCGTAATCTCGAACCTCGAGGTTTACGTGACCGTCCAAGACGTGCAGGTGAATGTCGGCGGCAGGACTATGCGAGTGGCGATGAATATTGGTGAGGGACTCCTGCAGCACGCGAAACAGGGCCGTTTCGATGGGCAGGGGGAGGCGAGCGAAATCGCCCGGCAGGTCGAGATTTACCTGAATGCCGCTGCGTTGGGCAAAGCCCGTGACGTACCAGCGGGCCGCCGAAGCCAGACCTGCTTCGTCAAGCAGCGGGGGATGCAGCAGGTGGGAAAGCGTGCGCGTCTCCGTCAGACAACTGTTGGCCAGTTGAATGGATTCTGCCAGAAGTTCCGCCCTTTGCGCTTCTGGACTGGATCCGGCAAGCTCCAGGTCGATCTTGAGGGCAGTCAGATACTGGCCCAGGCTGTCGTGCATTTCCCGGGCGACACGCCGGCGCTCTTCATCCTGCAAACGCAATAGGCGGCTGCTCAAGCGGCGATATGCCGACTCTGCATTGCGGCGGGCGGTTGCATCCAGCACAATGCAACCCACACGCGTGACCTGGCCGCGATCATCACGCAGAGGGAAGCAGTTGAGCGTCCAGTGACGCATGTCGTCGCTTCCCGCGAGCTGCAGGCTTATGGTGCGGTCCAGCACGGCTTCCCCGCCGCCAATCACCTCGCGCAACAGTCCTTCCATCGCCTGTTGCTGATCGCCGAAGAGCGCTGCAGCGGGAAGATTGATGAGATTCTGAGTTTGTTGGCCCGCCATCTCCGCCAGAATATGGTTGACCCTCTGACAGCGCAGCTCCGAGTCAATGATGGCAAAGCCCACGGTGGAAGAGGAAAAGAAGGCATTGATCAGCTGCGCGCGTTCGCTCGCCAACGACTCGGCCCGTTCCCGCTCCTTGAGTTCCCAGTGCAGGCGATAAAAATTGATGAAGATCACAAAAATGGCGATGATCGAAGCGGCAAAAAGCGCCATGATAGTACGCCGGTAGTTCTGATTCGCTTCGCTCCTCCTCTGCTCCAAAAGGCGCTCCTCTTCAGCCTCCATCTGGCCGATGATGGTGAACACCTGATCGATTTTGGCGCTGCCGGCGCGCGTGATTTCGACCTGGCGCAACCTGTCGGAGCCCGGCGCGCGGCGTCGATTGATGGAGTCTTCGAGCAAGCTGAGTTCGCCATGGATGGCGCTGTCCAAGGTTGTACAACGTTGTTGCTGACGAACATTGTCGGCAGTAATAAACTTGAGGCGCTTTACTTTAACCGGCAGGTCCTCAGAAGCGGAGCTGTATCCGGCAAGATCTCCCTCCAAACCGGTAATGATGAAGCCCCGTCTGGCATTGCTGGCTTGGAGAACATCGGAGCTTATATCCTCGAGCAGAGTTTGTATTTCACGGGTATGGGAAACGAGCTGCTCGCTTGCGACCAGCCGTCGGGTGGCCCGGTAGGCCAACGCCCCGATCATGGCCAAGAGAGCAACCGCCAAAGCGAAGGCGGCCCAGGCAACCTGGCGGGAGGAGTATTCGGTTTTCGCACCAACGTAGGGAAGCATCGTTCGGAGCGGCAGGAACTGGGGGAACGCACGCTCGACCCCCGTGAGTTCGAGTATATACCCGATTCCAGCAATTCCGGTCACACCGCTGAGCTCCCCTGCCGTTGTAGCTCAAAGGTTGAGCAGCCATGAGCAAGCAAGGAAGCAAGAGAAGATCCGGGACAGGTAGTCGGCACAGAGTTCAAGCTCGTTTCCACTCCTCTAGGCCGTCGCCGGGGAGGCCCCAACGCAGGCACCCGATTACTCATCTAAGCTGAAGGCGAAAGAAAGACAGGTGACACAAACATGCACAAGGCATTGGTAGTTATTGGGGTTATTGTACTTGTCCTCATGGTTGCGGTGCTTATATTCGCCGCAACATTCAATGTCAACCAATATCACGGGAGCATTCAAGCGGAACTCGAGAAGCGGCTGGGGCGACAGGTTAGCTTGGGCGACATGCACCTGGGCATTTTCCCCCCGCGTTTTCAGGTGCACAATGTCTCGATTGCCGATGATCCCAGCTTCCAAGTGCAAAAGCCCTTCGTCGATGCCGAACGGTTGGATGTCTCGGTGAAGCTGCTGCCGCTCTTGCATAAGGAGGTGGAGGTCGATTCGCTTACCCTGCAGCGCCCCTCCGTGAACCTGATCAAGAACCGGCAAGGCGTTTGGAATTTCGCTTCCCTTGGTCACCCGGCCGGCGAGGGTCCTTCAACCGGCGCGAAGTCCCCGGAGAAGCAGCCGGGCAAAGAACCTCAAAAGCCCACGCCCTCGACTGAACCCTCCAGTTCTCAGCAGTTCTCGGTCGGAAAGCTCGTTATCGCGGACGGGCAGCTTGCTCTCACTGACCTTCAGAGTAGTCCGCAGCCCGCTGTTTACGATCATATCGACGTCACCCTTGAGAACTTCGCTCCCGGCGAGCCGTTTACCATTGACGCGGCCGCACACCTGCCGGGTGCCGGCAGCCAGCAGGTTCGGCTGCAAGGCAAGGGAGGACCGATCGTCGAGAGCGACCCTGCCAACACGCCTTTCCAGGGCACTCTTAATCTCAAGCAGGTGGGAATTGCTGGTCTCGCCAAGTTTCTCAACTCTCCAGCTTTGACCGGCACGGACGGAACTATTACCGGGCAGACAGAGATCAACAGCCAGGGGGGCACGATCTCGGCAAAAGGCAGCACCAGCGTCCAGAACGTAAAATTAAAGGGGAACGAATTGGGATATCCGATTTTCGCGGATTACCAGGTTAGCGACAACCTTTTGAGCAGCCTGCTGACCATCCAACAGGGCAATATCAAGCTCGGACCGACACCGTTTGCGATTACCGGCACCTTAAATTCGAAACCTACTCCGGCCATCGTGGATATGAAGTTAAACGCCGCGAAAGTTTCGCTCACCGAGCTGGCGAAGCTGGCCGCCACAAGCGGCGCGGCGCTCGCGCCCGGAACCTCGGTATCCGGTACAGCCAACGCCGACGTTGAAGCCAAAGGGCCTTTAGCCAAACCGGCTTTGAATGGGACGGTAACCGCGCAGAACCTACAGGCGACAGGCAAAGACATTGCCCAGCCCGTCGAAATCCCAAGCATCAATCTCCATTTAACGCCCGCGCAGATCCAATCTGCTCCGTTCAACGTGACTTCTGGCGGAACAACCGTGAACGCGCAATTCGCATTGCAGCAATACCTCTCGAATAATCCCATCGTGAACGCAACCCTCAAGGCGCCCAACGCACAATTCCAGAACGTCCTGTCCATGGCGAAGGCCTATGGGGTGAGCGGCCTCGAGAAAATCAGCGGAAGTGGGACCATCAATCTCGACATGCACGCCACCGGGCCGGTCAAGTCTCTTAACGCCGAATCGATCATGCGCGCCATCAACGGCACGACCGCGTTGAACATAGCCAACTTGAGGTATACGGGCGTGGACCTCAGCCATGAGCTCGGGGCCATCGCCGGCTTCCTGAACAAGGCACAATCGGCAAAGAGCTACACGGATGTCTCACCGCTGACCGGCAACATCGTCATCAAGAACGGCGTTGCCCAGACCAATAACCTGCAGGCCAAGCTCGACATCGGCAGCATAGCTGCCGTGGGTACAGCTAACCTGGTGAATAATGCTTTGGACATGCATCTCACCGCCGTGTTGAGCTCGAAATTCAGCCAATCCGTAGG